>CAYOOZ010000001.1:0-7706 GCA_964405705.1 uncultured Christensenella sp.
TGGACAACTACAAGCCCAAGTACGCCGTTGGGACCGTCTACCACAAGCTGAACAAGGATCGCAACACGGCCAACGCCTGGGGCGACTGGGACGTGGATAAGTTCACCGTGGAAGACAGCGCCTTTGGCTTTGTGGTCATGGAAAACGGCGCCACCATCATGCTCTCCGCCGCCTGGGCCTTGAACACCTTGGAAGTGGAAGAAGCGACCACCACCCTGTCTGGCACCAAGGGCGGCGCTGACTTCCATGAGGGGCTGCGCATCAATGGCGTGCGCCATGGCCGCCAGTTTGTGGAAACCCCCGACCTGAAGGCCGGTTCTGTGGCGTTTTACGAAGGCGACTCTGCCAGCCCCCAGGTGCTGGAGCAAAAGACCTTCCATGACGCCATCCGTGACAAGGGCGAATTGTGCGTGCTGCCCGAGCAGGCCATTGTGGTGACCCGCATTCTGGAAGCCATCTACAAGAGTGCGCAGAGCGGCGAGCCCTACTACTTTGATTAAGAGGTAAACAAGATGAAAAAGATGCCGGTGGCTTATCAGCTTTACTGCGTGCGCAACGAAATGGCCAAGGACGTGGTCGGTACGCTTAAAAGAGTCAAGGAGCTGGGCTTTGACGGGGTGGAATTTGCCGGGTTTTATGATTACTCCGCCCAGGACATGAAAAAACTGCTGAAGGAAATCGGCCTTGAAGCAGTGTCCAGCCATGTGCCGCTGCAGGCCATCCAGGCGGACGCGGACAAGGTAATCGCCTATCACAAGGAACTGGGCACGCCCTACATCGCCGTGCCCTACCTGGGAGAGGAAGACCGCCCCGGCATGCCCGGCTTTGCGAAGGTCTTAAACCAGATTTTCCGCTTTGGGCTAAAGTGCGAGGAAGCGGGCATCACCCTTCTTTACCACAACCATGACTTTGAGTTTCTAAAGGTGTCCGGCATTTACGGGCTGGATTTCATCTTTCAGGCGGTGCCCGCGGACCTTTTACAGACAGAAATTGATACCTGCTGGGTGAAATACGCGGGTGTTGACCCCATCACCTACTTAGCCTCCTACAAGGGACGCGCGCCAGTGGTGCACATCAAGGACTTTGTGTCTGACAACTCTGGCCGCACCCCCTATGCCCTCATCGGCTTAAATGAGGATGAGGTGATTGACCGCAGCGGCTTCTCCTACCGCCCCTTTGGCCATGGCTCCCAGGAGCCGGAAGCCTTGGTTGAGGCCGCGATTGACGCGGGCGCTGTCTGGCTGGTGCTGGAACAGGATGAGCCCTACTCGGAATCCCCCTTTGAGGACGCCCGGCTGAGCATGGAAACCTTCAGGCGAATCGGCGTGAAGTAAGCCCATTCCCCGGCCGGTTTGCGCCGGGGATTTTTATACAAAAAAGGAAGCGATGGTATGAAAAAATACGCAGTGGGCATCTTGGGCGCCACCGGCATGGTGGGGCAGCGGCTGATCACCCTCCTTGAAAACCACCCCTGGTTTGAAGTGGCATCCCTGGCGGCCAGCGCCAAGAGCGCGGGGCAAAGCTATGAAAAAGCCATGGAAGGCCGCTGGCAAATGAAATCGCCCATCCCCAAGCGGCTGCTTACCATGCAGGTTTTGGACGCGGGCGAGGTTGAAACCATTGCCAGCCAGGTGGATTTTGTGTTCTGCGCGGTCTCCATGGACAAAACAGAGACCCTGGCCCTGGAAACACGCTATGCCAAAGCCGAAATCCCCGTCATCAGCTGCAACTCTGCCGCCCGGCTGATCGCGGACGTGCCCATGCTGATACCGGAAATCAACCCGGAGCATGCCCAGGTCATCCACCAGCAAAGAAAACGCCTGGGTACCAAAACGGGCTTCATCGCGGTGAAACCCAACTGCTCTATCCAAAGTTTTGTCCCCATCATTCACGCGCTGATGGAGTTTGAGCCAACCGCGGTCTCTGTTTGTACCTACCAGGCCTTGAGCGGCGCGGGCAAAACCCTGGCCACCTGGCCGGAGATGGCGGACAACGTCAACCCCCTCATCTCCGGGGAGGATGAAAAAAGCGAGCAGGAGCCGCTGAAGATCTGGGGCCAGCTCAGCAAGGAATTGGACAGGGTGACCCCCGCGCAACTGCCCCTCATCAGCGCCAAATGCATCAGGGTGCCGGTGAGCGACGGACATTTGGCGGCAGTATCGGTCAAATTCCGGCATAAGCCGGACAGGGAGCAAATCGTGGCCCGGCTGAATGATTTTAAGACATTGCCCCAGGAGCTGGGGCTGCCCTCAGCCCCCGACCCCTTTATCATCTATAAGATAGAGGAGGACAGGCCCCAAACCGCGCTGGACCGGGATGCCGGGAACGGCATGGCCATCACCGTGGGCCAGCTCAAAGAGGACAAGCTTTTGGACTGGCGCTTCATCTGCCTGTCGCACAACACCCTAAGGGGTGCCGCGGGCGGTGCTGTTTTGATGGCGGAGCAATTGTGCAAGCAAGACTACATCCCATCACCTTAAGGAGGCAGCCATGAAAACACCCATTTTTACCGGCACCGCAACAGCCCTCATCACCCCTTTTACAGAATCCGGGGTGGACAAAAAGGCCTTAAGAAACCTGGTGGACTGGCAGATTAAGCAGGGTGTCAGCGCGCTCATCGCGTGCGGAACCACGGGCGAGCCTTCCACCATGGAGGAGAGCGAATGGGAGGAAACCGTACAGACCGTCCTTGAAGCAGCGCAGGGCCGCGTGCCGGTCATCGCGGGGACGGGCGGCAACAACACCGCCCATGTCATCAAGCAGGCCAAAAAGGCCAAGAAGCTGGGCGCACAGGCCCAATTGTGCGTAACCCCCTATTACAACAAGACCACCCAACAGGGCCTCATCGCGCACTACACCGCCATAGCGGATGAGGGCAGCTTGCCTATCATCATGTACAACGTGCCTGCCCGGACCGGGCTGAACATGCTTCCAGAGACCTTGGCCGCCTTAGCGCCGCATGAGAACATCGTGGCCATGAAGGAGGCCTCCGGAGATTTGATCCAAATCACGGACATGATGCGCCTATGCATGGATGAACTAGCCTTTTACTCGGGCACGGATGAGGTCATTGTGCCCGTCATGGCCTTGGGCGGCCTGGGGGTCATCTCCGTGGCCTCCAACGTGGCCCCTGCCCTCTTCTCAAAGCTGACCAGCGCCATGCTAAACGGCGAAATAAAGCATGCGGCCGCCCTGCAAAAGGAGCTGATGCCCCTGATTCACGCGCTCTTCACCGAAACCAACCCCATCCCGGCCAAAGCTGGCGCGCACCTGCTGGGCCTGTGTGAAAACCGGGTACGGCTGCCCCTGATTCCGCTGTCTGAAAAGAACCACGCCATCCTGAAAAAAGAGATGGAGAAATTGGAGCTGATATGAAAAACCTGATCATTACCGGCGCCAATGGGCGCATGGGCCGGCTCATCGCAAGGGACGCGGACGCGTATAACTTTATTATTACAGCAGGGGTGGACAGCCATGTCACCAGAAACACCCCCTTCCCCATGTACACGGACATCCGGGAGGTCAGGGAAAACGCGGAGGTGCTGATTGATTTTTCAGCGCCCCAGGCGCTTCCAGGCATCCTGGAATTTGCCACCGCGCGCAATTTGCCCTGTGTCCTTTGCACCACGGGCTATACCATGCAGGAGGAGGCCTTGATCAAGGCGGCCACGGGCAGCATTGCCATTTTCCGTTCCGCGAACATGTCCCTGGGCGTCTATGTCCTGCGCCGCCTGGTGAAGGAAGCGGCCAATATGCTCAGCGGCTTTGACATTGAAATTGTTGAAAAACACCACAACCAGAAGGTCGACAGCCCCTCTGGCACAGCGCTGGCCTTGTATGAGGCAGTCAAGCGCAAAGACAGCCGTCCGGTTTATGGCCGGGAGGGCCAGGTTGGCGCGCGGGAGAAGGAGGAAATCGGCCTGCACGCCGTGCGGGGCGGCAGCGTGGCGGGCGAGCACGAGGTGGGCTTTTATGGGCCCAGCGAGACCTTGCTGTTCACCCACATGGCCCAGGACCGCGCTGTCTTTGCAGCCGGCGCGCTCAGGGCCGCTCAATTCATTGTGGGCAAGTCCCCCGGCATCTATGGGATGGAGGACCTGGTGGCTGAGGTCTGATTCCAGAAACTCATCCCAGGAATACAGAATGCCGAAAAGCCCGGAGGTTTCGCTTCCTCCGGGCTTTTAGAATTGAAATTTGCTTAGTCGATGTAAACCAGGAACTTGGTCATGGCATAGCCTTCCCGCGTACCTACGCGGATCTTGCACCACTCGCCATTCTCTTCAAGGACGATGACCTCTGTCCCAAAGGGCACGCGCATCAGCAGTTTGGAGCTGCCCTTGGCTTCCTTGCGGACATTCAGCGGGCCCTTGTTGCTGGTGACAACCGTGGCCTTGCGCTCGCCCACAAAGGGGGTTGGGGCGGCGGCAGGCTCTTCAGTGGGCTCTGCGGTCGGTTCAGCCGTGGGCTCGGCCGTGGGTTCCAGGGTGGGGATGGGCGTTGGCGGGATGGTGGGCGCAACGGTCGGCTCCAGGGTGGGGGCCGGTGTTACTACCACAGCCGGTTCCTCGCTTTGCACCTGGGTGGTGTCTTCCACCGCGGGCTGCTCCGGTGTTTCATTAACGGTTAACAAGGTGCTATCCGTGGCCGGGGTCGCCTCGGGGCCGCCGATGCCCGGGATGGTTTCGCCATAGAGGATGGCCAGCATCAGGCTGTCCGCGATGCCGTCCACCGGCAGGCCCTTGGCGGCCTCAAAAGCCTGGACCAAGGGGATGGTGTTTTCCTGGAAGCGGTTGTTGAACTTGCTGGTGCGGATGAAGCCCTGCTCATACAAGGCCTGCTTCATCTTGCGCACTTCCTCGCCCCTGTCCCCCAGCTGCAGCAGGGTATACTTGGGCAGTTTACCCATGACATTGTAATAGGCCAGGGTGTTGGCGTCATGCTTGTTGTCATAGGTGACCTCTGTGTCCTCGCCATTGATGGTAATCCAGGTCTTGCCGGGCTGGAGCACGATCTCCTCGCCATTCTGGTCGTAGAAGATGGTGCGGCTCTGCATGCTGGCGCGGTACCAGCCGCCCTCAATGTACTTGCCGCCAATGAAGATGTCAGCAGCGCCGCTGCCCACGATGTCCGGCAGCATGGGGTTCTGGGAGCGCTTGTTAAAGCTGAGCTTGGTGCGCTGGACGATGACATTGCTGTAATACAAGGTGGTGTCCGGGTCCAAATAGTCCGTATAAATGCCCTTGGCCGTTAAGCGCAGGTAGGCATTCTTGGCCAGGTCATAGAAATAGGTGGCCTGGGTGGACTCGTTCTTTTTATGGGTGACGGTGATCTTGTGCGCGTCCGGGCCCTGGTAGGTGGCAGCGCTGTCAAACAGATAAGGCCGCACCGGGAAGGGGTAGTTCTGATCAGGCACCTGGGCTAAGAGCTGCTGCACCTGGCCAGAGACGTTGTGGGGCGCCCTATGATATTTCACCCGGGGGAAGAGGGCGGAATACTTGTTGCCAATGCCGTCCATCTCCAGCCCCTTGGCGGGAACACCAAACTTGCGGATGATTTCGCGGAAGTTGCTGCCGTCCGCCGTCTGCTCACCATAGTGGAGCAGAAGGGCATCCCATTCCTCACGCAATTCCGCGTGCATTACGCGGGCGGAGCGGACCGGGCCCGCCTCTTGGGGGATGGTGTCTGAGTACAGGGCGGTCAGCCTGGTCCAGCCGTTGCCGGAGATGGGCAGTTCGTACATGATGTCCGCCTGCTTTAAGCCCCATTGGGGCAGGGCGCCCAGGTTGTTGTCAATCTGGGAGAGGACAACCACATACTTGCTGTCCGCCTTGGGCAGGCCGGTGGTGGGGCTGATGCCTGGGATGACAGGGTTGTTGGGGACGCTGCCGTCCGCCTTTTTGCCCTTTAATTGAATGCTGCGGGTTAAAACGGTGGGGATGACGGTGTTGATGACGCCATCATTGGGCACTTCCGCCACTTCCTCAGCAATCACCAGGGGAAACAGCATCATTAGCAACAGGACGAGCGCGATAATCTTCTTCATGATCAGATTCCTTTCGCCGAATTCGGCTTATCTTACCAGATTTCTGATGCGCTGCGCAAATCAGAAGGACTCCACCATGTCAGCTTCGCGTACAACCTGCAAGGAAGGTGTTTTTTCATCATACACCAGGTGGAGATATGTGTCGTTCAGTGACCAGGTCATGTCGCCGTTTTCAAAAACCATGACGGGGTCGGCGTAGCGGTTGTACAGGGAGATGAAGGCAGCATAAAAGGACAGCTCATTGGCAAAGGTATAGTCAATGCGGGAGAGCCCGTCCTCAAAGCTCATTTTAATCTGGGCTGGAATGCGGTAAAGGGTGCCCTCCTTGATGACGACCTGGCCGTTTTCTTCCACGGCGCCGGCCTGACTCAAGGTATCCTTCAGGTCATCACCCCAGATGAAGTCCAGCATGGCCTCATGGTGGTTGTCATAGGAAGTGTTGAGGGAATAGCCCACCAGGCCATGTACATAGGCCTCCCGCTCAGCGGTGACATCGGCATATTCCTTGGTGAGGCGCAGCAGGCGCCAGACGCCGTCCACCTCAACAAAATTGTAGCGCTCAAAGTAATACTCGTGGAAGTTTTCTTCCTCTACATAAAACTGCATCACGCGGTAATTGTACAAAACCTCGCCGACGCGAACCTTGAACTCGACAAAATTATCAGCAAACTCGCTAAAGTCCTCCTCCTCAAAACCGGGGATTTCAGAGAGCTTGGCATAGCCTTCAGCGCCTTCAAAACCGTTGAGCAGCTTGATGGCCTTGACCTTGTTGTCGCGGACCAGTTCGGACAGCTGGGCCTGATAAGGCGCAAGCGCGCCGGACAAGGCAAAGACCAGGGGCGTTGTCAGGCCGTCCTTGCCCTCAGCGCTGTCCAACATGGCATTGATGGCCGTGTCCAAGTCCGGCATCTTGCCTGTGTCAAGGGAAGTGGGGTTGGTCAACAGGCCGCGGTAGGGGGTCAAGGGATCCACAACCTGGTAATAGGTGAAGCCATAGATTTTAAAGAAGGGCATGTCATTGACATAGCCGATGGTCATGGGCTCCCCCACCTCCGGGTGGGTAAAGGTCATGCCCAGGGCCATAGCGGACAAAGAGCCTAAGGACAGCACCAGGGCCAGGATGAGGGCAAGGGCTTTTTTCATTTCTTTTCTCCTACATTAGATTGATCCGGGTACAGCAAAAAGTCCCGGACAGCCTTGATTTCTTGTTCCATATCTGTCACCTGAACCACCAGGTGCATGTTGACGCGTTTGGTCTTAAAAGGGGTGGAGGGGGAACGCTGATAGACCATGTCCACATCCAGGCCACCCTGGAGGATGGATTGGACGAACAAGAGCAGATCAAAAACGGGCATGTTGGTGGAGATCATGGGCAGGATATCGCTGGCCACCGCCAGGGCTTCCTTCATGCCCATCTGGGGCAGGCGCTTTAAGATGGCGGAGATGACGCGCATTTGCCGCTCATTGCGCTGGGCATTGGACTCAATGGGGTTGATGTTCATGTCCCGCACGCGCATGAAGGCCTGGGCCTGCTTGCCGTCAAAATAGCGTGTTCCCGCCACAGCCTTGGGTGTAATGATCGGGGAGGCATTGACGACGGCCAGTTCCTCTTCCTTTACCTCCAGCTCAATGCCGCCCAGGCTGTCAATGATGCCAACGGCGC
>CAYOOZ010000001.1:7716-42576 GCA_964405705.1 uncultured Christensenella sp.
TAATACGCCAAATCGGTCCCAAACAGGCCGTTGACAGCCTGAAGCGCCAATTGGGAGCCACCAAAATAGGTGGCGGTGGACAATTTGTTGATGCCCAGATCCTGGGGCAAACTGACCTGGTAATCCCGCTCCACGCTCAGCGCACGGACCTGCCCGCTGCCAGGCAGGATGGTGAGGACCAAGATGGCGTCCGCGCGGGAGAGGGATTCCTCCTCCGAAACCGTGCGATAGCCCAGGCGGTCCGTCCCCAAGAGCAGGATACGCATGGGCTTTACAGTCTGGGCAGAAATGATGATGGGCGACACAAGAAGCGCTGCTGATAAAACAATCAGCAGAACGCGCCTTGCAAAGGAGGACAACAGCGGCGCTTTCATAAAGCTTAGGCGAGCATATAGCCCAAAAGGGGCTTGTCCATCAGTTCCAGCCTTTCCTTATCAGACAGCACGCGCTTTAAGCGGGAGTCATCCAGGCGCTCTAAGAGAACGACACCCTGAGTTTCTGCCAGGGCGCGCACCGTCTGCGCGCTGCTGCCCAGGCTATCTCCAGGGAGAACTGTAATATTTTTGTCAGAGAGCTGCTCATTGAGCTTTTTGGCGACCTCAGCATTCTCCCGGGCAGTCAGACCACCGCTTAAAAGAATGCTGCTGCCGGGCTTGACCAGTTCCCCCAGGTTGGCGGCAACCACGTTGAGCGCCTCCTTTTCCTCCAACAGGAGGCCGTCCCCGGCCAATTTGTTCTTATACCCGGTGAGCAGATAGCCTTTCTTGGGCTTGACACCGCCTAAGAAGGGGACCTTGAGCTGGTCCTGCACCTGGAGGGCATATTGCAGGGGGAATTTGGACAGGTAGAGGAAGACCGCGATGACCAGGCCGATGATCAAGCCCAGCACAAAGGCAAAGAGGGCGTTTTTCAGCACATACTTCCATAAGGAGGGCTCAGAGGGCTTTTTATCATGCAGTTCCTCGATCTCATTGCGAAGGGTGGTGATCTGAGAGACCGCGGTGGCGTGGATGCTGCGCTGCTCCGCCTGCTTGGTAGCCAACTCATTGTCAACCGAGGTGATGGTGGCATCCTCCAGCAGGGTCAAGGTGTGCGGAGTGATGGTTTCTTCAAGCAGGGGCTGCTTGCCCTGCAAAAACTCATACATCTTGTGCGCGGCGAGCCCTGCGTCAAAATCCTTGGTGCCGGTCACCTGGATGGTCACCAGGCCCTCATCGCCCTCCAGTTTGGCTTCCTGGGCATAGCGGCTGACAAAGACCATCTCCCGCAGGTAGGTGTCCTCGGGCATCTGGGGCAGGAGGCCGGAAAACAATTCACCCAGATTGGCGCTGTTGGCCAAAATCAGATAGCGGCTGACCAATTGGGTGGCCTGCACCCGGCCCAAATCCACAAAACCCAGGGTGCGCTGGTTGGCCAGGTCCAGGTTGAAGGAATCAGGCTTAACGGAGACGGAGAAGGTGAGGTTGGCCACCACTTTGTTATAAGGGTCCACCGTCATCAACAGGCTGTTGCTGTTGTATTTCTCCGCCGCGTCCGCAATGGCCGTGTTTTGCTCTATGCCAGACTGCTTGGCCGCCAGGTTGGCGTGGTAGGAAGCCAGTTGCGCCTGGTAAGTCTCCTGCAATTCGCCCATGCCCTGGGACTGGGTTAGGTAGCTGTACCCGCCCACCAAAATGGCCAGGGTCAGACCCAGCAAAACAACCATCTTCCACCGGCGTAGGATGGCAATGAGCACCTCCCTGGGGGTGAGTTCGATGTGACGCATATCAGGCTTCCTCCTTGAGTGCCTCTTGTGGCTTGATGTATTCCGTTTGGATTTTAATGGCGATTTGGTTGACTTCATCCGCGTCGTGGTAGGTGGGCACGGTCTGCCGGACCGCCTCCACAATGGCGCTCTGTTCCTTCTTTTCAAGGGCAGCCTGCAACACATCCAGCTTGGCTCTTACTTCCTCCCGGCTGGGGCCAGCTTCGCGCTCAATGAAGATGCGCTGGTCATCGGTCTTTAACTGACTGTTGTTGTCCACCAGGATTTCTTCGTAGAGCTTTTCACCAGGCCTGAGGCCAACTTCCTTGATGTCGATGTCCTGATAGGGGGTATAGCCGCTCAAGCGGATGAGGTTTTCAGCCAGGTCCAGTATTTTGACCTGAGAGCCCATGTTGAGCACATAGATGTCGCCCTTTTCAGCGCGGCAACCGGTCTGCAGCACCAACTGGGCGGCCTCTGAAATCATCATGAAGAAGCGGACAATGCGCTTGTCCGTGACCGTGACCGGGCCGCCGGACTTGATCTGACGCAGGAAAAGCGGGATGACAGAGCCGTTGGAGTTGAGCACATTGCCAAAGCGCACCGCGACAAAGGCGGTCTGGCTATCCTTGCGGCTTTGGATAATCATCTCACACAGGCGCTTAGAAGCGCCCATGACATTGGTGGGGTTGACAGCCTTGTCCGTGGAAATCAGGATAAAGCGCTTGACCCCGTGGGCTTCGGCAGCCAGGACCATGTTTTCGGTGCCAAAGACGTTGTTTTTGATGGCTTCTTCCGGATTGTGCTCCATCAAGGGCACATGCTTGTGCGCGGCGGCATGGAAGACAAAGCTGGGCTTGTAGCGGGCCATGATCTCATCAATCTTGCGCCTGTCCCTGACAGAGGCGATTTCCACCTGAACCTTGGTGGCCGTTTTGCGATCCAAAAGCTCATTTTGCAAGTCATAGACGCTGTTTTCGTAGATGTCCAATAAAACCAAGGTCTTAGGCTCCATCAAGAGCAGCTGACGGCATAATTCGCTGCCGATGGAGCCGCCAGCGCCAGTGACCAGGATGGTCTGGCCCTGATAAAACTCATTTTTACCAGCGCCTAAGGAGGCAATCTTCTCCCTTGGCAATAAATCCTCAATATTGATTTCGCGGATGGTTTTGGACTGGCCGTCCTGAAGCAAGCGGTCCGCGGGGAAATCATAGATGAGCACCTTGCGGCCAAACTGCTTATAAAACAGAAAGAGCTTCTGCAAAAAGGCCGCGTCCTTGTCCGGGATGGTGATGACAAAGGTATCCACGTTCATCTTTTGCGCGGTGAGGGCGACGGACTCATCCTCCGGGTAAACCCTGAGGTTCAAGATAAAATTGCCCACCTTGCCGGGGTGGTTGTCCAAAAAACAGACGGGCAGGTATTTGGCGTTTTTATCGCTCAAAAGCTCCCTCGCCAATTGGATGCCCATTTCGCTGGCCCCCACAATGGCAATGCGCGTCTGTAAAGGGGCGCTGAGCGCCTTGCTTTTTTTATCCTTGAGCTTGCTGATTTTAATGGGGCTGCGCTCCACAGCGCGCTGCCACTGGTACAAGAAGCGGCAGGAAAGGGTGAGGATTAAGGACATGGCGACCACGGAGAAGGTGTGGATGGCCGATATCTTCCAGACCATAAAGGTATTGCTGATGAAGAAATAAAGGGCTGCCCCCAGGGCATCGGCAAAGATGAACAGCAGGTAGGCCGACTCATTGGCATAGCGCCAGGACTGCGAATAGACGCGGAAAACCAGGCGCATGAAGAAAATGCAGCCCAAGAGGATGGCCCCGTGCATGAACTTGGTTTGGATGGTGAGGCGCATGGTGGAGGAGGGATAAATCCCAAACACCAGCGCAATGGCCGCAACCAGACAGATGAGGTCAATCAGGACCAGGACCGCGTGTCTGGCGCGCCGACCGGATGGAAAACGAAGCTTCACTGAACATCTCCTTCGCCCAATGGCGGAAACAGTGTACCACTTGCAGGCCTAAATTGCCAATAAAAAGGCATCAGAGGCTTGAACGAACCGCCAAGATCACCTTTTGGATATCTTCCTTGGTCAAGTAAGGATGCATGGGCAGGCTTAAAACCCTTTGGGTCAAGCTGGTGGTGACCGGGAAATCGCTATCGCTTAATTGCATGTGGGCATAGGCTGTCTGCTGATGCAGTCCACGGGGGTAGTAGATCATGGAGGGGATGCCCTGCTCCTGCAACCTGGCCTTGAGGCCGTCGCGCTGAGCCTTGTCCTTGAGCAGGATGGTGTACTGCGCCCAGGAGGAATAATAGCCCTCCGGGGTGTAGGGCGTTGTCACAACGCCTGAAAGCCCCTTGGTATAGGCTGCAGCCACGCGGTTGACCGCCTCCAGCTCTTCCCCGATAAAGGCCTCCAGTTTGGGCAGGAGGATGGCCGCCTGCAAGGTGTCCAGGCGGGAGTTCATGCCGATTAACTGGTTGTCGTACTTGTCCTCAGGTGAGCGGCCCTGGGCCCTGAGGGAGCGTAAAAGGACATCCATCTCATTGTCATTGGTGAAGATGGCCCCGCCATCCCCATAGCAGCCCAGCGGCTTGGCTGGAAAGAAGGAGGTGGTCGCCGCGTCGCCAAAGGCGCAAACGCGCTTGCCCCTGATATCCCCGCCAAAGCCCTGGGCACCGTCTTCCAGCACCAGGAGCTTATATTTTTTCGCAAGGGCTTCAATGCGGTCATAGTCCGCAGGCAGGCCAAAGAGGTCTACCGGCACGATGACCTTGGGGGTGAGCTTGCCTTCCCTGAGCACTTTTTCAATCGCCTTTTCTAGCGCGTCCGGGCAAATGTTGAAGGTGCGCTCATCCACATCCACCAGGATGGGCGTGGCGCCCAGGATGGAGGCACTACCGGCAGAGGCAAAGAAGGTGAAGTCCGAAGTGAAGACCGCGTCCCCCTCCCCCACGCCCCAGGCCATGAGCAAGAGCTGCAAGGCGTCCGTGCCATTGGCGCAGGACACGCAGTGCCGGGCGCCCACATAGTCTGCCAGCTTCTGCTCAAGCTCCGTTACTTCCGGGCCAAAGATGAACTTGCTGTCCGCCATGACGGCCTGCACCCGGCGGTCGATTTCAGGTTTCAGGCGCAAATACTGCGCGCCCAAATCACGGAACTGCATGCTATACCTCCACAAGATTTTGGTTGATGATTTGATAGGATCTGCCACAGGAAACGCAGGCAAGCTGCTCCTTTAAGGGCATTCCGCACTCGCAAGCCCAGCCGATTTGCCGGGCCGGGACGCCAGCCATGAGCGCGTGATTGGGCACATCCTTGGTCACCACAGCGCCTGAGGCGATGAGGGCCCATTCGCCGATTGTGTGACCGCAGACAATGGTGGCATTGGCCCCGATGGAGGCGCCCTTTTTGACCAGGGTTTTTAAGAAACCCTGGGGGCCCTTGGGGTACTTGGCCCTGGGGGTTAGGTCATTGGTGAAGACGCAGGAGGGGCCACAAAAGACATGGTCCTCAATCTCTACTCCCTCATAAACCGCCACATTGTTCTGAATCCGCACGCCATTGCCGATCTTTACATTGTTGGAAATGTTGACGTTTTGCCCCAAGGAGCAGTTTTCGCCAATGACAGCTCCCTTTTGAACATGGCAGAAATGCCAGATTTTGGTGCCTTGGCCGATAGAGACCGGCTCGTCCACGTAGCTTGACTCATGGACAAAATATGGCTTATCCATTTATTGGCCCGCCTTGTCAAACAGGCCCACAAAGTCCATGGAGGAGCAGGAGACCAAGGGCAACTTCACCGGTTGGCCGGTAAACGCTGACTGGTAGATGGCCAGGACCAGTTCCAGAGCGCGCTTGCCAGCATAAGCGTCCACATAGGGGGCGCGGTTGGTCTTGATGGCATCCGCCACATCGGCATACAGGGGGATGTGGCCAAAGCCGTAGACATTGGGCGGGTTCTCATGGTGCTCCCTTTTGATGGTGTCCGGGTCATCCAGGGCGTCTGAGAAATTCCATTCGTCAATCACGTTGACGGACTGGCCGCCAGCCTTGACCGTGCCCTTTTCGCCAAAGATGTAGAGGGTTTCCTCCAGGTTCTTGGGGTAGATGTTGGTGGTGCCCTCAATCAGGCCATAGGCCCCGTTCTTAAAGCGGATGAGGGCCAAGCCCAAATCCTCCGCCTGGATATAAGGATGGTTTAATTTGTCGGTATAGGCAAAGACTTCCTCAATCTCATCCCCCATCATCCACCGCAAGAGGTCGATGTTGTGGATGCACTGGTTCATCAGCGCGCCGCCATCCTGCTCCCAGGTGCCGCGCCATTTGGCCCTGGAATAATACTCCCATCCACGGTTCCACCTGATGTGGGCAGCGCCGTGAAAGAGGCGGCCAAAGCGCTTTTTCTCAATCGCGTCCCTGATGACCCGGACGGATTTGTTGAAGCGGTTTTGGTGGCAGGCGGAGACCTTGACGCCCTTTTCCTCCGCGCGCCTGATGATTTCATCGGCGTCCTCAATGGACAGGGCCATCGGCTTTTCGATGATCAGGTTGACACCCGCGTCAATGCAATCAAGCGCAATGGGCGCGTGCTTGCCCGATTCGGTGCAAATGGCAATCAAATCCACCTGCTCATTCTGGAGTAGCTCCTTGTAATCGGTGTACTGCTTGACGGACTTGGGCAAGTCAAACTTGAGCATCTTGTCCGTCATGTTCTCCGGCACGATGTCGCAGATGGCCACGATGTCAAACCCGTTTTCCTTGGCGGCCGCAATGTGGTTGGGGGAAATCCGGCCACAGCCGATGAGGGCATAGGATAAAGCTTTGCTCATTTTTCTTCGTCCCTTTCTTTATTCGGCCAAAAGCCGGGTGATCTGCTGGCAGGCCTGACCATCGCCAAAGGGCTGGTAGGCAGGGTTGATGCGCATGGGCTTTGAAAGGGCGGTTAATATCTGCCCCTTGTCCGGGCTGGACAGCTGATTGCGGTTGTCCACCATGGTCTCTGGCCAGCAAACAAAGTCCAAAACGGACACGCACTGCACGCCGGCAAAAAAGGCCTCACGCTGCACGCCGCCGGAATCGGTCACGATCTGTTTAGCGTGGCTGACCATGTAGATGGAGGACAAATAGCCCACCGGCTGCACAAAGAGGATTTGGCGGTAGCCCTTTTGCTGGATCAGTTCCTGAACATCCTTTCGGTTTCTGGGGTGAACAGGGTAGATGGTGGGGGCGTCCAGGCTGTCCATGGCCTGCAAAATCTGATCCAATTTTTGAAGGTCGTCAGTGTTTTCCTGGCGGTGGCAGGTCATGTAATAAAACTGCCGGGGCAGGGTGACTGCCTGACCATCCAGGTCAAAGAGGTCGTTTAACTCCCTGTTTTCGCTCTTGTCCTTATAATACAGGTAGGCGTCATACATTGGGTCACCCACCAGGTGGGCGCCGGATAGCAGGTTTTCCTTCTTCAGTTCTTCCATGGCGCTTTTTACGCAGGCAAAGCGCCAGGTGGAAGCATGGTCGGTCATAATGCGGTTGACTTCCTCCGGGTTCTTCAGCGTGCCCACACGGTTGCCGGCCTCTACGTGCGCCAGGGGAATCTGCAGTTTCACAGCAGCCAGGGCAGCGGCCAGGGTGGAATTGGTATCCCCAAAGACCAGGACACGGTCCGGCTTTTCCTTGACCATGACCTCCTCCAGCGCGATCAGCATCCGGGCGGTCATCACCCCGTGGCTGCCCCCGGCAATGCCCAGGTTGTAGTCTGGGTGCGGGATGTCCAGCTCGGTAAAGAAGACCTCGGACATGTTGGCGTCATAATGCTGGCCGGTGTGAACCAGAATCTCTTTTTGCTCACGCCGCAATACGCGGGAGAGGGCAGCGGCCTTGATAAACTGCGGGCGGGCGCCCACGACGGTCAAAATCAATTTGTTCCTCCTTGTTGGGCGGTAACGCGGGGTTTGCGCGCGTACCACCATAACATCATAAAGTAGACCAGGTAGACTAGGGACTTGAAGACTGAGATGGCCCATAAAAAGGACTCAATCGGGTAGTGCTGCCAGCGGGCCAGCAAAAAGGCGGACACGGAGGCGATGAGCAAAAGGGCTTGTAAAAAGGCATCCGTGCGCTGCTTGCCGCAAATCATGTAGCCTGGGGAGACAGCGGTGGCGATAAAGCGGATTAAAAACATGGGCGTTAGAATCTTGATGTATTCCCCGGCTACCTCCCAGCCTGGGCCAAAGGCCCAACGGCTCAGGGGTGGAGCGAAAAAGAACATCACGATGCCCATGGGCAAGGCAATGGCCATGAGGAAGAGGGACATGCGGTTAAACGTACGCCGAAAGGTCCCCGTTTTGTTGAACTCATTGGAGGCATCCGCCATAAAAATCTTGCCCACATTGGCGCTGATCAAGGCCAGGGGCAGGCCCAAGATGCGCATGGACATGGAATAATAAGCCAGCAGGCGGAACTCAAAAAGGGCTTCAATAAAAAAGGTGATGGAGGAGAAGCTGAGGCTGTTGATGAAATAAGAGGGCGCTGTGAACAGGGGATAGCGGTAGTTTTCCCTGGCGACTGCCTTGACCTCCCTTGTGGGGACGGCTCGGATGGCCGGGATTTCAGGCTTGATCTCCTTGGCCTGGCGCCTGATGCCAGCGGCATTGCCCAGAACATAGCTAAACAAGAGCCCTGGCGCGCCCAAACGCAGGAGGCCTGAGAGCACATTGCCCAGGTTTTGGAAGACCGAACGGTACACGCCCACTGCCGCGATGGTCTTGTAATCCTTGCGGCGGTTATTGTAGGCGGTCAGCGTTTGAATCAGCCCGGTGGACAGCAAGGTCAAAAGGACAAAGGCCGCAATGAGCAGGGCCGGGTAATTGTCCTTGGAGAAGAAGATGATGTACAGATAGCTGCCAATGCCGATGAGAACGCTTAAAATGACGCCCACGATCAGGGACAGCTTGATGAGGGCATGCACCTTGTGCTCGTCCTCCTCCACCACGATGCCATTGTTATAAGCGCCATTAACAGCGGCCTGGAAGGTGTTGACGATGGATAGGGCAAAGGCAAAGAGGGCCAGCTCATACTCGCTTAAGAGGCGGGTTAAGAGCGGGGACACCAAGACCGCCAGCAGTTGCGCGATGATGGTGCCGGTTGAGAGCATCATCAGGGAGCGGAAAAAGCGGTTGCCCTTTAACTTATGCAATAAGCCGCTCAAGCGCCTTCCTCCCCTTCGTCCAGTTTTTTAAGCAACCTTGCCGGGTTTCCGGCAATCACACAGCGGCCCTCCGGAAAGCTTTTGGTGACCACCGCCCCAGCGCCCACCACCGTGCCCGGGCCCAAGGTGACGCCCGGGAGGATGACACAGTTCATGCCGATCCAGCAGTTGTCCTCAATAACAATGTCGCTGCCCGGCAAATGGGCGTCCAGGTCCTTGGGGTCATGGTTTTGGGTGATGAGGCCAACATTGTTGGCGATATAGACATCCTTGCCGATTTTGATGTCCGCGCGCTGGTTTTGGAAGTAGCAGCCGCGGCCCATTAAGCAATTGAGGCTGGAAGGGTCAATCTGCAGCCGCTTGGGGTTTTGAATCAGGTTGTGTTTGGAGGATGGCCAGGGCTGCCCGGTTAAGAGCTTGCGGGGGAGGGAGGTCAAGGCCCAGAGATAGCCGGCGCGATACTTGGTGAACCATTTGCCAGATAGCCATTTATCCTGATAAAACAGGCGCAGAAAGAGGCGCAGGGCTTTTAAAACCATTGTTTTCATGCCTGGCCCTCCCCGATATAGCCCAGGAGCTGCCTTGAAATGGCCTCGTAGGAATACTGTTGCTTTTTGTCCTCAAGAAGGGTGCTATTGATTTGGCCGGACAGGCGCTTTTCCCCAAAGCGTTCCTTGAGCCAGGCGCAAAGCGCGGGGAAATCATCCGCGTGGTCGGCCTCCTCATAGACAAAGCCCGCGTTCACGGTGTCCATCATGCGCCCCAGCTCGCTCCCCTTTAAGTCTCCGTTGATGAGGGTCAACACCGGGCGGGAGAGCATCAGGGTCTCAAAGGCTTTGCCGGTCAAAATGCCCTGGTCCTGCTTGGTGTTGTGGGAGCAGATGACCAGGATGTCGCTATCCTGCTGCATCAAAAGCGCGGTCTGCCTGTCTACCCGGCCCAGGCCCTTGATGATGCCCTCAAGGCCATACGGGCGGGCAAAGCCCAGGAGAATGTCCAAATCGCTGCCCGCAAAACGGAAAACCAAGTCTTCCTTGGTAAAAACGCCCTGTTTGATGTTTTCAGCAAGGGCTGAGAACAGGACCCGCAAATCGCGCTTGCCGCCGTATAAGCCGCCAGCATAGGCCAGGATGAGCTGGCGCTTTTCACCCTCAAACCGCGAGGCGCTGGCTTGTTCCACAGATAAGCCTGCCATATCATCCGGGTCAAAGCCATTGGACAGCCAGTGCAGCACGCCGCGGGACTGGGCCACCTCAAACTTTTGCTTGATGTCGTTGGCCACCACGATGACCTCATCCGCCCTTTTCTCTACCCGGCGCTGCAAAAAGCGGTTGATTTTCTGCTGGATGCCGGGCTGCCAGTCATAGACCATGGGATCCCTAAAATCAGCCACCCACTTTTTGGCAATGCCATTCTTGCGGGCGAAGGCTGCCACCCAGTGGGTGGCGATATTGGGGTAGCTGGAGATCACCACATCAAAGCTGCCCTTTGTCAGCTGCGCTTTGATGGCTTCCTTGGCCTTTTTGGCCCAGAGCAGGTCGGCATAGGTGGTATAGGCAAAGCGCAGGAAGTGCTTAAACCCCTTGCCAGACGCATGGGCGGCGGGGGCCGCGGCCTTGTTCTCCTTGTAGCGCTTTTTGATTTTGCCATAGGCGCTGCCATAGGAGACCTCAAGGCGTTTCACCTTGTCCATTTCCCCGCCTGTCAAAAGGGGGTCATGGGGCTCATCCGCTGGGACAGGCGGCATCACCACCGCCACTTCATGGCCTGCCCTGATAAAATACTTGGCCAGTTTGGAGGGCCTGATGCTGCCGATAACATTTTTTGGCGCAAAGGCCGTGACCACAAACAAAATTTTACTCATACAGCAATCCCTGCATTGGCCTTGTGACAATCAGGCGGCGCTCCTTAAAGCTCAAGCCTTCCTGGGCCGGTATTTTTTCTGAAATAACAATCATGGCCACGGTCAAAACCCAATAGGGCAAGCGCCGAAGCCCAAAGCCCGCCAGCCCATAGACATAATAAGCCAGGGGCAAAAGCAGGAGAAAGGGATCATGCCAGAGGTTCTTAATCAGCCTGACAGTAAAGACAACAAAGAGGATGACCCCGATGACACCGGACATGCCGATGATCTCCAAGTAGGTGTTATGAAACTCCGAGATGCCGTTGTTGGAATGGGTGCCATCCCCCAAACCAAACAGGAAGTTCTTGGACAGGGGGTCCAACACATAGGCAAAGAGCTGGAAGCGGTGCAGGCCATTGGGATCCTTGGCCACCCAGGCATAAAACCTGTCATACAACTGGGTGAAGGCCACCATCACCAAAACCAGGGAGAGGGAGGCCAATACAATCACCAGGGCTTGCCGGTCCCTTATGCCGCGGCGCAGCAAGACCAAAAGCAGGAAGAAGCCCGCCGCATAGGTGACCGCCATGGCCATCCAAGCAGTGGTGGAGCGGGTGAGGAAGAGGTAGTACAGGTGCGCAATCAGGCAGATGCCGTGCAAAACCACCTTGGGCAGGCTTAACTTGACACGGCAGAGGAAATAAAAGGATACAAACATCAGCCCCAGGGAGAGGATGGCCATCTGATGCGGGTTGCTGCCCCCGCCGGTATAGCGCACCCTGGCATACCAGAGCCTGGCGCCAAAGAAATGCGTGGAGACGCGCTGGGAATACATCAGCAGGAGAAAATACCAGATGGCCGACAGGATAACCACGGTTTCCAAGATGGCCAGGATGCTGGACAGGCTGTGCTTTTTTAAGCCCGTGTACACGCCAAAGGAGATGTACAGCATAAAAAACCAGGTGAGCAGTCCATCAAAGCCGGAGGACTCCCTGGGATAAAAAATCAGACAATACAACATGCCCGCTGTGATGGTCAAATAAAACAGCAGCCAGAAGCGGATCAAATAATGCTTCAGCCCCTGCTCAAAGAAGCCCCTGATGTACTTGGTGGACCAGATCATGCACAAAAGCTCGCTGGGGCCGATTTTCCAGATGCGCAGTTCGGTCATGGGCGCTAAAACCAGGCCCAGGATGAGCAGATAGTCAAACAGGGCGATGCCGTTTTTGCGGACGAGTTTAAAGTTGGACATCGTTTTTAATCATCCTGAATTTGCCGCTGCCCTCCCTTGGGATTTCCGGGACGCGCTTGATCACCACGCTTAAGTCTGAACCAAACTTGTGGAGGAACTCATTGCGCAAGAGGTCGTCATAGGAATCATTGTACAGCGCCTCATCCACTTCCAACAAAACCGTGACGCTGTCCAGGGTTTTTTGCAAAAACTGAGCGCGAATAACAGAATTGGGCATATTCTTTAAAAGGTTGGCCACATTGCCGGCGTTGACCTTGGCCCCTTTGGGGGTATACAAGAAATCCAGCCTTCGGCCCTGGATGCCCTCCACCAGGGGGGCTTGCATGCCGCAGGGGCAGGTTTCTCCCTCTTTCGCAAAGACCATGCTGTCCCCAATGCGATAGCGGATGAGCGGGGTGGCATAGGTGGTGAAGCTGGTGACCAAAACCTCATCCCCCTCACCAAAATGCTCAAACACGCCGGAGGATAAATCCATGTGCAAATGCTGCTGTGGGCAATCCATCACAAAGGGCGCGCCTTCTGAGGAGGCATACTGGTCATAGACCTTGCAGGAGAAGACCTCCTCCAATAGCTCGCGGCCGGTTTGGGTCAAAGTCTCAGACGTAGGGAAGATGGCTTTTAGCTGGAAGCCAGGCTTGATTCCCTTGCGCTTCATGTAGTTGGCCAAATCCAGCATGCAGGTGAAAAAGCCGTCCAGGGCATCGGGTTTGAAGCGATTGAGGCTGTCCAGGTAATGGGGGATATTCTCCTCTGTTAGGAAGAAGGAGGAATAAATCATCTGACGGCAGGCGCGGTTGTAGCGCCAGAAGACCTTGCTTTTTTGCCCCGGAGGGACAATGTGCTTGCCGTTGAAGGTGGCGCGCTTCATCTGCAAATGTTCAAAGCCAACCCGGGCCTTGAAGTGGTCCAGGGTGGCCATGCGGCGCATGCTGTCCTCTACCCGGTGGCGGACGACCAGGGATTTGCCTGTGGTGCCGCCGGTATGCTCCTCCACCGTGCCATCTGTTTGCGTGATGACATCCTTGATGTTTTTGCGGAGCATCTCCTTGTCTACCAGGGGAAGCTTCTTTAAGTCCTCAACGCTGGTAAAGCTTTCAACATCAACCCCCGCGTACAGCTCGCTATAAAACTTGCTGTTCTTAACTGCGTGCATCAGCAGCTTTTTTAGCTCATCAAATTGATAGGCCTGCTGTTTTTCAAGCGGCCAGGTGTCAAAATCTTTCAAAAAGGCGCGGTGAGCATAATAAACCCTTCCATAGCGGGTCCGGTTCTTCTGGTAGCCGGCGACAGTGGTCATCAGGTTCTGCCAGAAAATGGGTGAATGCTCATACACCTTTTCCAGTAAACTCATCCCATAAGCCCCTTATAGTAGGCGATGGCGGCTAAAAGGCCGCTTTTAAAGTCCCATTCCGGGCTGTAGCCCAAAAGCCTTTTGGCCTTGCTGATGTCCGCGTTGCTGTGCTTGATATCGCCTTTGCGGTCCGGGCCATAGATGGGCTTGATGTGCTCTTTTTTTAGGAGGTGGGCTATCTGGAAGTAGATGTCCTCCAGCTTTTCACGCCCGCCATAAGCGATGTTGAAAGCCTGGCCAAAGGCCTCTTGAGGGGCCAGACAGGCCTTGAAGTTGGCCTCAACCACATTATCAATGTAGGTGAAATCCCGGCTCTGCGCGCCGTCCCCGTTGATGGTGGGCGCTTGGTTTTGAAGCAGGAGGCTGACAAACTTCGGGATGACAGCGGCATAAGCGCCAGCCGGGTCCTGCCTTTTGCCAAAGACGTTGAAATAGCGAAGGCCGATGGTGGGCAGGCCATATAGCTCAGAATATAGCCTGGCGTACTGCTCATTGGCGTGTTTGGTCAAGGCGTAGGGCGAGAGCAGACGCCCCTCCCGCCCCTCGGTCTTGGGCAGGGTGGGTTCATCCCCATACACGGAGGAGCTGGAGGCATAGACAAAGCGCTTGACCTTGTTTTGCCTTGCGGCTTCCAGCATGTTGAGCGTGCCGCGGATATTGACTTCCTCATAGTACAGGGGCATTTCTATGCTGCGCGGGACGCTGCCCCAGGCGGCCTGGTGAAGGACATAATCAACACCCTCGCAGGCGGCCTGGCAGGTGGCCAAATCGCAGATGTCCCCCTCAATCAAGGTGAACAACGGGTTATCAAGGAAGGGGGAGACGTTTTCCCGCTTGCCAGTGGAGAAATTGTCCAGGCAGCGGACTTTGTGCCCACGGGCGAGCAGGGCTTCCACCAGGTTGGAGCCGATGAAGCCCGCGCCCCCGGTGACCAGGAACACCTCATTTGGACTGAAAACCACGTCAGACAGCCCCATTACAGCCTCCAGTACTGGTAACCGGCCTTTTCAAAGTCTTCCTTGTTTAACAGGCCTTTTAAGTCCAGGAGCACCTTTTCCCCGGAATTGTAGAATTGGTTCATCCGCTCCACATCCAGGGCTTTGAACTCATCATGGGCAACGGCCAGGACCACGGCGTCCATCTGCTTGATGTCGTCCATGCCCACAAACTCAATCCCGTACTCATGCTTTGCTTCATCGCTGTCCGCCTGGGGATCCGCGATGAGGCAGGTGATTCCGTATTCCTTGAGCTCCTCCACAATGTCAATGACCCTGGTGTTGCGGGTGTCCGGGCAGTTTTCCTTGAAGGTGAAGCCCAAAAGCGCCACCTTGGCGCCCTTGACCGGGCGATCCGAGCGGATTAGGCATTTGACCAGGTTCTCCGCCACGTACTTGCCCATGTCGTCATTGATGCGCCGGCCAGAGAGGATGATCTGGCTGTGGTAGCCCACCTGCTCCGCCTTGTAAGTGAGGTAGTAGGGGTCCACGCCAATGCAGTGGCCGCCCACCAGGCCGGGGTAGAACTTGAGGAAGTTCCACTTGGTGCCGGCCGCCTCCAGGACGGACTTGGTGTCAATGCCCAATTTATTAAAGATGATGGACAATTCATTCATAAAGGCGATGTTGATGTCCCGCTGGCTGTTTTCAATGACCTTGGCGGCCTCCGCCACCTTGATGGTGGCCGCGCGGTGTACGCCCGCGTCCACCACCAGCTCATAGACCTTGGCGACCAAGTCCAGCGTTTCCTCATCCATCCCGGACACCACCTTGACAATGGTTTCAAGCCGATGCACCTTGTCGCCGGGGTTGATGCGCTCTGGTGAATAGCCGACCTTGAAGTCAACGCCGCATTTGAGGCCTGATTCTTCCTCCAGGATTGGCACACAGATGTCCTCTGTCACGCCGGGGTACACGGTGGACTCATAGACCACGACAGAGCCCTGTGTAAGCTGCTTGCCCAGGGTGCGGCTGGCGCTGATGACCGGGGTTAAGTCCGGGGTATGGTCCTCCCGCACAGGGGTGGGCACGGCCACAATATGGAACTTGGCACGACGAAGCTCGCTGGCGTCCGCGGTGAAGTGGACGGTGGTGTTCTTGATCACCTCATCCCCTACTTCCTTTGTTGGGTCAAAGCCGCTCTTGTACTGCTCTATCTTATGCTGGCTAATGTCAAAGCCGATGACATCGACCTTTTTGGCAAAAGCGACCGCAATGGGCATGCCTACATAACCCAGACCCACCAGGGAAACCTTTTCTTCCCGAGTGACCAGTTTTTCGTAGAGATTCTTCATTTTGTGTCCGTTTCCTCCTGTATCTTAGCAATTTCTTCCAGGTAAGCCTTGATAATCAGCTCCCTGTTAAAGACGCGTTCCATTTTTTGCCGGCCGTGCCTGCCCATCTGCGCCCGGTCCTCATTGGACAGGTTGGCCATGCGCTTCATGGCGGAAAGCAGGCTGTCTTGATCCTTGGGCTCACAGCCAAAGCCACTGGCCCCCTCATCAAAGGTTTCCATGCACCCGGGGATGCGGCTGGCGATGACAGGGCGCCCTGTGGACGCTGCCTCCAGGAGCACATTGGCCATGCCCTCATGGTAGGAGGGCAGCAAAACGCAGTGGCTCTGCGCGATCTGCTCATGGATGTCGCTACGAAAGCCCAGAAAGCGGATGCCCTCCTGGTTTTCAAGGCGGCCCTGATAGTCCTCCTCCGCCTCGCCTATGAGGGTGAGGGTGACACCGGGGTGGGTTTGCCTTAGGGCTTCTGTGGCAGCGAGCAGCTCCTCAATCCCCTTGTTTTTGGTGACGCGTCCGATGAAGAGAAAGCGGAGCTCCCCTTCAAAAGCGGGGTAGGGCATGTAGGGATTGTCCACCAGGTTCACGCCAGAGCCGGGGATGAGGCGGGCAGGGGCGGTGACAACGCCCTGTTGGGTGAGGCTGTCCAGGTTTTGCCGGTTTTGAAAGAAGACACAGCGCGCTTTTTTTAAGCCCACCTTGTGCAAAAAGAGCACCAGCTTGCTCAGCAGGCCACCGTTTTCAACCGCCGTGCCAAGGCCCGTGATGTTGGCGATCTGAGGCAGCTTCTTGAGCCTGCACGCCATCCCGCCATACACATTGGGCTTGACAGTATATGTTAGCACAACTTGGGGCATAAAGTCAGCCAGGTGCCGATGATAATGTAAAAACAGCAAAAAATCGCTCAAGGGGTTCATGCCCCGCCGCTCCAACGGCACATCGATGACCTGGCAGCCCATTTGCGTAAAGGCCTCAGAATAACGGCCAGCGGGCATCACAACCAGAACCTCATGGGAGGCCACCAGCCGCTGCACCAGCTCGCGCCTGAAGCGGTAGAGGCCCACATCGTTGTTGGCAAAAATGGCAATTTTCATAAAGAGGCCGCCTTTTTTGCCACTGGGACACCCACATAGGTCCCAGGCTCCATCAAATCCCGGATCACCAGGCCGCCTGCACCGATGACGCACCAGGGGTGCACAGAAATATTGTTGATGGCAATGGCCCCTGTGCCCAGCCAGACACCCTCGCCCAAGGTGACCTGTCCTGCCAGGCGCGCGCCGGGGGAGAGATGGACAAAATCCGCCAAACGGCCATCATGGTCGATGGAGGCTGAGGTGTTGATGATGTTGTGCTGTCCAAGGACGCTGCCCACATTGATGACAGCGCCGGGCATGACCACGCAACCTTCCCCCAGGACAACATCCGGGGCCAGGACAGCGCTTTTATGAACGGCGGTGGTGAAGGCCAACACGCCCGCAAAACGCTGGGCAATGGCTTTCCTCGCCTTATTATCGCCGATGCCGATGATAAACTCGGCCTGGTTTGCAAAGCTTGGCGCGTCAGAAAGCCGTCCCAGCACATGGACAGCGCCTCCTGGTGATTTTTGGTCATCCAGAAAGCCCAGAACCTCGCGCCTGGCGCTTTTTAGACAGTCCGCTATCACGCGGCCATGGCCGCCAGCGCCTAGAATAACAACAGGCTTAATCATGCTTCACCTGCTCCTTATTGCCGGCAAAGGGCACCATGGTCTGCTCCTGGGACTGGTTGACACCCGTCTTCTTGAGTACATTTTTAATGGTCAGGCCCAAGGTCTTGATATCCAGGGCCAGGCTCACATGATCCACATAAAAGGTGTCCAGCTTAAATTTTTCCTCCCAGGACAGGGCGTTGCGGCCATTGACCTGGGCCCAGCCGGAGATGCCGGGGCGGACCTCGTGCCGCCGTTTTTGCTCCGCGTTATACAAGGGGAGGTAGGACATCAGCAGGGGCCGGGGGCCGATGAAGGACATATCCCCCTTGATTATATTAAACAGCTGGGGCAGTTCATCAATGGACAGGGAGCGCAGCGCGCGGCCCAGGCGGGTGACCCGCTCCATATCACTCAGTTGCTTTTGTCCCTTGGGGTTTTGGGGGAGCATGGAGCGCAGTTTATATAGCATAAAGGGCTTGCCCTCCTTGCCAGGCCGCTCCTGGGTGAAAAAGACGGAGCCGCCGGACTCCAATTTGATGAGCAGCATGGCAGGCAGGAGCAAAAGAGCGGACGGGAGCAACAAGAGAAGCGCGAAGAGGACATCCAGCGCGCGCTTGCCGTATTGTTTGTAAAAGCTTGGGGAATTGACTGCCATTTCTCTCAACAGTTTCCTAATTCTTTTTATTGTTGTTTAAAAACAGGAGCGGATGACCTGGATGACGCGCGCCTGGTTTTCCGGCGTCATCTTGATGTCAGAAGGCAGGCACAGCCCACGCGCGAACAAATCCCCGCCCACGTCGGTTTCCCCTGCGGTGAAATAGGCCCTGTCCTGATAGAAGGGCTGCAGGTGCATGGGCTTCCAAAGGGGCCGGCCCTCGATGTTGTGTTCGCTCAGGCGGTTGAGGATGTCCATGGGCAAAACCCCGACCCCCTCATCAATCAGTGCACAGGACAGCCAGAAGTTAGGCGCGGATTCCGGAAGATAGGGGTTCATGGACAGGGGCAATCCTGCAAGACCCTCCAAATAGCGCTGATAGATCTCTGACTTGATGCGGCGGTGCTCATCCAGCCACATCAACTGGCCCCGGCCAATGCCGGCCACCACATTGCTCATGCGGTAGTTGTAGCCCAATTCGCTGTGCTGATACCAGGGGGCGGGATCCCGCGCCTGGGTGGCCCAGAAGCGCGCCTTTTTGATGGCCTCCTCCTCATCAGACAGCAGCATGCCGCCACCGGAGGTGGTGATGATCTTGTTGCCGTTAAAGCTGATGGCGGCGTACTTGCCAAAGCCGCCGGTCTGCTTGCCACGGTAGGTGGCGCCCAGGCTTTCGGCCGCGTCCTCCAAAAGGGGCAGGTCATATTTCGCGCACAGGGCCATGATTTCATCCAGCTTAGCCGGTGAGCCATACAGGTGCGCCAAGAGCACGGCCTTGGGCTTTCTGCGCTCATGGCTTGAGCCGTCATAATATTTCAAGGCCTTTTCAAGGGCCACAGGATCCATGTTCCAGCTATCGCGCTCTGCGTCAATAAAGACCTGGATGCCGCTTTCATAGGACACGGGGTTCACCGTGGCCGCGAAGGTCAAATCCGAGCAGAGCACCAGGTCATCCCGCTTGACACCCGCCAATTTGACCGCAAAATGCAAAGCCGCCGTGCCGGAGACCATGGCCAGGGAGGACTTGATCCCCAGGTAGCGGGCGGTTTCTTTTTCAAATTCCTCCACATTTTTGCCCAGGGGTGCAATCCAGTTGGTGTCGAAGGCTTCCTGAATGAAGCGCATCTCCTCCTGGTGCATGGTGGGCGAGGACAGGTAGATTCTTTCTTCCACGATTGAAAGCCTCCAAACAATGCTTGGCCACAAAACAGCGTTAAACCGCAAGGCACAAAGGATTGCCCCGCAAGGGCCACGTGCCTTTACGCGGATTTTATTATAACACGCTTCGCCCACTTAGGCCACAGCCCGCAAGCTGTGGGACAGCCTTGATCCCAGCGGAATTTCGGGCAAAGATCTTGCCCGGACGCCCTTGAGAAATGACGCATTTGCACAGAATAGACAGCTTTGTGATACAATTTCGTTAATCTTTGTTCATAATTTGTTAAAATAAAGCTTGAATCCACGAGAACCCTTTGATATACTGTAAAAACAAGCAGGTTTTCCGTCGAATCATAAGGAGGTAGAACATGCGCAAGAGAATCCTATCCGCCCTGCTCGCCAGCCTCATGCTGGTGGGTATGCTGCCCATCATGGGTGTGCAGGCGGCCCCGACCACGGTGATCGCAACCGTGAACACCCAATCAGCCTTTGTGGGCGACACCCTGACCTGGACCTTAAACGTGGAGCCCACCACCATCCGCTATCAGACCCGCGTGCGCGTGCTCTTGGATGGCGCGCCTGTGTATGAGGTTGCCTATGGCGCCATTGGTGTTAAGACCCACAGCTATGTGGTGCTTAAGCCGGGCAACTATGTGGCCGAAGCCATGGCCATTGACCTGGCGGACAACGCGGTGGTTTCCTCCAACTCCGTCACAACCAAGGTTTCCTTAAAGCCAGGCCCCACCATCACCAGCGTGGCCTCCATCAATGAAACGGCCATGACCTTGAACTGGACCGCGGTTGCCGGGGCTGCCGGATACAAGATTTTTACCGCCACCAGCCCCACTGGCCCCTACACCTTAAGGCGCTATTCCACAACCACTTCTGGCGCTGTCAGCTTCTTAAAGCCCGGCGTGCGCACCTTCTTTAAGGTCTCCGCCTACATTGAATCCGGCGGCAAGAAATATGACCTGACCTTACAATCCCCCTATAAGATTGGCGTGCCGGTGGGCACCGCCTCCATCACCAAGATTGAGAACAATTCCGCCAACCGGGTTTTCTTATCCTGGAAGCTGGCCCCCGGCGCCACCGGCTATGAGGTCTGGCGCAGCACAACCGCCAACAGCGGCTATGTCCTCATCAAGAACGCGACTTCAACCTCCTATGTGGACCTCACCGTGAAGCGCGGCCGCTCCTACTATTACAAGATCCTGCCACACTCCAGGCTATTCGCCGTCAATTACTACGGCCAGTGGAGCATGATGCGCAGCCTCAAGATCACCAAGTAAGCCCTCACAGATACCCCATCCCCCGGCAGCAACCGGGGGATTTTTGTCGAAAATAGCAAAAACCCTTGAGAATTCAAGGGTTTTTGGTGGCGCGCCCTAAGAGATTCGAACTCCTGACCTTTTGGTTCGTAGCCAAACACTCTATCCAGCTGAGCTAAGGGCGCAAGCTGTCTGTTTGACAGCCCGATTATAATAACAGGATTCCGCGCTTTGCGCAAGCATTATTTTTCAGCCTCTGAAAATCCGAGAATTCGCTGATGGAATAAGGGATTGGCCTGTTTTTCTTCCTTTTGCGCCATCCAAAAGCGCGCTGTATCCTCCAGCGTTTCCGCGATGGGCCGCGGGGCATAATGAAGGAGGGCCTTGGCCTTGTCGGAGGAAAAATTGCTATTGGCCATCACGGTATACAGGGAATACGCTGAAAAGATGGGTTTGATTTTCCGGATTTTGTAGTAAAGGCCCATCAGCGGCATCAACAGGCGGGCCAGCCAGATGGGCACCTTCGCGGTGATTTTCTTCGCGCCGGTGATCTTGGAGAAGCTGGACAGAATATCCATGATGCGGATGTATTCCCCAGCCAAAACAAAGTCCTCTCCCCATAACTCCCCTGTGGCCAAGGTTACAATGGCCGCCGCGACATCCCGCACATCGGCAAAATTGTAGCCGCCCTCCACCCCGGCTGGGATTTTCCCATCCATGTAGTCCAAAAACAGCTGGGACAGGTTGCCCCTCGCAAAATCCCCCGGCCCGCAAAGCCCTGCCGGGTAGACGACGCTGGCTACAAGGCCCTGATCACGCCTTGATTCCATTACCTTTTGCACCGCCATGGCCTTGGTGATGGCATAATAGCCCACCACCTGATCGGGATCCACACGCTCAGGCTCCGCCATGACCTCGTTGCCCGGTTTTTCTGTGATGGCGTGGACGCTGCCCACGTGGAGCATGGCCCTGGCGCCATGCTTCAAGCAGGCGTCAATTAAGTTTTGGGTGCCCTCCACATTGACTTTGCGGACCATGTCCACCGGCTCCATGCTCATGGTAATGATGCTGGCACAGTGAATCAGGATTTTAGGCTCCTCCCCCGTGTCAAAGAAGCGGTTCAGGTCCTCTTTGGAAAGCAGGTTGCCCCTGATTACCTCAGCCTCCCGGGGCAGGAGGGAAGCTAAGTTGTCCTCCGGCAGGACAAGGGCATGGACCTTTTCCCCCTTTTGAATCAACAGGGATACGATCTCCCGCCCCAGAAAACCAGCCGCACCGGTCACTAAAAACATGATGGCCTCCTTTGGTCTGACTGTTTTTTGTAAAACAGATGGAAACAAGAATTGACAATTGTTCTTTATCATTGTAGAATGCAACATCGTAGCGTTCAATCAACAGTGTGTAAAGTTCAGGCTTATACACAACGAAATACCAAAGAAATGGATTGAAAAAGTCAATGGAAAAGAAAACTGTCGCAAAAAAAGAGAACCGGCGGGTGCGCTATACCCGGATGGCCCTGCGGGAGAGCCTGCTATCCCAATTGCTCACCACCCCCCTGGGCAAGATTTCTGTTTCCAAGGTATGCGAACAGGCCGATGTCAACCGCAGCACCTTTTATATGTATTATAAGGACGTCTACGACCTGATGACACAGATTGAGGACGAATTTTTCTATGAGCTCAAGGAGCTTTCCCTTAAGCCCTATGACCTGCCCGGCTCCTATCACCTCTTGGTTAAAATCTATGAGCTGATCTATAAAAACCGCGACCTGACCACCGTTGAGTTTGGCGAGTTTGGCAATAAAAACTCCATCCTCAGGGTCAGCGACCTTTTTCATGACCAGATCATTGAGGATTGGCGCAGCATGATGGCCAACCCGAGTGATATTGACCTGGGTTATCTCCTCACCTTTTCCACCTACACCAACCTGGGCGCGATTGAGCACTGGATCAAACGGAATTTCCACGAGACACCCGAGCAACTGGCCCAGATGACCTTTAAGCTGGTTACCCAGGGCCTGTCAGCCTACATGCCGGTGGATAAAACCTAAGGCGCTCAAAGAACACAATCAAAATGGACGGCCGCGAGGCTGTCCTTTTTTTCTCCCATTTTCCACCCTTGCGCGGGGAAGGGGAACTTGCTATACTCAAAACACGAACAAATGTTCTTGTTTTGGAGGTGAGGTTTTGCGCAGCATCCTGCACAGCGACTGCAACAGCTTTTATGCCTCGGTGGAGGCGGCGGAGGACCCACGGCTACGCGACTTGCCCGTCGCCGTCTGCGGCGACCCGGCCCTGCGCCACGGCATCATCCTGGCCAAGTCCAACCTGGCCAAAAAATACGGCATCATCACCGGGGAGGCCGTCTGGCAGGCCAAGCAGAAGTGCCCCACCCTGGTCTTAATCCCGGCGGACCAGCGCAAATACCTGCTGTACTCGCGCAAGATGCGCGCCATTTACAAGCGCTACACCCACCTGGTGGAGCCCTTTGGCCTGGATGAAAGCTGGCTGGACGTCACCGGGCATGCCCTCAGCGGGGAGGAAATCGCGTCCCAGATCCGCAACAGCGCCCGGGATGAACTGGGCATCACGGTATCCATCGGGGTGAGCTTTAACAAGGTGTTTGCCAAACTGGGCTCTGACATGCGAAAGCCCGACGCCACCACCGTGATCACGCCCGGCAATTTTAAGGACAAGGTCTGGCCGCTGCCGGTGGACGACCTATTGTACGTGGGGCGCGCCACCAAGCGCCGCCTGGCCACCCTGGGGCTGTACACAATTGGCGACCTGGCCAAAGCGCAAGACCACTTAATCCGCGCGCTCCTGGGCAAAAACGGGGAGATGCTGCAGACCTTTGCCCGGGGGGAGGATGAGAGCCCGGTCCTGTGCGCGGAGGAGGCGGATGAGATCAAATCCATCGGCAACTCCACCACCACGCCAAAGGACCTGTGCGATGAGGAGGAGGCCAAGGCCGTCCTCTACCTTTTAAGCGACAGCGTGGCGGCAAGGCTGCGCGCCCACCACCTGGCCTGCCATACGGTATCCGTGTGGATGCGCGACAGCGAGCTAAACGGCATCTCGCGCCAGTGCCGCTTGCCCCAGGTGAGCGACACCGGCTCTGACATCGCCAGGGCTGCCCTGGGGCTCTTAAAGGCGCACTACGCCTGGGAGAGGCCGCTGCGCTCCCTGGGCGTTTGCGGGAGCGAGCTAACCAGCACGCAGGACAAGGTGCAACTGCCCCTGTGGACGCCGGAAAAAACCCGGCAGGAGCGCAGGCTGGAAGGCGCTTTGGACGGCATCCGCCAGAGGTGGGGGCATAACTCGGTGCGCCGGGGGCTGATGCTGCGGGATATCAGCACAAGGGAATTAAACCCGGTGGACGACCATGAATTGCAGGCCTTAAGCGCCATGCGGGGAAGGGGGTAAACTATGATGGGAGAGCGGATGTATGTCAAGGTGTGCGCCCGGGCCGATGAAAAGGGCAATATCACCCCGGTGGCCTTTACCATGAATGGGCAGACCCTGCCCATTGCCCGGGTGATTGAGCGCCGGGACGCGCGGGAGACCAAGGCGGGCGGGCGCGGGAAGCGCTTCTTGGTGCGCGTGGGCAACAAGCAGATCTGCCTGTATCTGGATGAGGACCGCCGATGGTTTGTGGAGGTGGAGGACAATGTGCGGGAAATACCATATTTCGACTGAGGATGAAAACCTTTCCTTTCGGGAGGCCATCCACCAACTGCTGCTGGAACACCCGGAAATCAACCTGAAAACCGGGGACATCGTGCCCAGCCAGATCGCGCCGGTTTTGACCGAAAAAGGCCTCTCCCCCATGCGCTTTGGGCACAAGGCCAGCTTTATGAAAAGCCTGCTCATCAACGCCAGGAGCGAGACCGCGCAAAATAGCCCCCTGTTTGCGCGAAAAATGAAAACAGGGCGCATCCTGGTGCCAGCCACCGCCTTTTATGAGTGGTCCAAAGAAAAAAAGCCCCATTTGTTCGGGCATGAAAACCGGAGGATTATCTATATGGCCGGGCTGGCCTTTAAGACGGACGGCTTGGCAGAGTTTGTGATATTAACCAGGGACGCCACCGGGACGCCTGCCCAAGTGCATCCCCGGATGCCGGTCATCTTTGACACGGCGGAATTGCAAGCGGCCTGGCTGACCCAGGACAGCCTGGTTGAACAGCTTTTGAGCCTGCCGGATGAGGGCGCGTATGAGGATTTGAAGATTGCCTGATGACAGACACCGCCGCCGGGCCAATCCCAGCGGCGGTTTTTTGTGCCTTACTTCGATGTAAGTTTGATCAACATTTTTTCATCAAGGGCGGGGGCCAAAACAACCCCCTCCTCCCTGTCCACCCGCAGCTGTAATTCCAGCTCCTTTGGCGCCTGGCCGGTGCCGTCAAAATCGTTCACCATCACCGCGGTTTCGATATCGCTGCCACCCTTGGGACGCAGTTCCACCTGGCGCTCATCCCGCAGGTGAACGGAATACCAGGCATCCTCCGGCAGAGCTGGGAACACGCCGTTTTCCATGGTCAAGGTAAGGGTGGCCGCGACCGCTGAAGCGCTCACTTGTGCCTTGACCGGGTGGCCCAAGAAGGTGCCTTCCCCGACAAACTCCGCCACCAAAGAGGTGGCGCGCCAGACAGTCGCCCGCATGGGCGTGACCTTCTCGCTCTCAAAGGCGGTGTAGGCCTGCTGGCCGTCAAAATAGTAGTACTGAATCAACTTAGTTAAGCCAACTTTGATGTCCAAAAAGGGCAGGTCGCGCGCTTTTTCTGGCAGTGGGCTGACAAATTCCCGGATGCGGTATTGCGCGCCGTCCGCTCCATTCTGGCTGCCCTCGCTGTCAATCGGCAAATCCAAGCCGTCCAGGGTTTGGGTATGGTCACTGGCTGATATGCTTGTGGACACAAAGCCAAAGCGGGTGCCTGCCTTTAGGGCTTCGTTCCATTGTTGGATAAGGGCCTGGGTCTTTGAATCTGTTATAGGAGTCTTTCAAGGTCTGTTTTGTTGCATTGTACACCACAAAAGAAAAAAGCGCCGCGCGGGTACGCGGCGCAGTTGTGGAAATTGCTGGTTTAGCCGTTTCCAGCCAGGGTAGAGTCGTAGATAATGTCTTCAATTTCTCCGGTCATCAGGTTGATGGTCACCACATAGATGCCATCTTTTTCCATCCATTTCTGGCCCTGACTAAGGTGATAAAACTTGGTAAACAGCGGGCTTTCGCCGTCCATTTCGAAATACTCCTCGCCGTCGTACTGGGCTAAAAACTTTTCCTGTTCCGGTGTCAGCTCATATTCCTTCATGAGGGCCTGTCGGGTGATCAAGCGGGCATCCTCCAATGTGATTTTAGCGGCCTTGAGCACCAAGATTTTGGTTTCAGCAGCCTTGATGGCCCTTTCTTCCTCTGTGAGCGCAGGCTTTTGGAAAACAGGCGATTGACCCGCATCCTGGTTGTTGGCCAGGTAGCCCATCACCTTGGCATAATCGGTGAGCATTAATCCAATCTGCTCTGCTCCCCAGGCTTTGGCCTCAAGGCCGCCTGCGGTGTCCGTGCCGTCCAGGCTCCAGGTGGCGTCCGCCTTGCCGTTTTTGACTGTCACAGTGTATACGCCGATTCTGGCGATTTTTTCAACGGACTGGTAGGTGACAGTGGCGCTGCCGTCCTCATTGTGCTTGGACTCGCGGTATAAGACGGTCATCATGTTGTCGGTGATGCCGTATTTTTCCTTCAAAGCCTCATTGGCCAGACGGGTGGCATCATAGCGCGGGGAGAAGAGCAGGTTGGCGGCCAGCGCGGTGGCAGCCAGCAACACAAGGGCCAAAACGAAGGCCAGGCTTAAAGACAGTTTCTTTTTCATAAGGATTACCTTTCCCTGGGGGTTTTGTGTAATTTTTAAGGCCAGCAGCGGATCCCCTGAAAGGCCGGCCAGGCGGTGGTTCACAGCGTTCTGGATTTTGATATGATCGTCAGTTTTCATGTAAATCCATCCTTTCCAGCGCTTCCTTGAGTTTTAGTCTCGCCCTTTGCAGCCGTGAGGATACAGAGGAGCGGGCCAGGCCCAGGATGTCCGCGGTTGTTGCGGTGTCATAGTTTTGGTAGTAGTACAGGAGGACGACCTCGCGCAGCTTCCGGGGAAGGTTCATGACCGCTACAAGCAGGTTTTCTTCTTTTTCATCGGGTTCATGAACAACTTCTGGAAGCATCTCCGGGGTGATGAAGCGGTCGGTGTAGCGAAACCAGGGGGTTTTTTGCATGTCCCGACAGACATTGATGGCAATCCGGTGCAGCCAGGTAGACAATTGGCTCTCTCCCTTGAAACTGGACAGGCCTTTATATGCCTTTAGAAAGGTTTCCTGCACCGCGTCTTTGGCCTGCGCTTCATCCTTCAAATAAAGGTAGCAGACGCGAAGCAGCCGGGTCTGGTGCTCTTCCACCAACTCCTCAAACAGCCGGTTTAGATCCAAATCCTTGTCCGGGCCCTGGACAAGTGCCATCGCGCTCACCCCCTTCACCCATAAGACGACGCGAAATTAAAATGCGTCGCATTTTCAAAAATAAAAAGAGCCCTTATGCAGGACTCTATGGGAAAATAGCTTACTCGCCTTTCCTGAGGTTCAAAACCGTTCGTTTTTCTATGCTCAGGTGGGAGAAGAAACGGGGCCCTCCCTCGCCTGTGGGCGACTGAGCAACCAGCCCCACCATCAGGGGCCCTTCCACGGGCATAAAGTAGAGCCGGGTCATAAAATACGCCAGGCCATCAAGGGAATAATGGAAGGAGAAATAATGGCCCACGCGCACTGCCCGAAGCCAGATTTCATCCGTGTCTACATTCACGCCATTGGCGTCATCCGAATGCACCTTGGTGACCACGGAGACCACGGCTTTGGTGTTAAAATCGCTCTTTTCAAAGCAGAGCTTGCCCCAGTTGAGCTTGTCCTTCATGAGGAGCACGGCGCAGGCGTCATAATCCGACTTGAAGGTGAGGGCCACCTTGACGGTGAGCACAAAATCCCCCTCCACCCTGGTGTAGTAATAAGGTGCGTTTTGCACAGAATGCTCCGGCAGGCCAGAAGCATCCAGGTTTTCACCGTAGTTAAACAGATCGGTCATTGCCGGGGCATGCAAAATCAGGGTGCCGTCCTGCTCCTTCACGCTGCTTTCATTCATCCAGGAAAAAGCCATCTTGTCCTCCTATAATATTATTTTTCCACCTTGACGCTAACACAGGATGGGTCATACCGGAAGCCAGCCTGACACTGCTCAGGCTAGGCGCGGGTTCTTTTTCATCATCAAGTAGCAATCCTCCATCACACCCTCATGTTTTTCATGCGCAGGCAAACGCTTGATCAGGTCATAGCCCGTCTTGAGGTAGCAGGCGACCGCGCGGGCGTTTCTGACCTGCGGATCCGATAAAAGGACATCCGCCTGATAGATGGTGAACACAGCGTGGGCGATCCCAAGCATCATTCGCTGCCCCAAGCCCTGATTCCATAATTCAGGCTCGCCGATGAACTGGTCTGTGGCATAAAACCGCCCGGGGGCTGGGGTGAGGCCGTATTCGCGCAAATCTTCCCCAAGGACAGGGTAAATCTGCACATAGCCAATGGGCGCATTTTGATACCGGACAATATAGCGGTGCAACCCCCCTTCCTTGCTGAGGTATTTTTCCTGAATGGTTTCTAAGGTAAAGGCCTTGTCCCGGCCCTCATAAAACGCCAAAACCAGAGGGTCAGACAGCCACTTGAGCAAAAGGGGCGCATCCTCCTGCACTACCTCAGTCAGCCACCATTCCTCCGACAATTGAATTTGCCAAGCCATTACATGTTCTCCATCAGGCGATAGTAAAACCGGTAGCCATCCATCAGCAGGCTGATGGGGATGCGCTCATCCTGGCTGTGAATCATCTGCCGCTGAGCAAGGCTCAAGGGGAAGCCGGAGAAGCGATAGACATGCTCGCTGACGCGGCAGAAATGCCGGCTGTCGCTGGCCGCGACCATTAGGTAGGGGGAGATCAAGGCCTGGGGATAGGTGGCTGAAATGGCCTGGCATAAACGCTCCCAGCCCTCCCCTGTGGTGGGGGAGACCGGGGAGGGCTCGCTGCCCTTGATGAGATTGATTTTGATGTCCGGGTTATTCATGGCTGTCTCCAGGCGCTTGATGGTGCTCCTGATGCTGTCCCCGGGGATGAGGCGCAGGTTGAGCCCCATGGTGGCAGTTTCGGGCAGGACATTGTAGCTTAACGAGGCGCTCAAGCGGGTAAAGGCGGCGGTGGTGCGCACCAGGGCGTTTAATTCCCCGCCGGATTTTTTGCAGATAAGGTTGAGCAACGGAGAAAAGCACCAGAGGTTGGCAAAAATGATTTTATACACAAAGGTGGAGTGCCGGCCCAGGGTATCAAACAGTTCCAGAGCGGGCTTGGACAAAACAAAGGGCAGTGGGCGCTTTTGCAGCGCCTGGATGGCCTTGGCCAGGGTGGTCACCGCCTGCTTTGCTGGCGGCGCGCTGGCATGCCCGCTTTTGCCCATGGCCACCAAATCCACAAAGGCGCTGCCTTTTTCACTGGTGCCAATGAGGGCTGCGCTTCTTGAAACGCCGGGGAAGACCTTTTCCACAATGGCCCCGCCCTCATCCAGCACAAAGGCCGGCCGGATGCCCCTTTTGCCCAGAGCATCCACAATGGCGCTGGCATCCTCCCCCAAGACCTCCTCATCCCCGCCAAAGGACAGATAGACATCGTTTTTGGGGACAAAGCCGGCTTTGAGCAAATCCTCCGCCGCTTCCAGGATGGACATCAAGGTACACTTGGTGTCAATCGCGCCTCTACCCCAGATTTCACCGTCCACCACCTCGCCCGAAAAAGGTGGGCGGGACCAGAGGGCTTCCTCCACGGGCACCACGTCATAATGCGCCATGAATACGGAGGGCATGCCCTCTTCCCGGCCTTTGAGGCGCAGGAGGATGCCGTTTTCGCCGATTTCTTCATAGGCGCTTTTTGAGAACACAAGGGGGTAGCGTTCCCTGAGCAGATTTCTAAACTCCACAAAGGTTTTCGGGTTATACTGCGCGGAATTCTTTTCGCTGACGGTGGGAAGCCTGAGCATAGCTTGCAGGCTGGCGGTCAGCCGCGCCTCATCTGCCGGGATGTCTTTTGCGATAGCCTTCTTTGGTTCTTTGGGCTGAAAGGCAAGGGCCCGAACCAGCACCACCAGCAAAAAAGCCAGAAACAAGGCCGCCAGCAACCAGACCACCAGCATCAGGCTTGGCCCTCCTTCTTGTCCAGCATGCCTTTTTTGTACAGCACCCGGGCCACGGCAATGGCAATCAGGGCGCCCACTGGCACCAGGATGCTCACGGACTTGGAGAGGCTGGGCACCAGCATGAACAGCACCACCATGAAGACCAGGGGCGCGGCCGCGATCTTGGGGTTTTTGCTGATAAAGACCACGCCCAGGGCGCCAAAGAGGGCCGGAAGGATGTTGTCAAAGGCGGGCTTTAAGACAGGGGACTCCAAGAGGGGCTGCAGGTAGCCAAGGAGGAAGACGCCCAGGGCGATTATCAGGGTGGTGATGATGGAACTGGACGCGATGGCGATGGTGGAGATGACATCCCCTTCCACCGTCCCGGGGCGTACGCGCGCTGCCTGCATGGCGTTGAGCGCGGCGGGCACCTTTAAGTTGGTCAGGTTGCCGGTGACAAAGCCCAGGTAGGAGCCCCCGGTGCCCAGCATGGGCACAAAGGTAAAGACCTCGATGATGCCCACTGTCCAATACATGGGCAAAACGCCCAGGAGCGCCTTCAAAAGCGCGTTCATGGGCGGCCAGGCATTAAAATACAGTGAAACGGCCAAGGGAATGGCCAGCATCAGGCTCAAGGCCAGGGCGCCAAACACACGGCCCATGCGGTGGACGCTGTGCTCATAGGGAGAAAGGGCAGGGGACACGGTTTTATCTTTCATGGCGGCCTCCTTACGACATCAGGGCAGTGATGGGCAGGCTTAAGGCCATGGCGCCCAACATGCACAGGGGCATGGCATACTGCTCCAGCCAGGTCCAGCCCAGCTTTTTGATGAGCAGGCCGCAAATGACCATCAAAAGGGCCGAGGCCAAGGCCACTGCCAAGGGGATAAAGCCAGGGAGCCCCTGCCTGACATCGGCAAACAGGAGGCCTACAAAGGCCGATATCATGCCCAGGAAGAGGGCGTCCTGCAGGATTTCACCCCAGCGCTTGTCCTTCCCGGTCAAACTGACCATGCCGCCCTGGATCTTCTTTAAGCCAAAGAGCACCAGGATCAGCCCTGAGAGGATGCCCAGGGACATGACCCAGGCGATGGTGGAGAACACAGCCGGGTCCAAAATGGTCTGCGTGACTGGCGCGCCCATGGCGTTGGCCGCCAGGGTGGCGGCGGGCAATTCATAGGTGACTGCCCCCAGGACGCTTAAGCGATACCAGGGGAAGGGCAGGCCGATAAACTTGCTCAAGGTGATAACGCCCACCAGGATGCTGATGGCCGGGGCAACAGAAAACAAGGAGCTTGAGAAGATGGTTTTCCGGATGGTGTCCCCGGATATGCCCAGCTTTTTGGCCTGCCTGACCGCCTTGACCAGGAAAAAGCCGGACTGGACTAAGATAAAAACCACCACAATGAAGGAGAGCAGGTACAAAAAAGGATGGTTGACAGAAAACAAGGCAGGCACCTCCTGACTTTATGATTCCCTTAGCGGACGAAGAAAGTGATGAGCTTGTGCTTCAATTTGGTAAAGGGCTGGTAGCGCAGGGGCAAATCCAGCCAGAGCTTTTTGTCCACGATGCTCTTTTTGTGGCTGAAGGTGTCAAATCCACGCCTGCCATGGTAGGCGCCCATGCCGCTCTCCCCCACGCCGCCAAAGCCCATCTCACTGGTGGCCAGGTGGATGACCACGTCATTGACGCAGCCACCGCCAAACTGGCAGGACGCGATGACCTTATTGATATTCTCCTTGTCCTTGGAGAAATGGTAGAGCGCCAGGGGATGGGGCCTGGCCTTGATGAAGGCGATGGCTTCATCAATGTTTTCCACAGTGAGGACGGGCAGGATGGGGCCAAAGATTTCCTCCTGCATGACGGCATCGCCCTCCACCACTTTATCGAGGACCGTGGGCGCGATGCGCAGGGCCTCCGCCTCATGCTGGCCGCCCATGGCCAGTTTGTCCTGGTCGATAAGGCCCAGGAGGCGGTCAAAATGCTTTTGGTTGATGATGCGGCCATAATTGGGGTTGGACAGGGGGTTTCCCCCAAATTGCAGGGTGATTTCCGCTTTGATGGCTTGCACCAGGCGATCCTTCACGGAAGGGAAGCAGAGGATATAGTCCGGGGCTACGCAGGTCTGCCCGCAGTTTAAAAACTTACCAAAGACGATGCGCCGGGCGGATAAGGCGATGTCCGCCGTGTCCTCCACAATGCAAGGGCTTTTGCCGCCCAATTCCAATACGCAGGGCACCAGGTGTTCCGCCGCGTTTTGAAGCACTGTCTTGCCCACAGCGGTGCTGCCGGTAAAGAAAATAAAGTCAAAAGGCGCTTTGAGCAGGTGGGTGTTCTCCTCCCTGCCGCCCTCAATGACGGTGACATACTCCTCCTTAAAGGCCGCTTTGATTAAGTCCCTGACAGCCCCTGAGGTGTTGGGGGCGTAAGCGCTGGGCTTGATGATGGCCGTGTTGCCGGCGGCCAGCGCGTCCACCAGGGGGCCCAAGGTGAGCAGGAAGGGATAATTCCACGGGCTCATGATGAGAACGGCGCCATAGGGTGATGGATGGACAAAGCTTTTGGCCGGGAACTGCGCAAGCGGGGTTTTGACGCGTTTGATTTTCATGTAGCGCTTCAAATGCTTGAGCATGTGGCTGATTTCAGACAGCACCAGGCCGATTTCAGACATATAGGCTTCGGTCTCGCCCTTGCCCAGGTCCGCTTTTAAGGCCGCGGCAATGGTCTCTGTGTTGGCCAGGATGGCGTTTTTGAGATTTTTTAAGGCATTGTAGCGAAACTCAAAGGCGAGGGTGACCCCGGTCTGATAAAAGGCTTTTTGACGATGAAGGGCTTTTAGAATCTCATCATAATTCATGTTGGGCTTGCCGCCTTTTCATAGATTTGCTCAAGCTGCTCCCTGCCCCAGAGCACGGGGACGGGGTAGAGGGGGTTGCCCTCCTTTTCGGCTGTTTTGGACATCGCCTTGATGTCCTCCTTGAGGATGCCGTCTAAGTGGGTGGGGATATTGAGCTTTTGGTTGAGCGCTTCAATGGCCTTGATAAACGCCTTGGCGGCAACTTCCTCATCAGAATTGTCCGGAGCCACACCTGCGGCCCTGGCCAAAAGAGCCAGCTTTTTATAGATGGCGCTACCGTACATCTTCAGCACGATGGGCAATAACACCGCGTTGGCCAGGCCATGGGGCGTGTTGTACATCCCGCCCAGGGAGTGGGCCACCGCGTGGACATAGCCCACATAAGAGCGGGTGAAGGCCCGGCCAGCCAGGTGGGCAGCCTTGAGCATCTGCTGCCTGGCGCGCTCTGTGTTCTTTGTGCAGGCGATTTCTAAGTTTTCAAAAATCAGCCGGGTGGCTGTGAGGGCGTCCTCCCGGGTCTGCTTGGTGGTGGAGCGGCCGATAAAGGCCTCCTCCGCGTGGGTGAGGGCATCCATGCCCGTTGTGGCCATGAGGTGAGGGGGCAGGGAGGCGGTGACCCCGGCATCCAAAACGGCGTAGGAGGGGATCAGGGGGAAATCATTGATGGGGTATTTATGGCGGTTAAACTCATCGGTGATGACAGCGGCCAGGGTGGTTTCGCTGCCCGTGCCTGCGGTGGTGGGCACCGCGATTAAAAGGGGCAGCGGTCGATTGACCTTGAGGATGCCTTTCATCTGCCTTAAGGACTTTTTGGGGCGGGCGATCTGCGCACCGGTGGCCTTGGCGCAGTCCATGGGCGAGCCGCCACCAAAGGCGATGAGGGCAGCGCAGCCCTGCTCCCGGTAGATTTTAACGGCCTCGCGTACATGGGCGGTGGTGGGGTTGGGCGGGGTGCCCTCATAGACGGCGCAGGCGATGCCATGTTTAGACAGCGCTTCTTCAAGGGGCGCTGTTAAGCCCAGGGCGCGCACAGTCTGATCGGTGACCAGAAGCACGCTGTTGATCCCGTGCTTTAAAAGCACCCCGGGGATATCCAAAATGGCTGGCAGAATCGTTGGGTTGCGGTAGGGCAGCACGGGCAAGGCGACACGCAAGGCCACCTGGTAGATACGGCACCAGAGCTTTTGAGTCCACCTCATCCTGATCCTCCCGCTAAAATGTCCTTATGAGCCGCAAGCTGTTTTAGGGATTCCTAAGGATAGTATACACGATTTGGGCGTTCAGGTCATTTTTGGCCGATTTTGGGCGGGCCCACCTCATTGAGCAGGGAGAAAACCAGCATCAAAAATCCGCCCAAAAGCTGCATGGGGCTGATGCTCTCCCCCAAAAACAAGGTGGACAGCAGGACGGCAGTCAAGGGATCCAGGTAGCTCAAAATGGCCACCTGCTGCCCCTTAAGGTGCACGATGGAGATAAAATACAGGCAATAGCAAAGACCAGTATGGAAAACCCCCAGCACCAACAAAGATAAAAGGCCAGGGCTGTTTAACAAGTGAAGGTGAAAGCCACCCCTTAAGGCGATAAAGGGCGTCATCACCAGGATGACCCCAAAAAACTGCACAAAGGCGCGGAGAATGCCGTCCACCTCCTTGGCCCCGCGGTTGATGGTGACCACGCTGGCATATAAGACGGCGGAGGACAGGCCCAAAAGGATGCCCTTAAAGTCGTTCTCGCTGCCCCAGGACACACCCAGCATCAGGACCAGGCCCAGGGTGGAGAGGACAAAGCACAGGGTTTGAAAAAAAGAGAGCCGTTCACGCAAAAACAGCACACCAAAGAGAATCATTAAGGTGGGCGCCAGGTAGTAGGCCAGGGTGGCCAGGGCGATGGAGGTATAGCGGTAGGCCTCAAACAGCAAGATCCAGTTGAAGGCCATGACAGCGCCGGTCAACAAAAACTTGGGCACCTGAAGCCTGTGCTCATAGAGGAGCTTTATTCGCCCCGTGAACAAAAGAAAGGCGAAGAGGACCAAAAAGGCAATGGACGCGCGGTAAAGCGCGATTTTCTGGGAGGGCAGGCTAATTTGCCGGACAAACAGGCCGACCGTCCCAAAGGCCAGGACAGACAGGATGAGCATCAGCCGGTTTGTCCTCACAGCAGGTGTTTTCGAATCCATTGCCATGCTCCCCTCCTGAGGTTTTGTACAGGATACGGCAGCGCAGGCGGACACACAAGTTTATATAGGGCCTGCTGAAAAAAGTGATTCGCGCTATGGTCGTTCCTTCAAACAGCTGC
>CAYOOZ010000002.1:0-38415 GCA_964405705.1 uncultured Christensenella sp.
TGCTGCGCCACCGCATCATGGACCCGGTGGCCCTGGATTTTGCCAACACGCCCAAGTTTGGCACGGCGGTCAACCATTATTTCGCGGCCGTTGAAAACGACATCCACATCAAGGCCTCCCCCGACCCCAACAGCGAAACCCTCATCACCCTTAAAAAAGGCGCGATGGTTGGTTTTCTTGATGTGGACAACGGCTGGGCACGCACCATTTTTAAGCGCCAGTACGGCTATGTGGACACCCGCACCCTGCCTGAAATGCAGATGGTTGCCGCGAGCGAGGATGCCAGCGCCGGGGACATCCCCCTGGCTGTCTACAACAGCTTTTATGACATCTCCGACAACGAAAACAACATCAACCGCATCAACAACCTGGTTGTGGGCGGGGAGCGCCTTTCCGTGCGCATGGAGCCCGGGCAGTCCCTCAACTTCAATGAGGAGGTTGGCCCCTTCCGCGCCAGCAACGGCTATAAACCGGCCGGCGCATTGGTGGATGGTGAACTGGTCTTTGATGTTTATGGCGGCGGTTCCTGCCAGGTGTCCAGCACGCTGTACAATGTGGTCCTCCAGCTCTCCGGCCTCACCGTGCTGCGCCGCGCGCCCCACGGTGCCAATGGCGCTAAGTACCTGCCCCATGGCGTGGACGCGTCCTCCGGCGGGCTGAACTTCGTCTTCCGGAATGACTACCCCTTCCCCATCCAATTGGCGTCCACCGTTCAGGATGGCTCCCTCTTTATCTCCATTACCAAGGTGCTTTAATGAAAATCCAGCGAATTCTCCTGATGATCCTTGTCCTGCTCCTTTTGCCTTTTGCTGGCCAGATGACGCAGGGCATAGACCTGCCTGCTCTTTATACCGGGCAGGTGGTCACCCTGGTCAACCTTTTTGAGGGCATGGATGACACCACGCCCCGGGTGACCTATGTGCCCAAGAACCGCCTGGTTGAAATCCTGGATGTGGAGCCCGCCTGGCTCCTGGTCCGCTTCAACGGCAAGACCGGCTACATGAAGCGCCACCTGATGGTGGACTACAGCGTGCGCGTGGTGAACCCGGACACCACCCCGCCCTATTCCACTGTGGAATGCGGCTATATCGCCTGGGTCAAAACGGACGCGCCTGTCCTTTCTGCGCCTGACCCCAATGCCAAGGTGCTTATCACCATGCACGAGGGCGCGAGGCTCGCCATCATTGATTTTGAGGACGGCTGGGCCCGCCTCATCTATCACCGGCAATACGCCTATATCAACACCAACCATTTCAGTGAGATCATGCCGGTCAACCTCAATGAGGCAGCCGATAACGAGGCGCCCATTGCTGCCTACACCTCCTTTTATAAAATCACCACTGATGAGAGCAACATCAACCGCATGCACAACCTCCAGGTAGCCTGCGACCGTTTCACCCTCTACACCCTGGCCTTGGGCGATAAGCTGGACTTTAACAAGCACATCGGCCCCTACTCCCGCAAGGTGGGCTACCTGCCCGCCAACGCGCTGGTCGATGGGGAGACCATCCAGGGCTACGGCGGGGGCACCTGCCAGGTCAGCAGCACCTTATACAACACCATCCTGCAACTGCCCGGCGTTGAAATCATCCATCGGCGCGCGCATGGGCCCTCCGCCGCCGCCTACCTCCCCCATGGCGCGGACGCCGCCGTTGGCAACACCACCCAGAACCTCATCATCCGCAACCAGTACCCCTTCCCTATCCGCATTGACGGCACCGCCCAGGATGGCGCTTTGACCATCGCGATTTACAGGGCCGGGGAGTGACGGGGACGAGGAAACAAGGGAAGAAGCGGGGAACCTGTTCTTTTCCAAAGAAAAGAAACAAAAAACTTTAGAATTTAGTTTTATAGTTGCTAAAAGGTCTGGGGAGCGCTTTACAAAGCGCTCCCCAGCGTTTATTTATTCTTCTTTATGCGTCCAGTTCCTGATGCGCTTGGTGAACAAGTTGATCTATTTCAACATCAGAAATGACCTGTTCGCTACCAAAGGAAATGTCCGCCAAGAACTCAATGTTGCCCTTGGGGCCTTTGATGGGCGAGTAGGTGAGCTGCTGGATGTGCCAGCCCAAAGGGGCTGTAAAGTCGCGAATGTCCTTGAGGACGCGGACGTGGGTTTGGGGCTCGCGCACGACGCCGTTTTTGCCAACCTGTCCACGCCCGGCCTCAAACTGGGGCTTAATCAGCGTGAGAAAACGGCCGGTCTCGCCCATGATGGCGATGGCGGTGGGCAGAATGAGCTTAATAGAGATAAAGGACACGTCCATGACGGTGAGGTTGGGACGGTGGGTGAAGTGCTCAGGAGTGAGGGCGCGGGCATTGGTGCGCTCCATGACGGTGACGCGGGGATCCTGGCGCAGGCGATAGTCCAATTGCCCATAGCCCACGTCAATGGCATAGACATGGGCAGCGCCAGCGCGCAGGAGCACATCGGTAAAGCCGCCGGCTGCGGCGCCAATGTCCATGGCGATGGCGTCAAAAACATCAGCGGAAAAGGCGGTGAGCGCCTTTTCTAATTTGTGCGCGCCCCGGGACGCCCAGGAGGCGTCCTCCCCGCGCAGGAGCAGGTTATCCAAAGGAGCTACCTGATGGGAGGGTTTGTCCACACGGACCTCGCCAATATAAACGCGCCCGGCCAAGATATAGGCCTGGGCTTTTTCACGGGAGGGCGCCAGGCCACGGGCGACCAATTCGGTATCGGCGCGGTTTTTCATGCGGTTTTGCTAAGGCGTCTGGCCAGGCTTTCCGCGATGCTGGCCGCGTCCAAGCCGCAATGACGCAGCAGCTCCCCATGGCTGCCATGGGGAATGAACTGGTCGGGGATGGCAAAGAGATGATCCGGCAGCTTTAAGCCTTCCTGGACACAGGCCTCGGCAACAGCGCTGCCCAGGCCGCCAGGCAGGGCCTGCTCCTCCAAAACATAATAGGGCAGGCCGGACTGGGAGAGTTCCCTGAGGCAAACAAGGTCCAGCGGCTTAACGGAGGAGGCGTTGATGACCTGGGCTGTGATGCCCTGCTTTTCAAGGAGATCGCGGGCCAAGAGCGCTTCTGCGACCAGGGGGCCGGTTGCCAGGAGGGCGAGGTCGCCCTTTGGGGTTAAACGCTCCCAAATGCCGGGCTCAAAAGCGTGCTCATAGGGCAAGGTCTGCATGAGGAGGTGCTCACTCCTGGGATAGCGGATGAATACGGGCATATCCGCCGTGAGGGCATACTGGATCATGGCCTGCATTTCTTCCACGCTGCGGGGGTTCAACACCTGAAGGTTGGGGACATGGCGCAAAAAGGCCGCGCCAAAGACGCCGTGGTGGGTGGGGCCATCCGCCCCGCCCATGGCCGCGCGGTCAATTAAGAAGGTGACCGGCAGGTTTTGCACGCAGATATCTGCCACCACCTGGTCATAGGCGCGCTGGAGGAAGGTGTCATATAAGGCGACCACCGGGCGCATGCCATAGGCCGCAAGCCCCGCGGCCAGGGTGACGGCATGGGCCTCCGCAATGCCCACATCAAAAAGGCGGTCTGGATAGGCCTTGGCAAAGGGGGCCAGGCCGGTCGCCTCCACCATGGCGGCGGACACGGCAACAATGCGCTTGTCCTTTTCTCCCAGCGCAACCAGGGTCTGCCCTGCTGCCTTGCCAAAGGAACGCTCCGTGGAGCTGCCGCGGGGCTGGCCGTTCTCCGGGTCAAAGGGGTTGACACCATGGGTGTTGGCTGGGTTTTGCTCCGCGTGCAAATAGCCCTTGCCCTTCTGGGTGACCACGTGGATTAAGACAGGCTCAGAAAAGCCCTTGGCGCGCTCCAATATTTTCTCCAAATGGGCCTCGTTGTGGCCATCCATAGGCCCCAAGTAGCGCAGGCCCAGGGACTCAAAAAAATGGTCGCGGATTAAGAAGTTTTTAATGGAATCCTTCACGCGCTGCAGCAGGCGGTGAAGCCCCTTGCCGATTATGGGAATCTTTAAAAAGAAGTTGGACAGGCTGTGCTTTAGGCCAATCCAGGCCTTGCTGGTGCGCAGGTGGGTGAGGTAATTGCTCAGGGCGCCGACATTGGGCGCGATGCTCATTTGGTTGTCATTGAGGATGACAATCAGGCGGGTTTGCTTTTGACCCAGGTTGTTCATGGCCTCAAAGCAAAGGCCGCCGGTCAAGGCGCCATCGCCCACGATGGCGATGATGTGCTCCTTTCCCTGGTTTAAGTCCCGGGCGCGCGCCATGCCAAGCGCCGCTGAAAGCGCAGTGGAGGCGTGGCCAGTGCCGTAGGCGTCATGCTCGCTCTCTGTGATCCTGGGGAAGCCAGACACGCCACCATACTGGCGCAATTGATCAAGCCCCTCATTGCGGCCGGTGAGCATCTTGTGCACATAGCACTGATGGCCCACATCAAAGAGAATTTTATCCTTTGGGCTATCAAACACGCGGTGAAGGGCCAGGGTCAACTCCACAATGCCAAGGTTGCTGGCCAGGTGGCCGCCGTTTTGGCTGACCACCTCCACAATGCGATTTCGCAGCGTGGACGCAAGCTCCTCGATCTCTTTTTTTGACAATCCCTTAAGGTCTTCTGGACCCCGGATATCGCGCAAATCCATCCAAAGCCTCCCTTTACTTTCTTCCTATATTGTACCACAACAGCCGCTCCTTGTACGAAAGCGCGCGCGGCTGATATAATACGTTTGAAAGTGAGGCTTCATGGACAGTTTTGTCGGCACCACCGAGGGCACGCTGTTTCGCAATGAGGAAAATGGCTACAGCGTCATCTCCGTGCGCACAAAGGAAGGGCTGGTGACCGTGACGGGCACCATGCCCGATTTAATGGATGGGGAAACGATTGAGTTAGACGGGACATGGACAGAGCACCCCCAGTATGGGCGTCAGTTTAAGCTAAGCGGCCTGAAGATTAGAAAGCCTGAATCCTTAAGCGCGATTGAAAAATACCTGGCTTCCGGCCTCATCAAGGGCGTAGGACCCACCACCGCAAGGCTGATTGTGTCCACCTTTGGCAAGGACACCCTGGAAATTTTGTCCGAAAGCCCGGAGCGTCTGCTTGAAATCCCCAAAATCGGCAAGGTGCGCATGAAGCAAATCAGCCGCGGGTTTATGGAGCAGCAGGCCAGCCGCAGCACCTTTTTATTCCTGCAAAAGTACAACATATCCTCCGCCCTGTCCGCCAAAATCCACAAGGTGTACCGGGAGAACGCGGAAGCGCTGATACGGGACAACCCCTACCGGATGATCGACGACATCAGGGGCGTGGGCTTTTTAACGGCTGACCGCATCGCGCTCTCCCTGGGGATTGCGGAGGATAGCGCGTTTCGCCTGGAGGCGGGCATCAAGTACGCGCTGTCTGAGGCCGCGGGCGCGGGCGGGCACACCTGCTTGCCGGAACATGAGCTGATCACGTTTGCAAGCGAGCTGCTGCGTGCGCCGGAAGCTGAAATCAGCCGGCTGGCGGCCCAACTGACCCTCAATAAGCATCTATTTTTGGATCTGGTGGACGGGGTCAACTACATATCCTTGCCCAGCATACGCAAAGCTGAAATTGACATCGCAGGGAGGCTTTTAGCCTTGTGCGGCACCAGCCAGATGATGATGCCCGAGCACATCAGGAAGCGGATTGAAGTCTTTGAAAAGGAAGAGGGCATCACCTTTAGCCCTTTGCAGCGGGCGGCCATTGAAAAGGCCTGTGAGAACGGGCTGATTGTCATCACCGGCGGCCCTGGCACTGGTAAAACCACGCTGATTAACTGCCTGATCAATGTTTTAAACCTCAAGGACGGCATTGTCCTGGCAGCGCCCACCGGGCGCGCGGCCAAGCGCATGAGCGAGGCCACCCAGAAGGAGGCCAGCACCATCCACCGCTTGCTGCAATATGGCGGGGAGGAGGGCAGTTTTCAGGTCAACCAGGAAAACCCGCTGGACTGCGAATGCCTGATTGTGGACGAGGTGTCCATGATGGATGTGTTCTTGATGCGCCAATTGCTCTTGGCGCTCAAGCCGGGCACAAGGCTTATTCTGGTGGGGGACGCGGATCAATTGCCCAGCGTGGGCGCTGGCAACGTGCTGCGCGATATTTTGGATTGTGAGGACATCCCTCAGGTGCGCTTGAGCGAGATTTTCCGCCAGGGCGAGGACAGCATGATTGTCCTAAACGCGCACCGCATCAACCATGGCGAGGACCCGGTGATGAACGGGGAGGGCAGCGATTTCTTCTTTGAAAACCAGCAGGACGCAACCAGGGCCAGGGACAGCATTGTGGCCCTGTGCTTAAACCGCCTGCCCAGGTTCTTAAACGTCAAGGACAGCTTCCGGCACATTCAGGTGCTCTCCCCCACCAGAAAGGGTGTGTGCGGGGTCAACCAATTAAACACTGTCCTGCAAGAGGCCTTTAACCCCCCCTCCCCCAAGAAAGCCGAAATCCAGTTTGGCGAGATGACGCTGCGCGAGATGGACAAGGTGATGCACATTAAAAACAATTACGCCCTGGAATGGGAAACAGTAAACGGCTTGACCGGCCAGGGGGTTTTTAACGGCGACATTGGCTTTATCACAAAAATTGATGAGGAAGACAAGCTGGTGGACGTGCTGTATGACGAGGAAAAGACCGTACAATATGAGTATGCTGATTTGGAGGAATTGGATTTAGCCTATTGCCTCTCCGTCCACAAAAGCCAGGGGAGCGAGTTCCCGGCTGTGGTGATGCCCATGGTGGGCGGCCCCCGGATGCTTTTGACGCGTAACCTGCTCTACACCGGGGTGACGCGGGCAAGGCGGCTGGTGGTCCTGGTCGGGCGGCAGGAAGTTCTCCACATGATGGTGAGCAATAACTTGGAACGCCGGCGCTATTCCCTCCTTAAACACTGGCTGGACATTTTAGCAGAGGCCATGCAATGAATCTTCACGAGCTGATGAAAAAAACGGCGGACCTGCTTTTGCCCAAGGCACGCTGCCTGGGCTGTGATGAACCCAGGCAGATCAGGGAAGGCGCGGCGCTTTGTGCGCGCTGTGAACAGGAGCTGGACAGCCTGAGGACCGGAGACCTGGTCTGCCCCCATTGCCAGAGCCCCAAACCCAAGTATCAGACCTGCGCATACTGCGCAAATGGCGGGATGCAGGGGCTGGACAGTGCCTTTGCGGCCTTTCTGCATAAGGATCTGGCGCAAAAGCTGGTGGTGAGCTTAAAATTTGACCCGGTGGAGCAGGCGGCAGCGCCCCTGGCCCGGGAAATGGCTTTATGCATCACCGGCCGGCGCTTTGACGCCCTGGTGCCTGTGCCGCTGCATCCCTTGCATCAAAGGGTGCGAGGGATGAACCAATCCCGTATATTATGCGACCTGATTTCTGAGGAAACTGGCATGCCTGTCAAAGAGGCGCTGGTCAAACAGCGCAAGACAAAGCGCCAATCCAGCCTGAGCGCCGAAAAAAGAAAAGACAACATCAAGGGCGCGTTTATCTGCCAGGAGGACCTGACAGGGATGGAGATTTTACTGGTGGATGATGTGCGCACAACGGGCAGCACAGCCAGGGAGTGCGCCAAACAATTACAATTAAGGGGTGCCGCCAGCGTGAGCCTGCTCACAGCAACGGTGGCCGGGCACAAGGTGAGGACAAGCAATGAGCAGGTTTGAGCAGTTTCAGCGGGGTATTGATGTCATCGGTATGCCCGCCTTTTTGCGGCTGCAAGAGGCGAAAGTGGCCGTCTTTGGCCTGGGCGGCGTGGGGGCGGCCTGCGCTGAGGCCCTGGTGAGAAGTGGGGTGGGCAATTTGGCCCTGGTTGATTTTGACACCATCAGCCTTTCCAACTTGAACCGCCAGTTGATTGCCCTGCACTCCACCCTGGGGCAGAAAAAAACAAGCGCGCTCAAAGCGCGCCTCCTGGACATCTCCCCTGAAACCAAAATCATAGAGTACCCGATGTTTTATCAGGAGGAAACCGAGGGGCAAATTGACTTATCCCAGTTTGACGCAGTCTTGGACTGCATCGATGTGGTGAGCAGCAAGCTGCTCTTGGCAAAAAGAGCGATAGAAGCCGGGGTGCTGTTGATCAGCAGCATGGGCATGGGAAACCGCTTGGATCCCACACAGCTGGCCTTTGCGGACATCTACAAGACCAGCGTTTGCCCCCTGGCCCGAGTGATGAGGAAGGCCTGCAAGGAGCGGGGCCTCCCAGGGTTTTTGACGCTGTACTCCAAAGAGGAGCCCAAAAAGGTGGTCAGCGACACCGCCAACGGGCGGCACGCGCCCGGCTCCATCGCCTTTATGCCGCCGGTTGCCGGAATGATGATGGCGGGGGAGGCTGTAAGAAGGCTTATTCTTCCTCCGGCGTTTCCGTGAAAACCGTTTGCAGGGCAGATTTAACCACGTCCGGCGTGAAGCCTTTCCGGGCCAGAGCCGCATAGACCCTGCGGTAGATGTCCTTTTTCTCCCCGGTCTTCCCGCGCAGAGATTTTTGCGCTAAGAGGATGGCGGAGGACAGCATGCCCTCCTTGTCCGTTTGGGCCATGAGCTCTTCTATCAATTGAGGCGCGATGCCCCTTTGGCGCAGCTCCTGCTTTAGGCGGAGCGCGCCATATTTTTTGCCCAGGCGCTCCAGGGTGTTTTCGGCGTAGCGCCTGTCGTTTAAATAGCCGGCTGTTGAGAGCTTTTCACAGGCAGCGTCGGCAGCCTCCTGCGAAAAGCCAGATTCCAACAGTTTTTTTGTGATTTCACTGCGGCTCTTGTCCCTAAGCTCCAGGATGCGCACCGCCTGCTCCAGGGCATAGCGCCCCTCGCTTTTTGATAGCAGGACGCGGTAATTGTCTGGGTCGATCGGGTCATTGGTCTTGACGGGGTACAGGCGAAAAAGGGCATTGGGCACGCGGATTTCACCGCCGCCCCTCAGCTTGACCAGCTTGCAGCCCGGTCTTTTTACAATTTCAACGATGGTGTCAGTCATTTTGCCAAACCGAAAGCAAAGCCTTGTTCAGATCCGTTAAGATGTGTTCCCGGGCTTGCGATGCCCCGGTGGTCAGGCTGATGAGGCCACGCTTTTTTTCTTGATCCAAAAACATCATCTGCACCGCGCCATAGGCCATGCCCTGGTGGCCATACAAGGGTTTGGGCGCAATGGTCCTGTCATTGAGGATGAACAGGCCCAGGCCCTGGGTGAGGCTGGGATCCCGGCTGGCCAGGCTGGCGTGGGGAGAAAACATCATTTCCAGGCTCTTTTCCGTGAAAAATCCTGGGTTGAGAAGGGCCTGACCCAAACGGACCAAGCTTTGAACATCCGCGCAGCAGGCCCCCTGGGCCAGGGTGTAATGACGTTCCACATCGACCGTATCCCAGCCCGCTGGCAAATTGGCCTGGCGGCTTTGCCCGTCAAAATTGGGCTGGCGCTTGGGCGGGAGGACGCGGCGGGCATCCGCAACGGGGGCGCTTATGAGGGCAGGGTAATAGGCCGCTTCCAGCTTCAAAGGCTCAAACAGCGCTTCAGCCATGATGCGTTGAAAGCTCTGCCCCAGTTTGGCTTCCAAGACGCTGGCAATCAGACCAAAGCCGAAATTGGAGTACACGCAGGCCGCCCCGGGCATCTGCCCGGTATAAATGTCCTCTTTTAGAAGATCAGAAGCCATAGCGCCGCTTTCTATGCCCTCACCATAGGCCCTCCCATCCTTGATGCCCGAGGTATGGGTGAGCAGGTGAAAGAGGGTGAGCGGCAAATCCCGCGCACCCTGAGCACGCAATGAAAAAGGCAGGTTGATGTCCGCGTCCTCATCAATATTCAATGCTCCCTTTTGATGCAAGGCCAGGACGCCGGCTGCGGTGACCGTTTTGGACAGGGAGGCCAAACGAAACGCCGTCTGCCCGGTCACAGGCTGGCCCTTGCGCGCTTCCCCATAGACCAGGTGGTCCAAGAGGCCTGATGCATCAAAGAGGGCCAGGGCGCCGCCCCGAGCTTTGTGGCGCTTTAAAACGTTTGTAAATGCCTGGATTTTTTGCGCATTTAAGCTGGAAATTTGCAAGGCTTCAAGCCCGTCCCATGCCTGGGGCAGAAAATGGAGCAGGGCGCGGTAAAGCCTTAGGTACCTCACGCAATCCCCCGCTCTCTTTTTTTCATAAAGTCAACCAATACGCAGATGACAAAGGCAAACAGCAGGAAGTAGGCTGGCAAAAGCAGGCCTGACACCCCCAGGGCTGAGAGCAGAATGCCCATTAGGCCCAGGAACCAGAGGACCAGCCAGCCCTTGTTGAGCTTTAACTGAACCACCATCACAAGGCCCGTGACCGCCAGCAGCACAACGCTGAGCCCCTGGGAAACCCGCAGGCTTCCCCACATGAGGCTGTCTGTCCTTAAGCCTTCAATCATCATCCGCCCCAGGGAATACCATAATAGATACCAGGCAAAGACCCAGCCATTCCCCTTTTGGTAGCAGGTTTTACGGAGCAAAAGCAAGAGCGCAAACCCGGCCAGGTTCCAGAGCGACTCATAAAAGAAAGTGGCCAGATGCCAGGCGCCGTCGGCGAAAATGGCATAGGGAAAAAACTGGAGCGCTTGGTTTGTGACCTCGTAGCCATAGGCCTCCAGGTTGAAAAAATTGCCCCATCGGCCGATGGCCTGGCCCAAAAGCAGGCCGGGGGCCACGAGGTCCGCTAAGAGCCAGAAGGACATTTTTTTGCGCTTGGCCAAGAGAAAGCCGCCCAGAACCCCGCCAATGACGCCGCCATAAATGGCCAGACCGCCCTCCCAGACGCGGAAGAAGCTGAGAAAGTCCCCGGCGTAGCGCTCATAATGAAAGATGACGAAATAAACCCGGGAAAAGAGGATGGCCAGGGGCACCACCCACAGGGCGATGTCATAGGCCAAATCCGTCCCCAGGTTTTTCCGTTTGCTCTCAAGGGCGATGTAGACAACGGCCAACAAGACGCCCAGGGCAATCATGAGGCCATAGAGGTTAAAATGCATCCCTTGCCTTAACGGGCTTCCGCATCAATGACCTTGAGGGTGTCAATGATGGGGAGCTGCTGGGGGCAGACTGCCTCACAGGCGCCGCAGGCCACGCACAGGGAGCCGTCCGCATCCTCCTTGATGAGGGCGTTGTAGTTCCACTTGAGGGCGTTTAGGTTGTTGAACATATAGGACTCGTTGTAGATTTTGAAAATCCGGGGAATCTTGACCCCATGGGGGCAGGGTTGGCAGTAGTCGCAGGCCGTGCAGCCAATCTTGACACGGGAGAGGTACTGGCCCTTGATGTCCTTGATGAAGGCATGCTGCTGCTCTGTCAAAGAATTGGGCTTGACCTGCTCAAAGATGCGCAGGTTATCCTCCACCTGTTCCATGGTGCTCATGCCAGAGAGGATGGTGACCACCTGGGGGAAATCCCCTGCATAGCGGAAGGCCCATTCCACCGGGGAATACCCGCTGCCCTCGTTCTGCATGGATTCCCGGATGGACTCAGGCGGGTTGGCCAGGGCGCCGCCGCGCAGGGGCTCCATTACGACCACGGAAATGCCCTTTTCACCTGCGTACAAAAGGCCGTCCAGGCCAGCCTGGAACTGGTCATCCAAATAGTTAAACTGAATCTGCGCCATGTCCCAGGGATAATCATCTATGATGCGCAGGAAGACCTCATGGTCATCATGGAAGGAGAAGCCGGCGTGGCGGATGCGGCCATCGGCCTTGGCCTTCTCTAAAAACTTGGGGTAATTCAGACGCTGAAGCTTTTTGAAGGCCTCATCGTGCAGGGCATGGAGCAGGTAAAAATCCAGGTAGGACACATCCAGCTTTTTAAGCTGCTCATCCAGGAGCCTGTCCATGTCCTCCTCCTTTTCCACCAGCCACTGGGGCAGTTTGGAGGTGAGGAGCACCTTTTCCCGGTAACCGTCCTTGAGCCCAAGGCCGGTGACAATCTCGCTCTCCCCGTCGTGGTAGCCATAGGCGGTATCCACATAGTTGATGCCCTTGTCAATCCCATGGCGCAGCATACGGATGGCCTCCGGACGATCGATCACCCGCTTGTCGCCCTCAATCACAAAGGTGGGCAGGCGCATCATGCCAAAGCCCAGCCGGCTGACCTGATGCCCTGTCTTCCCAAAAGGTACGGTTTGCATACGAATCCTCCTCGTTTTGACGTTCTGATATTAGCAAAAGCTTGTGGACACATTTTAACCGAAATGTCGGGATTCGTCCATTAAAAATCCTGTAAATCCATTAAAAATGCCGAATCGGGCAAATATTTGCGGGCCAGGAGGCAGCGGTACACCGGATTATGCACAAGCCTGTCCTTTTGGTGAATGACCTGGAAGCTGGAAAAAAGCTTTGTGCCGTCCGGAAGGACAACCTGGCCCGCTCCCTCGCTTGAAAGGCCCAGCGCCTTCATGTCCTCAGCCGGGCTGATTTGAGAGAGGCGGTTGTGGCAGCGGTTGCCCAACAGGAGGTCAAAGACCCCGGTTTCCGGGTCCATGGCCAGGTGGTTGCCGGTGTAGCCGGCCAAACCAAAGGACCTTAAGCCCATCCATTCTGGCACCTCGCTTTTAAACTGCAAGGGGGAGCGGCAAAAGCACAATAACCCTAAAAATTGGCGGTAGTTGCCCTGATGGGTTAAAAAGCCGGTGCGGTTGACGCCGATTTGCAGCAGGGTTTCTTTGCTGATGAAAACACCGCTTAAGAGGGCCTGGACAAAGCGGCAGACATCGTCCGCGGTGGCAAACAGCCCCGCGTGGCCGGAAAGGGGATGCTGATCTGTTTGCAGCAGCCGGGCTTTGGGGTCATGCGGACGCCCTGGGACAGCGTCCTTGATGAGTCTGAACATACCATTTTGCCAATGATACTCATAGTTGTAATCCATCAGGTCACCCTGGCGCTCCCGGGGGATGACAGCCCAGGTTTCCATAAGCCCAGCCGGCTTTAAGAGATAGCGCGTCAAAAACTGGTCAAAGGGCAGGCCAGAGACCGCCTCCACCATAAACTGCAAGACCAGGGCGTTCATGTCCGAATAGAGCCGCTCCTCCGCCAAAATGGGCACGCGGCGGACAGAAAAGAGCACCTCCCGCGCCAAAAACGCGTCCGGTTGCGCGTCCACGCGTTCCTGCGTCCGCAGGCAAGCCAGATAGGAGAGGACTTCCTCCACCGTGGTATCAGAAAGATGGACAAAGCGCGGGTCCAGGCGGGCAATGCTGTCTGATAGTCGGATTTCGCCACTTTGAACCAGCATTAAAACGCTGACCAAGGTGTACAGCTTGGTCAGCGAGGCCAAATCATAGATGGTGGATGGGGTGATAGGCTCCTGGGCTTGTTCAAAGCCCTGAGGGCTGAAAACAACCTCGCGCTCGTGCCCGGTGGAAAAGGTGAAATGCTCGCTTTGCTTGCCGTAGCAGACCGTCATCCCGGTGAGCATTTTCTTGTCATGCACCAATTCCCGCATGGCGCTTTGCAGCGCCTGCTCCGCGAGTTGGATGCTCACTTAGACAAATTCCAGAAGGCCAAAAAACTCCGGCCGGTGAAAGCGGCGCTCCCCTGTCGCTTGCCAGGCCTGCAATTCCTCTCCCCTGACGCTGTGGTCAATGCGGAACACGTTAAAAGGCCAGGCCTCCCCCACACGGGGTTTCTCAGCGAACATGGCATAGGGCAGGACCCAAAGGCTGGTGGTCTGATGCGCCTTTTTATCATAGCGGGTGGTCGTCAAAAAGCCGGGGGTGTCCCAGTTCATGTCCAGGCGTTGCTCCTGAGCGGAAACAAAGAGGATGTTGCCGCAAAAGGTAACATCATAGGGGCTGACCTCAATCTCCCGGTACTCCTCCGCCTTACCCGCATCTGAAATAAACAATTCAAATACATCCTGGGTGTAGAGCGGCTCGTCGTGCAGGCGGTAGGTGGAGTGGATGCCGTCATCCTCCGCCGTGATTTTGATGTAGAAGGCCTGGGCGGCGTCATCCCTTACAACCTTAAATTCAGTGTTCAAGAAGGGGCGCTTGCCGCTGACCACCTCCTTAAGTTCCCCAGGTGCTACCGTGTCCCAGATGGCATCCGCCACCTGGGGCACAGTGGGCAAGGTCACATTGGCGCAGGAATAGCGGGCAGGTCTTGAACGCATATCCGTCCTCCTTTGTGGTTTTGATTACTTCAGCGCTTCCAAGAGGCGAGCGGCCAGGCCGCGGGCTGCCTCCAGTTCCTCCTCATTGGGGCGCATGCGGGCACGAACCCCTTCCAGCGTTTTGACCTTTAATTGCTCCAGGCGGCCGGTCATGTTGGCGACGGCCTCACCCGACCATCCATAGGAACCAAAGGCGGCCGCGACCTTGCCCTTTAAGGAGTAGGGATGGAGACCGGCCATCAGCTCCGTGATGGGCTGGAGCGTGTCGCCCAGGAAGGTGGGTGAGCCAAAAAGGACGCCATCCGCCGCGGCAATGGCGGCATAGGCCTTGTCCTTGTTGTTTTCATCCAACTCAATCATGGTGACGGGGAGGGATTTTTTGATTTCTTCTTCCAAAGTCTGGGCCAGCTTTCTGGTGTAGCCATAGGCGCTGACATAAACGATGGCCACGGATTTGCCCGTCTTTTGCGGCACCGCGCTTAAGCGGTCATAGATGGCCAGCACATCCTCTATCCCCTCGTCCAGCGCTGCCCCATGGCCGGTGTAGATAACGCTGGGGTTAAGTTCGCGCACAGCCTTGATGCCGTTGTGGACAAAGGGCGCGGCAAAGGGGCTCATGATGTCCATGTAGTATTTTTCTACGTTGGATAAATAATCCGCCTTGTCCTTTAAGGTGCTAAACAACAGCGGCGCATAGGCATGGTGAGCGCCCATGAAGTCGCAGGTGAACAGAGCATTGGACAGGGAATCATGGGTGAACATGGTGTCTGGCCAGTGCAGGTTGGGCATGGGATAGAAGGTGAGCTCACGCCCGCCCAGGTCTACCTTGTCGCCCTTTTTGACGGTAAGGGAGTTGAAGGGCTGGTTGATGATCTGACCGATGAAGGTGATGGCGCTGGAGGTGCCAATGAGCTGCAAACTGCTGTTGCGCTTCAACAATTCCGGGATGATGCCGGCGTGATCGGGCTCCGTATGGTTGATGATCAGGTAATCCACCGACTCAAAGGGCACGATGGCTTCAATATTTTTCAGGTATTGCTCCAGATAGCCTTCCTTGGCGGTTTCAATCAGGGCGGTTTTCTCGCTGCCCTTGACGAGGTAGGCGTTATAGCTAGTGCCCTTGGGTGTTTTCATGATAATGTCGAACACTTCCAATTCCGGGTTCTGGACGCCGACAGAGTATATTTGGTGCTTGAGTTCCATTAGGCTATGCCCTCCTTGGTCAAATAATATGTTCTGGCACTTGGTGACCCTTCTTAGAGTATACCACTGAATGACTGGACAAAGGAATGAAAAGAAAACATTTGCATACTTTTATAGCGCTTCGGGTAAATACCCTGTAGGCCGGGTTAACCTTGACAAAACGATGCCCAAAAAGGAGGGGGCACCTGCTTCACATGGTCTGACAAAGATTGACAGGCCCGGACAAACACTATACAATTTGATAGTCATGGAAAAGAAAAAAATGAGGAGGTACACATGAAAAAGCTTCTTTCCATCATTCTGATGCTGAGCATGGTCGTCAGTCTGACTGCCTTTGCTGAGCAAGGGACGCCTTCCTACACCTGGGATTTGGCGGTCACTTCCTTCCCCACCACCTGGAGCCCCTTCACCTTCCAGACCGCCACGGACGGCGACATGCTGGACTACCTGTCAAACGGTTTTTATCTGTTTGACTACAACGACACCATGGATGGCTACAAGCTGATTCCGTGGGCTGCCAAGGACTTCCCCGTTGATGTGACTGAGCAGTACATCGGCGAAACGTGGGGCATTTCAGAGTTTGTGAGCACGGACGCTGGTGAAGCGACTGAAGAGCGCACCACCGGGCGCGCCTGGAAAATCCCCCTGCGCGATGACCTGAAATGGGAAGACGGCACCCCGATTAAGGCTGAGAACTTTGTGAACTCCGCCAAATTGCTGCTCAACCCCAAGGCGCAGAACCACCGCGCTGACTCCCTTTATTCCGGCAGCCTGCGCATCACCAACGCCGAAGGCTACGCCAAGCAGGGCGTGCCCGCTGACACCAAGTACAGCGAACTGATGGCGCTTGACGGCGCGCAAGACAAGGACGCCTGGCTTGAGAGCAAGGGCGAGGAAAAGGGCTACGTCAACTGGAGCTACTCCTTTGGCGACACCTATGACTTTGAAGCCAAAGCGTGGACCGGCGCTGCCGAAAACGCTGTGGTTGAAACCCCGCTGACCATCAAGGAGCTCTATGAGTTCTACACCGTTGGCGAAGGCGGCGCCTACATCACCTGGGCGGATGAAGCCACCCGCAAGGAATGGGCGATGGACGAGCTGTACGGCAAGTACACCTGGCCGGATACCGCTTGGGAAACCGTTGGCTTCCTGGCCGATGGCGAGAACGACATCGTCCTGATCCTGGATAAGCCCCTGTCTGGCTTCTACCTGCACTACGCGCTGACTTCCTCTTACCTGGCCAATGAGGAAATGTACGAGAAGTCCGGCACCGAAAAGGACGGCGTGTACACCAACACCTACGGCACCACCGTTGAAACCACGATGTCCTGGGGCCCCTACAAGCTAACCGGCTTCCAGTCTGACAAGCTCTACACCGTTGAGCGCAATGAGAACTGGTTTGGCTACAACATGGAAGAGAACAAGGACCGCTACCAGACCACCCGGATCAACACCAACCTGGTCATGGAAGCCTCCACCCGCCTTGAAATGTTCTTAAACGGCCAGCTGGATGGCTTTGGCCTGAGCAAGGACTATATTGAGGAATATGGCAAGTCCGACTATGCCTACTACACCGAGGGCGACTCTGTGTTTGCCATGGTGTTCAACCCTGACTTCTCCGCGCTGGAAACCAACCAGAAGGCCGCTGGTGAAAAGGTCAACAAGACCATCCTCACGCTGAAGGATTTCCGCGTAGCGATGAGCCTGGCGATGAACCGCTCTGAGTTCCTCCTGGCCGCTGACCCCGTGAGCCAGCCCGCTTTGGCCATCTACTCCGGCCAGATCGTCGCTGACCCGGACAACGGCATCTTCTACCGCAACACAGACGTCGCCAAGCAGGTCGTGGTTGATTTCTGGGGCCTGAGCGATGAAATTGGCGAAGGCAAGATGTACGCCACCACTGATGAGGCCATTGACAGCATCTCCGGCTATAACCTGGAGATGGCGCGCGAGTACTTCAACAAGGCGTATGACGCGGCCATTGAAAAGGGCCTGATGACCGAGGAGGACACTGTCCAGATCATCATCGGTACCCCCAACATGACCAGCGCTTTCTACAACGCCGGCTATGACTTCATCGTCAACAACTACACTGAGGCTGTGAAGGGCACCAAGCTGGAAGGCAAACTGACCTTCTCCCGCGATGGCACCCTGGGCAATGGCTTCTCTGACGCGCTGAAGAACAACAACGTGGACATGCTGTTTGGCGTTGGCTGGACCGGTTCCACCTTTGACCCCTACAGCCTGATGGAAGTGTTCGTGAGCCCCACCTACCAGTATGACCCCTCCTTTGACGCGAGCACCCACCAGATAGAGATTGAGATTGACGGTGTCAAGTACACCGCCAGCATGCTTGCCTGGTATGAGGCCATGAACGCCACCCCCACCACCCTTAAGAACGTGGAAACCGGTGAGACGGTCGTCATGTCCTTCCCCTACAGCGCTGACGCTGAAAAGGCCGCCAACCGCATCAAGGTGCTGGGCGCCCTGGAAGGCACCGTTTTGCAGCTGTATGACTTCATCCCCTTGATGGGCAACTACTCCGCCTCCTTAAAGGGCATGCAGATCAAATACTACACCGAGGACCAGATTTTCCCCATGGGCCGCGGCGGACTGCGCTACATGACCTATGAGTATGATGACGCTGCCTGGGAAGCCTTTGTGAAGGACCAGGGCGGCACCCTCAACTACAAGTAATTAACCCCGCCAGGTGGCAAGCCCGGGAGGAGGTTCGCCTTCTCCCGGGCATTTCAACAAGACCCGTGCTGTATACAGTCCAAAGCAGGCGGGGGAAGGGATTTCCGAGTGCTGAAGTACATCATCAAGCGTATCCTGCTCATGCTGATGGTCACCCTGATCATCGTGTCGATGTGTTTTGTCTTGGTCAAGCTGTTGCCCACCAAACCGGCCCAGCAATTTGGCAAGGACATGCAACTCATCGAAATGCGCAGGGAGGCCTTGGGCTATAACAAGCCCCTGCTGGAGCAATATCTCATCTTCCTGGAACGGTCTGTCATTGGGGGGGACTGGGGCATCTCCGAGTCCCTGTACTTTGGCCAGAACGTCTGGGACAAGTTTATTGAGAAAATGCCCGCGACCGTGGTGGTGAACACCTACACCATGATTTTCGCCGTCCCCCTGGGGCTGCTGTTTGGTATCTACGCGGCCTTGAAGAAAAACAAGTGGCAGGATCATGTGATCTCCACCAGCGTGATTATCTTTGTGTCCGTGCCCAGCTATGTTTACGCGTTTTTGGTGCAATACTTCTTGTGCTTTAAGCTTAAATGGTTCCCCTTCCAGATGGAGCCGGGCAATGACCTGCTCTCCTTTAAAACCTTTGTATCCCTGGTGCCCGCCATCCTCTCCCTGGGATTTGGCATTGTGGCTGGGCTGACCCGCTATACCCGCGCGGAATTAACCGAGGTTTTAACCAGCGAGTTCCTGCTTTTGGCCCGGACCAAGGGCTTAACCCGCTCACAGACCACTGTGCGCCACGCGCTGCGCAACTCCATGGTGCCCATCTTCCCGATGATTCTGGGCGAGTTCATCGGCATCATCGGCGGCTCCCTCATCATTGAGCAGATTTTTGGCATACCGGGTGTCGGGCCTTTGTATGTCAGCTCCATCACGGCAGCCACGCCCGATTACAACTTCTTCATGCTCCTGTCCGCTTTTTATACCATTGTTGGTTTAGCCAGCGGCATCATCATCGACTTGAGCTACGGGTTTGTGGACCCGAGAATCAGAATGGGGAGCAAAAAATAATGAGCGAAAGAAACAACCATCCGCACATCCCAAAGGAAAAATTCAATTTTGTGGATAATACGGACAGGCTTCACGATAAGAAACTGGAAACCAAGCCCATTTCCTACTTTAAGGATGTGCTGCTGCGCTTTAGCCGCAACAAGGCCTCTGTCGCCGCGGCGGTCATCATTGTCATCCTGATTCTCTACGCCGTTTTTGGGCCTATCATCGGCGCCAACCGCTATACAGAATCCTTAACAGATACCATGTACCTAAACTATGGCAAGCTGCCGCCCAAGAACACATACCTGGCCTTTTTGGGGCTGGACGGCCTGACCAAAGCCACCATGTCAGAGCCGGAATACCAGGCCCTTCGGGCCATTGGCGTTGAAACCGGTTTAAACCCCATCGTTGAGATGTACAGGGAAAGCTATATTGACCCCACGGCCAATAAAAACGCCCGCTTTTATGATTTTAAACTGGACAATTACTACCAGATGGGCATGTTCTACCAGACCCTGACCCCTGCCCAGTATGAGGATTTACAGGCCTGGCAGGACAAGACCGGCATCCAGGTCATCTATCCGGCCATCACGGACGCCAAGCAGAACAACGCCAACATCTGGTACAAGGCCAACCCCAAGGGCGCGCCCATCCTGGACAAGGAGGGCAATTTCCAGCCCATCTACCGCAGCACAACGCCGGAAGACAAAAGCTACCACAGCATCAGGATCAAAGAGGACAACAATAAGGACAAGCCCTTGGCTTACGCCCGGGTGACCGGCACCAGCACCACCAGAAGCTATGTGGTGCGGGTCAGCCGGTATAACTTCTTCACCTACCGCTACGGCTTTGAGCCGGCCTTCCCCTTTGGAACCACTGACCGCGGGCAGGATATCTTTACCCGCCTGGCCGCTGGCGCGCGCTTTTCCTTTATCCTGGCCATTTCAGTATCCGTTGTGAACCTCTTTATCGGGGCTATCTACGGCGCGATTGAAGGGTATTATGGCGGCACGATTGACCTGGTGATGGAGCGGATTTCCGACATCCTCTCGGGCATCCCCTTTATTGTCGCCACCACCTTGTTCCAATTGCACTTGGCCAAGCAGGTGGGCGTGGTGGGCGCCTTGTTCTTCGCGTTTATATTGACCGGGTGGATTGGCATGGCCTCCCGGGTGCGCATGCAGTTTTACCGTTTCAAGGGGCAGGAGTATATCCTGGCTGCCCGCACGCTGGGCGCCAATGACAAGCGGCTGATGTTTAAGCACATCTTCCCCAACTCCATGGGCACAATTATCACTGGGTCAGTTTTGGTCATTCCCAGCGTCATCTTCTCGGAATCCTCCATGACCTACCTGGGCATTATCAACCTGGAGTCCTCCACCATGACCAGCGTGGGCACCATGCTGGCCAACGGCAAAAACTATTTATCCACCTATCCCTTTATTATCTTTTTCCCCTCGCTGTTTATCTCCCTCTTGATGATTTCCTTTAACCTGTTTGGCAATGGCCTGAGGGACGCCTTTAATCCTTCGCTGCGGGGGGTGGAGTAAGCAATGAAAAATTTAGTGGTCAACAACCTCCGCATTTCCTTCCGCACGGTGAACGGCAAATTGCAGGCCGTGCGCGATGTCTCCTTCCACCTGGAAAAGGGCGAAACCCTGGCCATTGTGGGGGAGTCCGGCTCCGGCAAGTCCGTCACCTGCAAGGCCATCCTGGGCATTTTAGCCGGCAACGCCATCATTGAGGGCGGTGAAATGCTCTATGACGGGCAGGATTTATTAAAGATTGAGGAAGAGGACTTCCACAAGCTGCGCGGGGACAAAATCTCCATGATTTTCCAGGACCCGCTCTCCAGCCTCAACCCCATCATGCGCATTGGCAAGCAATTAACCGAGGCCATGCTCTTAAAGGGCACGGCGCGCCAGAAGGCCAGCCGGAAGAACTTTGACGACAAGATGGCCCTTTTGCAAAAATACATGCTGGAAGCCGAGCCTGAGAAGGCCGAGGAAAGCAAGCAGATTCTTTCTGATTATAAGCAGACCGTTATGCAGTTCATCAACCGGGAACGCTCCTTAAACAAGGCGCAGGAGGCCGTCAAAGGCGCTTTGGAAGAAATTAATGACCTGCTCTTTCACATTGATAAAAACGCGCTGAAAAAGCCACAGGGCCAGGTCAAGGAATTACAGCGCCTCATCAATGACGCGCAGGATGACTACGTCCTCTCCAAGGCGGAGGATCACCTGCTCCAGATCGCCAAGGGCCTGCACCATAACCTCAAGGCCCAGGAAAAGAGAGAGGACTATGGCGAGCTGCACAGCAAGCTGGGCCAATTGCGGGAAGGCGTCCTTTTGATCCTGGAAAAACCCCTGCCCTCCCTCCTGCCCATGGCCTACTACAACCACCGCAACAAGGGCGAGGAGCTCAAGGGCAGCGTTTTGGAAAACAACGCGCGCTATGAGGAGTTTTATGAGCAGGAGTTTTCCCTGCGCTTTGTGGACAAGGTGCAGACCGCCATCTCCTACACGGATAAGAACCATGTTCTCCTAAGGGAAGAGGCCATCAAGGCCCTGGAAGAGGGCCTTCACACCTTAAACACCGGCGGGGTGGCAGCCTTTCATGGGATTGCGAACAAAATCTATGAAAAGGTAGATGCCTCCATTGAGCCCATCACTGTGGTCAAGGATTCCGCGGCCTGGACCTTCTCAGGCGCTGTCAAGTCCTTCCTGAAGATGTATGAGGACGGGCAAAAGAACAACGAAAAGCGCGTGAAGGAATTTGAAAAGAAACAGGCCCGGCATGACCGCCTGGTGGAAAAGGGCCGTGACCCTGGGTTTAAGGTCATCCCTCCCGCTGTGGTGGACCTGCCCTTGACACAGGACAGCATTGCAAGGCTGATGAGCAACCTGGCCAACAAGTATAAGGCCATGAATGAGCAGGAGCCCCATGAGAACAAGCGGGAGAAGGCTGAACAGCTCCTGGCTTACTTAAATGAGAGCGCTGCTGGCATCGTCAACAAGGTAACCAAGTACGCGGCCAAGGCCAAGGCCATCAAGCTGATGGAGGAGGTGGGCATCCCTGAGCCCCGCCGCCGCTACCGGCAATACCCCTTTGAGTTTTCAGGCGGCATGCGCCAGCGCATCGTGATTGCCATCGCCCTGGCCGCTGACCCGGACATCCTGATTTGCGATGAGCCCACAACGGCGCTGGACGTTACCATTCAGGCGCAGATTCTGGAGCTCATCAACAAGTTAAAGCGGGAGCGCAACCTCTCCATCATCTTTATCACCCATGACCTGGGCGTGGTGGCCAACATGGCTGACCGCATCGCTGTGATGTACGCGGGCAAGATTGTGGAACAGGGCACAGCGGAAGAGGTCTTCTACTCCCCTGCCCACCCCTACACCTGGGCCCTGCTCTCCTCCATGCCGGATTTGGAAACCAAGGAAAAACTGGAAGCCATCCCCGGCACACCCCCCAACATGATTTATCCGCCCAAGGGCGACGCTTTTGCTGATCGGAACCGCTTCGCGCTTGAGATTGACTTTGAAATGGAACCGCCAATGTTTGAACTAAGCCCCACGCACAAAGCCGCGACCTGGCTCCTGCACAAGGACGCGCCAAAAGTGAACCCACCAGAGGTGGTCACAGAGCGCATCGCCAAAATGAAAGCGAGAGCGGAGGGAGCTGCCCATGCCTGAATTTGACAACACCCTGCTAAAGGTTGAAAACCTCTGCCAGTACTTTAAGGAAACCAAGGCCGTTGATGAAATCAGCTTTGACATCAAAAAGGGAGAGGTCTTTGGCCTGGTCGGAGAATCCGGCTGCGGCAAGACGACCACTGGGCGCTCCATCATCAAGCTGTATGACATCACCTCCGGCAGCATTTACTTTAAGGGCAAGCGCATTGCCGCTGGCAACCTGTCCTATAAAAAGGCGATCCGCCAGGCGCGCCGGGAGATGAAAGGCGCGGACAGCGCCAAAAAGGAAGAGCTGAGGGCCTTTATCGCACAGCAGCAGGAGGAAATCCGCAAGGCCAAGCATGACCACTTTGGCAGCGACAAGGAGCACGCGCAGCTCATGGTCCAGGAGGTGGAGGCGCGCTATGCCCCACTCTTAAACAACGCGAAGGACGATAAAGAGCGCAAGGAAATCCAGAAGAAGCTTCATTATGACCGCAACATCGCCAAAAAGCAGCGGTTTACCACCCAGATTCAGATGATTTTCCAGGACCCCATTGCCTCTTTGGACCCGCGGATGACAGTGTATGAGACCATCGCTGAGGGCCTGGTGATCCGTGGGGAAAAGGACAAGGCCATCATTGATGAGAAGGTCTTCCGGGTGCTGGAGATGGTGGGCCTGGTGCGCGAGCACGCCAGCCGCTACCCGCATGAGTTCTCCGGCGGCCAGCGCCAGAGAATTGGCGTGGCAAGGGCCATTATCATGGAGCCGGAGCTGATCATCGCGGATGAGCCGGTGAGCGCCCTGGACGTATCCATCCAGGCCCAGGTCATCAACCTGATGAACGACCTGCGCCATTCCCTGGGGCTAACCATCCTCTTTATCGCCCATGACCTGTCCGTTATCAAGTATTTCTCTGACCGAATCGGCGTGATGTACTTTGGCAAGTTAGTAGAATTGGCCACCGCGGATGAATTATTCCAAAACCCGCTGCACGCCTACACCCAGTCCCTTCTCTCCGCCATTCCCCTGCCAGACCCCCTGTATGAGAAGGACCGCAAGCGCATCAAGTATGACCCCCTGGTGTCCCATGATTATTCAAAGGACAGGCCCAGCTTCCAGGAAATCAGCCCTGGGCACTTTGTGTACTGCAATGAGGTTGAAAAGCAGCAATACAAGGCCCAGTTGAACAAATAAATCAAGGCCCCGCTTTGGCGGGGCTTTTTTGGAGGAAGGCATGGCCGATCAGAACATCAAAGCAAATCCCTGGGGGGAGGAAGAAAAAAAGCCCAAAAAATGGACCACGAAAAGGGTGCTCCTCTACCTGGGCCTGTTCGCCCTTTTCCTCCTGATTTCTTACTTTGTAGCGCAAGGCCAGGGGTTAAGGCCCGGGATCCCAATGAAAACCAATGCCCGCCACCTCAGCGACGGCTTTTTCGTGGTCGGGCTGTTTGTGACTGGCGTTGGCCTTTTAACCATGGTCTCCAGCACGGGGTTTTTTGATATTTTCAGCTATGCCTTCAAAAGCTTCCTGGTGCTGTTCACACCCTTTGTGAAGCCCGAAAACTTCCCCAAGTTTTATGACTACAAGATGGACAAGTCCAAGAAGCGCAAGAAGCCGGAGATGACCCTGCTGCTCATGGGCATTGCCTTGCTCATCTTGTCCGCCCTGGCCCTGTGGGTTTACCGCGCGTAAGTCAAAGCGCGATAAAAGCCCTGAAGCCCCGGGCCGCGTAATAGGATTCCACCCCGTTGTAGTACAGGAACACCTGGCCGTAGTGCCGGTTCATAAAATAACCGCCGCCAAGCTTTCGTACCTCCTGCGGGGTTGTGACCCAGGAGGAGGTTTTGTTATCCAGGGGCATAAGGGATTGCAAGGCACGGTACTGCGCCTCTGAGAGCACTTTTACCCCCTTTTCCTCCGCCAAGCCCAAGGCGCTGTGCCAGGGCTTGTTTTCTTTTCTCTTTTCAAGGGCCAGGGCGTCATAGCAGACGCTGCGCCGGCCAGATGGGCTCTCCGGTGAGCAGTCCACATAGACAAGGCCCTCACCAAAAGCGGGGTGCACAAGGGCGTCCACCTCACCGCCCGTTTCCTCCATCCACAGGAGGGCTGCCTGCGCCTTCTCATTGGCTTTGAGCTGCTTTTCAACATCCGCCCAATCAAGCCCTTGATGCCGCTCCATATTCTCCAAAAAGCGCTGCCTGAGCACCGGGAGCAGCGCGTCAAAATCCTTGCTCATCTTTTTCTCCTTTTTGATGATGTCAGCAGAGTATACCCAAAGAAAAAGCCCCGCGCATGGCGGGGCTTTGAAGTCAGCGCTTTTCCGGCACGATTTCAATCCAGTAGCCATCCGGGTCCGCGATGAAGTACAGACCCATCTTGGTGTTGTCATAGACGATGACACCCATGTCCTTGTGCTTTTGGTAGGCAGCCTCATAGTCATTGACACGGAAGCACAGGTGGAACTCGTTGTCACCCAGGTTGTAGCTGGGCTTATCCCAATCACGAAGCCAGGTTAATTCCAATTGGTGGGAAGTCTGCCCGTCGCCTAAGAAGACCAGGGTGAAGCTTTCCGCCTCCTTGCGGCGCATCTCAATCAGTCCCAGGGCCTCCTTGTAAAAGGCTAGGGATTTTTCCAGGTTGATTACGTTGAAGTTATTGTGGGCAAAGGTGAAGCGCAAATCATGTGGCATGGTGATTCCTCCTGATTCAATTTATTCCTGGGGTTCTTCATCGGGAAGGGCCAGTGGCTCCCCCTCCAGGGATTCTACCGCGCCCAAGCGCCTGGTGATGGAGCGGGTGCGGCGGTTGGCCAAATCAATGGACTCGCTGGCCTGGCGCAGGCGGTTTTGGGTCTTTTCCAGGATGTCGCCAAAGGCCATGAAATCGCCCTTAACCTGGGCCAATAGGCGCCAGACCTCAGCACTCCGCTGCTGGATGGCCAGGGTGCGAAAGCCCATCTGCAGGCTGTTGAGCAGGGCCAGAAGGGTGGTGGGCCCGGCCAGGGAGACGCGGAATTGACGCTGCAGTTTCTCCGCCAGGCCTGGCAGGCGAAGCACCTCCGCATACAGGCCTTCCACCGGCAAATAGAGAATCGCAAAATCGGTGGTGTAGGGCGGGACAACGTACTTGGATGCGATGCGCTCCCCCTCCCTTAAGACGGCGCGCTCAAGTGATGAGAGGGCCAAGTCCAAAAGCACCTTGTCCGCCGCCTCCTGGGCAGTCTGCAAACGCTCATAATCCTCCAGGGGGAACTTGGCGTCAATGGGCAGGTAGACGGGACGGCCATCCTCCTGCCCGGGCAGGCGCACCGCGAACTCCACCCGCTCAGCGCTGCCCGGAACCAGGGCGCAGTTAGTCTCATACTGGGCGGGGGAGAGCACCTCGTTTAAGAGCATGTGCAGCTGGGTTTCCCCCCAGGTGCCCCGGGTTTTGATGTTGGTGAGCACCTTTTTTAAGTCGCCCACGCCAGAAGCCAAGGTGCGCATCTCGCCCAGGCCCTTGTACACAGCCTCCAGCCGCTCATTGACCAGGGAAAAGCTTTCACCCAGGCGCTTGTTCAAGGTCTGGTGGAGGTGCTCATCCACGGTCTTGCGCATCTCTTCCAGCTTGGCCGCATTGTCCTTTTGCATTTGGGTAAGGGAGGAAAAGAGGGTCTCCCGCATCTCCCCCACCTTTTGATCGTTTGAGCCCAGGCGGGTGTTGAGGACCTCGTCCAAATGCTTAAGCCTGCTGTCCTGGTTTTGGAGGGAGGCATCCAGGCGTTGATCCAGGCGCTCAAAAAAAGCGTTGACCATGTTGTGCTGGAGCTGCAATTGGGCATAAAGGGAGGAGGACAGGGCATCCTGATGGGACTGCAACCGCAGCTCGCTGTCGCGCACCTGGCGGCCCAGATAGTCAGCCAGGTTTTCCTCCCCCTTGATATTGCGGAATTGGGCCTGGCTGTGCTTTTGAAACAGGCGCAGGAAAAAGATGATAACAATAAGAAGCAGTAAAAAAAGAAGCGAGAAAAGGACGATGTCCATGGGGCGCAGGCTGGAAACAAACTCAGCCATGGCTTAAGCCCAGCCGCCAATGGCGGTAGCAAAGGCCGATGTAGCGGATCTGCTGGTGGTTGTCAATGAGCACCTGCTCGCCAGTCTTAATCACCCGGCCGGTCTGGTCAATCCGGGTGTTCATGGTGGCCTTGGCGCCGCACCAGCACAGCCCGCCGGGCACCTCATGGATTTCCTCCGCCAGGCGAAGGAGGGCGGCAGAGCCGGGAAAGAAATTGCCCTGGAAATCGGTCTTTAAGCCATAGCAGAAGATGTCCAGTTCATCGGACATGTCTGCCAATTCCAGCACCTGATCGGGCGTTAAAAACTGCGCCTCGTCAATGAACACATACTCAAACCCACTGCAGGCATTGCGTGCGGCCAGCCAGAGCAATTGCTCCCGGGCGGAATGCCCGTTTTCCAGCACCAATTCAGCCTCGGCCTTTAGGCCCACGCGAGAATACACCATCTGCACCCCTGCCCTGGTGTCAATGGCCGGCTTGACCAGGGCAACGCGCAGGCCCAATTGCTGGTAGTTGTAGCGCTGCATCAACAGCTGCGCGGTCTTGGAGGAGCCCATGACCCCATAAAAAAAATGAAGCATTACAGCTCCCGCCTGCCTTCCATGGCCTTGGACAAGGTGACCTCGTCCGTGTAATCCAAATCGCTCCCCACCGGCACGCCGTGGGCGATGCGCGTGACCTTGACACCCAGGGGCTTGGCCAATCGCGCGATGTAGGCGGCCGTAGCCTCCCCCTCAATATCCGGGTTGGTGGCCAAGATCATCTCCTTGATTTGGCCTTCCCTAAGCCTGTCCATGAGCTCCTTGATTTTGATGTCATTGGGCCCAATGCCGTCCATGGGCGAGAGGATGCCGTGCAGGACGTGGTAGGTGCCATGGTAGTCGCTCATGCGCTCCATGGCCGCGACATCCCGAGGGTCCCTGACCACACAGAGGAGGTCCTCCCGGCGCTTGTGGTCCTGGCAGATAAAGCACAGATCCTCTGCCGTATAATTAAAGCAGCGCTTGCACAACAAAATCTGCTCCCGCCCCTCGATTAAGGCGCGGGAGAGGGCACGCACAGCATCCAACGGCTGAGCCGCCAAGTGGTAGGCCAGGCGCTGGGCTGATTTGCGGCCGATGCCGGGCAATTTGCCCAGCTCATCCGCCATGCGCTTGATGGGTTCAACCTGTTGGTTCATTTACAGCAGGCCACCCATGCCGCCGGTGACAGCGGACATCGCCTGCTCGCGGGTTTCCTCGCCCAGGCGCAGCGCCTCGTTGATGGCGGCGGTAATCAAATCCTCCAGCATCTCCACATCCTCCGGGTCCACCGCCTCGGGCTTGATGGTCAATTTAACCAGTTCACGCTTGCCATTCACCGTGCAGGCGACCATGCCGCCGCCGGAGGTGGCCTCATACTCACGCTCGTCCAGCTCCTCCGTGGTTTTGGCGATCTGCTCCTGCATTTTCTGGGCCTGGCGCATCAACTGCTGCATATTGCCGCCGGGCATCCCGCCCATGCCGCCGAATCTTCCTTTTGCCATGTATCCTCCTGATACGCCTTTAGCGTACCGCGTCCGTATTTGTGCCGGAAACCCGGCGCTTTCCCGCATATTCTACCATGGATGGTGGTTGTTTTCAATCAGGGCAACTAGGCCTTGGGCTTTTTAGGCGCAGCTTTTTTGGGTGCCGGTTTCCTGGCCGCTGATGGTTTGGGGGCTGGCGCCTTTTCTTTCCTTGCGTAGGCGATGGGCACGGTGTGGGCCGGGCTGTCCTGGCCCAAGGGCGTAAAGCTGACCTGCGCGTCCAAAAGGCGAAGGACCCCGCTTGTCCCCCTGGCCTCGCCAGTCGTCAAAAGCAATCGGATGATGCCTTCATTGAGCAGGGGGCCTTTCACGCGGGAAAAGGCGTTCTTCCAGAGGGTGAAGGGGCAGCCGGCCTTCCAATTGGAGCAGCCAAAGGCCTTGTCCGTCTCCTGCACGGGGCTTTGGCAAAGCGGGCAGGCGATGCCTTCTAGCGCCTTGGCCGTATTCACAGCGCGCACCCGGCCCTTTCCACGCATTTCTCTGGGAAAATCCACCACCTTTTTCTCTTGCAAGGCCGAATCCACCAGGAAGCTGGTCAGCCGGCGGATGCCCTCCATAAAGCGCGTGGGCTCCATCCCGCCTTTGACAATCTGCTCTAAGGCCTGCTCCCATTTGCCGGTGGTGATGGGGGAGGCGATCTCCTCCGGCACCAGGGAAATCAGCTTTTCTCCCTTTTCTGTGGCGGCGATGACCTTTCCCCGGCGTGCAGCATAGCCCACGGCGATGAGCCGCTCTATGGTGGCAGCGCGGGTGGCAGGCGTGCCCAGGCCCGCCTTTTTCATGGTCTCCGCCAATTCTTCGTCGTCCACTGACATCTCCGGCCGCTCCATCCTTGCCAGTAAGCTGGCATCCGTGTGCGGGGCGGGCGGCTTGGTGGTGTCCTGCTTGATGGAGGTGGACAAAACCGCGCGCTCATCCCCAATGGCAAGCCCAGGCAAGACCTGCTCCTCATCCTCCTTTTTTTCGGCTTTCGCGCTGTCCCTTACAACGGCCTTCCATCCAAGATGGGTGACCGCGCGGCCCTGGGACTTGAAGGCCTCGTCCATTACCTTGGTGATGACCGTGGTCTGGTCATACTCATAAGCCGGGTAGAAAGCCGCTAAAAAGCGCCTGGCCACCAGATCAAACAGGGCCTTTTCATCGGCAGTCATCTTGCTTGTGTCCGTCTTTTGCGGGGTGGGGATGATGGCGTGGTGGTCAGAGACTTTGGCGTCATCAAACACGCGCCTGGAATAGGGCAGCTTGCCCTCCTTCCTGGGCAGGTCAGCCACAAACTGCTGGTACATGGGGGGCAGGGCTTCCATCGCCTTGTACACCCGGCCAATCATGTCATTGGGCAGATAGCGGCTGTCCGTGCGGGGATAGGTGAGGGCCTTGTGCTTTTCATAGAGCGATTGCGCGGTCTTTAAGGTCTTGTCCGCGGTAAAGCCCAGGACGCGGTTGGCCTCCCTTTGGAGCAAGGTCAGGTCAAACAGCTGGGGAGGCAGCTCCTTTTTGGGCAGGGTATCCGCCCTGACCACCTGGCCCTTTTGCCCCTTCACCTTCTTAGCGATGGCCTGGGCCTTTTCTTTTTCAAGGATGCGGTGGGCTGTTTTCTCATCCGGGGCCTTTTCATCAACCCATTGGCCTTTGTAATCAGAAAAATCCGCCGTGAGCGTATAAAAGGTGAGGGGGACAAAATCCCTGATTTCCTGCTCCCTTTGTACCAGGATGGCCAGGGTGGGCGTTTGCACGCGGCCCACAGACAGGAGGGCATCATATTGCAAGGTATAGGCGCGGCTGGCGTTCATGCCCACCAGCCAGTCCGCCTGGGCACGGCAGAGGGCCGAGTGATACAGGCCATCATAAGCTGAGCCTGGCTTGAGGTTGTCCAGGCCCTCCTTGATGGCGGCATCAGTCAGGGAAGAAATCCACAAGCGATCCACAGGCTTTTTGCAGCCGGCCTGGTCATAAATCAGGCGGAAAATCAACTCGCCTTCCCGCCCGGCATCCGTCGCGCAGATGAGGCTGTCCGTCTCCTGATCCAGCATCAGCTTTTTGACCAAGGAGAACTGGGCGCGGGTCTTGGGGAGGACCTTGGTGCCCAGGGTTTGGGGCAGGATGGGCAAATCCTCCTTGCGCCACTTCTTATATTTTTCATCGATTTCATCCGGATCCTTGAGCGTGACCAGATGGCCCAGCGCCCAGGTAACGCGATGGGTGTCTGACTGATACCAACCCTCGACTTTTTTGCATTTCAGCACACGGGCGATGTCCCGCGCGACGCTGGGTTTTTCGGCGACTACTAAAATCATTGCGGCTCCAACATCTTAAAATTCAACAAAAAAAGCGCCGCAGTGCGCGGCGCAGTGGATGCTTGCTTATTCAGCAGCGGGAGCGTCCACCGGGCAGACGTCAGCGCAAGCGCCGCAATCGATGCAGAGCTCAGAATTGATGTCGTACTGGGTTGTACCCTCCGAAATCGCGCTGGTCGGGCACTCAGGTTCGCAAGCACCGCAGCTGATGCAAGCATCCGAAATCTTATATGCCATAACATCCCCTCCATTCCAGTGCTCGCGCACTTTATTCAATCAAATTATAGGACAAAACCAGATGGAAATCAAGGTTGAGATTTGTTAAGGTTTATCGGCTTTTTTGGGAAGGATTGAAAACCGGTCGCGACAAACCTATAATAGGGCAAGGCAGACCGCCTTAAACTTTGATCGGACAGCTTGGATGAAATTAGAATTTTGCTCGCTCAACAGCGGCTCTAACGGAAATGTTACTTTTGTCGCCTCTGGCGATACCCGCGTCCTGGTGGACGCAGGGCTCAACGGCAGCGCGATTGCGGCCAAATTGGGCCAGATTGATGTGCTGCCAGAGACCCTCAGCGCCATTTTAATCACGCATGAACACTCTGACCACATCAAGGGGGCCGGTGTCCTGGCGCGAAAATACCGCATCCCCATTTATGCCAATGAAGCCACCTGGCAAACCGATGCCATGCGCCGCCACGTGGGCGAGGTGCCTGCCCACCTGCGCCGGGTTTTTGAAACAGGGAGCGAGTTTTATATCGGCAATCTGGGCGTTTCCACCATCCCCATACCGCATGACACAGTAGAGCCAGTGGCTTTCAGGCTGTACGCGGGCAAGCGCTCTGTCAGCGTGGCGACAGACATGGGCCGGGTGACTAAATCCGTTTTCAAGGCCCTTGCCGGCAGCGACCTGGTGCTCCTGGAGAGCAACCATGACCCGGACATGGTGCTGCACAACGCGCACTACCCGCAGTTTTTAAAGCGGCGCATCCTGGGCACCCTGGGCCACTTAAGCAACCAGAATTGCGCGGACACCCTCCTGTCCCTGTATGAAACCGGGGTCAAGCACGCCCTCCTGGGGCATTTAAGCCATGACAATAATACCCCTGAATTGGCCCTCAGCACAGTGAGCGAGGCCTTGATCCGCCAGGGGCTGATCCCCGGGCAGCACATCATCCTGGACATGACCTGGCGGGACCGCTTAAGCGGGTATTACACACTTGAATAAGCAAAGCCTAGAGCTATATCTTTGCGCGCTGGCGCTCTTGGCGGCGGGCTTTATCTGGCCCTTCCTGATGGATGTAGGGCAAATCAGCTTCCTGAGCCTTAGCCTTCTCTCCGGCGTACAGACCCTCCTGATGTTTGGCGTGCCTGCCCTATTGATTTTCAAAGCTGCCGGGAAAAGCCGGGAAGATATCAAACAGGTGATGTTCAAGCCGGACTCCACGAAGGCCGGGCTATCCATGCTTGCAGCAGTGTCCTATGTTTTAAGCGCGGTGCTGGTGACCAGCCTGACCTATCTGCTATTTGACAGCCTGGGCATCAGGCTGCCCCTGCCAGACCCCCTCCTGCCCAACACCTTAACGGAGCTTTTGGTCCTGCTTGTGACCAGCGCCCTCATCCCTGCCATCTGCGAGGAAGCCTTTTTCCGCCTGGCCCTGCCCCTGCTGTTTGAAAAGAAATTGAGCCACAGGGTCAGCGTGCTGCTAAGCGCCGTGTTGTTTTCCGCCCTGCATTTAAACCTGATGGCAGTGCCCATGCTGCTGATTTTGAGCTTGTTTTTGCACAAGCTGTTTGACCGGCACAAGAACCTCAGCCTCTTGATTATTTTCCACGGGATGTACAATTTTTCTGTGCTGGTGCTCAACTACAAAAAGGCACAACCCGGGTTTTCCGCCGCTCTCCTTTCCATCGCTATCTTTGTCCTGACAACACGATTTCTATTAAGGGAGGAAACATGAAGCTGCACATTTTGGGCTGTGACGGAACCTATCCTGATGCCAATGGCGCCACCTCCGGCTACCTGCTCAGCCATGAGGGCAAAGCCCTTCTCTTGGACTGCGGCAGCGGGGTGATGAGCCGCCTGATGGCGCAAATCAAGCCAGAGGAATTAAGCGCCATTTGCCTGACGCACTGGCACAACGACCATGTGGCTGACATGCTGGCGATGAAGTACTACCTGACTGTCAACAAGCTCTCCCTGCGCGTATTGCTGCCCAAGGAGGGGCACGCGCTGCGCGATTTCTTAGCCGGGGACGAGTTTATCTATCAGGACTACCAGGATGAGCAGACAGTGGACGGGTTTGTCATCCAAGCCCTGCGGGTCTGGCACCCGATGCCAGCCTATGCGCTGAAGATTACCGCGGGCGGGAAAACCTTGGTCTTTACAGGGGACGCGGTGGGCGGAGAGGGGCTGACCCTCTTTTGCCAGGGCGCTGACCTGCTGCTAAGTGACGCGGCCTTTACCAAGGCCCAGTGGAACCACAGCATGCCGCATTTCTCCGCCGCCCAGGCCGGGCAATTGGCCAAGGCCGCTTCTGTGAAGCAACTGATGATAACCCACGCCCAACCAGACAGGGACAAGTCCCTCTTGTTCAAAGAGGCCAAGGAAGAGTTTGACAATACCCTGCAGGCTTACAACGGATTCGTCCATACCCTGTGAGGGAGGGCAGCTTCCTTTGGCAGCGGCCCCTGGTCTGCTGCGCCGCCGTCTTAGCGCTTGGGATATTAGCCGGACAAGCCTGGGCGGGCTTTGCTGTTCTCTATCCGGCCCTGGGCCTGCTGCTTGGCCTTTTGGCCTTTTGCTTATCCCGCTGGAATAAGGCATCACGCCTCATAAGCGCCTGCCTGGCCTTTTTGATGCTGGGCATCCTTTTGGGCGGTTTTTCAAAAGGCGGAAAACTGCCCTATGAGGGGAGCTATCGGGTTTCAGGGCAGGTGGTGAGCGAGAGCAAATGGAGCCAGGACGGACAGCGGGTGGTGGCGCACCTGACCAATACCCGCCTACATACACAGGAGGGCCAGGAGTTTAAGGCCGGATTGGCGTATTGGACCTATTACGCCAAGATAGAGGAGCCACTGCCCCAAGACGGTCAAAGCGTGGACTTTTTAGGCCAGGTCTATCACCCCAAGGGACAGGTCAACCCTTTTGGCTTTGATTTTAAGGGCTATTTGCAGCAAAGGGGCATCTATATCGGCATCACTGGCAATGAAGGGCTCAAGCTTTCGCCCCAACTGCCAGAGGGCCCCAAAAACCCGGTGCTTCGGCTGCGCCAGGCCCTTGAAAAGCGCCTGGATGCGCTGTTTACGTCCCAAAGCGGGCTTGCGAAAGCCTTGCTCATTGGTGTGAAGGACGATCTGCAGGAGGAGGTCACAAAGGGCTTTAAGGCGGCGGGCATTGCCCATGTCCTGGCGGTCTCCGGGCTGCACGTTGGCTTTTTGGTGGCTGGTCTGCTTCTGGTCCTTCGTCCCCTGAATCTATCCCCGAAAATTCGGTTGCTGGTCTTAAGCGTTTTGTTGCTGGCCTATTGCTTCCTGCTGGATTTTGCGCCCTCCGTCGTTCGGGCCAGCCTTTTGGCCGTGCTGCTGCTTTTGGGCAAGGCCACAAGAAGGCGGGTGGATCCCTTGACCAGCCTGGCTGCCGCCTTTTTATTGATCTTGTTGCTAAGGCCCAGCGACCTTTTTAACCTGGGCTTTCAACTCTCCTTTTTAGCGGTGCTGGGCATCATCACCCTGGGGGACCGGTTCAATCAGCTCTTATTGAGGTGGGAGCGGTTTGCCACCCTGCCCTCCTTTGTGCAGGGCATTTTCAAAGCCTATGCCATCACCTTGGCCGCCAGCTTGTTCACCCTGGTGCCATTGGTCAATGCCTTTCACCAGTTTTCCCTGATCGGCTTGCTGTTTAGCCCCCTGGCCATCGCGCTGATTGGCTTTTTGATGGCGGGCTTTGCGGTTTTGCTCCTTCTCTCCTTTGTGTCCCTGCCCCTGGCGCTGTTTTTCACTCCCCCTGTCATTTTTTACGCAGCAAGCTATGAAGCCCTGGTGGCCTTCTTCACCAGCTTGCCCCTGGCCACCATCTCCCTGCCGTATATCCATTTAATGCCGGCCCTGGCCTTTTATCTGAGCTTGTGGCTGATGAGCAGATATGCGAAGATAAAGGGGCGGAGAGCCGCCCTGGCGATTGGGGCGCTTGCGGCCCTTTGCCTCTTGGCGCTCGGCCTGACAAGGGACTCACGGGTTTCTTACATCCAGTTGAGCAATGGCTTTGCAGACAGCGCCGTGATCATGGACCGGGAGAAAACATTTGTTTTAGACACTGGGGAGAGCAGCGGCGACCTTACAAACCTGCTCTTGAGCCTGGGCAGGGAGGTGGATCACCTGATCATCACCCACCTGCATGAGGATCATGCCGGCGGGCTAACAAAGCTGATCGACGCAGGGGTCGTGATTCACCAGGTCTATTTGCCCCAAGGCGCTTTGCTGCCCAGGGATTTGGACAGCACACAGGACACCCTGGCCCTGTGCGAAGCAGCCGGCATCCCGGTCGCCACCCTCAAAAGGGGCGATTTTCTCACTTCAGACCGGGTGAGCGTGAAGGTGCTTTGGCCTTATAGGGATGCTGTCTACCCCGGGCTGTCGGCCAATGACACGGCGATGGTGACCTTGTGGGATTTGGACGGGCTGACCCTCCTTAATACCAGTGACTTGAGTGCCCGGTACGCAGCCTACGCGCTTGCGCCTGCCCAAGTCCTAAAGGTAGCCCACCACGGCTCCAAGGCAGACAACAACCGGGATCTGCTGGACTTGGTGTCCCCGCAATTGGCCATCATCACAGCGGATGACTTCCGGGAGGAGCGCTATCAAAATACCGCACGAACATTGGATCAATTAGGCGCAAGGCTGCTCATCACCGGGGAGAGTGGCGCTGTCACCCTCAAGGTGGACAAAGGCCAAACGGAGCTTTTCACTTTTTTATCAGGAAGGGAGTAAGATGGATTATCTAGCGTTTTATGACCAGCTGAAAAAGAAAAGCCTGCAAAAGGTTTATCTCTTTGAGGGCGAGGAGGAGTTTGGCAAGGAAAGCGCGCTGGCTGACTTAAAAAAATCCTTGCTTTGTGGCCCACTGGCCCTGATGAATGAGAGCGTGCTCAATAACCCCGCAGACAGCGATTTAATCGCGGTCTGCGAAACCCTGCCCATCATGGAAGAAAAGCGGCTGGTCATCGTCAAGGAACATGCCCAATTGCTAAACAAAGGCGGCAAACAAGCAGCGGAGGAGGAAACCCCGGAGGGGGAGGAGGAAGAGGACAAGCCCGGTAAAAAAAGCGATGCCCTCACCCCTTATTTATCCCGCCTGCCAGACACAGTCTGCCTGGTCTTTTTTGCCCGGGGCAAGGCCAGGGGCACCAGCCGCTTGTACAAGAAAATCAAGGAATTGGGCGGCCTTGTCGCCTTTGACCAATTGGACGCGCAGCGCCTCACCAAGTGGGTCGCCAGGGAGTTTAAACACTACAACCTGGACATTGACCGGCAAACGGCAGAGCACCTGACCTTTGCCTGCGGGAAGGAGCTGATGAGCCTCAAAGGTGAAATCGCCAAAATCGCAGCCTATGCCGCTGGCAAGGAGGCCATCAGCATAGCGGACATCGACCAAATTGCCACCCTGAGCGTGGACTATAAGGTCTTTGACCTGTCCGACAAGGTGGCGGACGGGCAAGCGGAGAAAGCCCTGCCTTTGTTAGAGGAAATGTTAAGGGGCGGGGAGCAGCGGCTGATGCTCTTGGCCCTCTTGCAGCGGCATTACCGCCAATTGCTCTTTACGCGCATCTTAATGGACGACAGGCAATCCCAAAACACCATCGCGGGCGAATTGGGCCTGCCAGGATTTGTGGCCAGAAGGCTGATGAACACCGCCGCTAACTACAACTCTGAGCAGTTAAAGGCTGCCTATTTGAAGTGCATCAACCAGGAATACCTGGTCAAAAGCGGGCAAATCCAGGAGGACGGCTCCCTGGAGCAGCTGGTTCATGTGCTGATTGATTTGGCCAGGAAAGGCAGGGAGAAAAAATATGCCTGATTTTGAGTTATTAAGCAGTCTGGGGATCAATCTGGATGAGACGGCGCAGGAGCGCCTGCGCCTCTACCATCAGATGCTGGTGGACAGCAGCGAGCGCATGGACCTGACTAAGGTGAAGGAAGAGGACATGAGCCTGCGCCATTACGCGGACAGCCTGTTGGTCTTAGGGGCTGGGCTGATTCCAAACAACATTCACTTAATTGACGTGGGCACTGGCGCCGGCTTTCCAGGGTTGCCGCTGGCCATCGCGAGGCCTGATATCAAGGTGACCTTGTTGGAGAGCAAGCAGAAGCGCTGCGCCTTCTTGGAAGAGGTAGTGACAGCCCTCAAATTGACCAACGTGCGCGTGCTTTGCGCCAGGGCGGAGGACCTGGCCTTTGGCGCCAACCGCGAGCTGTATGACATCGCCACCGCCAGGGCCGTGGCCTCCCTGTCCACGCTTTGTGAATACCTGCTCCCCTATGTGCGCGTGGGCGGCAAGGCCCTGTGCTGGAAGGGGCCCGCGGTGTTGGATGAGCTTCAAAGCGGGCAGAAGGCGGCCAAGATGCTGGGCGGCAAGCTGGGCGAGTTGGTGGACCTGGGCTTGCCGGGGCGCAGCTCCTTTGTGCAGGTGATTAAAAAGTTTTCCGCTACAAACAAAAAATACCCGCGCAAGGCGGGCACCCCAACGGCCAAGCCCCTGGGGGTGGAGGAGAAGCCGGCGGATTAACCTTCCTTCTTGACAGAAAAGGCCGCCGCGATGGCCAGGTTTAATGAATCAATCGCATCGGACTGCTCAATCATAACCGGCTGGCCCAAGCTTATAAATCTTTCCGGCAGGCCGCTGCCCTCATTGCCAAAAATCAGGCTGTGGGGGGTTTTTTTGCCCAAAACTGCCTGGTTTAAGGGAAGGGCTTGATCTGAAAGCAGGAAGGGGTAAAAAGCGCGGTTCTTGTGCGCTCCCAAATAAGATTCAAAATCAGTGAACTCCGCAACTTGCAAGGAGAAGTTGGCACCCATGCAAGCCCTGACAGTCTGGGGCTCATCCTTATCCGCGCAGGGCAAGATCAGGGCGATGTTGGTATAGGAGAAGCCCAGGGCCGCGCGCAAAATGGTGCCCAGGTTACCCGCGTCCATGGGGTTGACCAGCACCAGGTGGTTGGCGGATTGGGACAATTGACCGCCTTCCTTTTGGTAGACGGCAGCGGCATAGCAATTGTCCTTGCCGGAGACGCGGCGCAGCAGGCGATCCGCCTCCTCCACGCGGATGTTGTTTTGCTCACAGGCGGAAAGAAGGGCCAAAGCCCCCTCCCCCTTGCCAAGCCGGGAGGAGATGAGCATGCGTTGTACCCTTTGAGGCGCGTTTTTGAGCGCCTGCATCGCTGGATACAGCCCCAGGGCATAGGAATAATCCAGGTTCCTGGAATATGGTTCAAGGGGTGGCATTCTGGGCCTCCTCTTCATTGTCCGATAAAAGATCATACAGCGCAGACAGCAGCCGCTTGGCCGTCTCCTTGCCGCCCTCGCCGATCTCATTGACTGGGCCCGCGCAGGAGGGGCAGCCAGCCTCACAGGCGCAGGCGCGAACCACCTCCAGGGCGTGCAACACCAGCATTTTGCGCATCAGGAAGGCCTTTTCAGAAAGGCCGATGCCGCCGGGACAGTTGTCATACAGGATGACGGTGGGCAAATCCGTAAAGGGGCTTTTGACCTGGTAGCTGATGGCCAAATCCCGGGGGGAGCACATCAAATAC
>CAYOOZ010000003.1:0-36997 GCA_964405705.1 uncultured Christensenella sp.
TTGCCCATTCCTCCTCACCCTGGGCAAAGTTGCGAACTTCAGTGTACTCTATCCATTTGTCCGCTTACAATCAGGAGACAGCATATGTGGATACAAAAAGGCAGGCAACCTGGCATACATATAGCAAGAATCAAGCGGCTGGTCTTTTTACTGGCGCTTGCGTTGGCGGCGACTTTGCTGTTTGGCGCGCCGGCAGGGGCTACTGCCCCGGCGTGGCAGGTAGAGATCAAGGTTCAGGCGCCGGATCCCGGCCAGCCTGGCGCCTTCATCCCGGTGCCGGGGATACAAGTAACTTTCATTCAAGGGGAGTCCATCTTCCCGCCCAGCAGCATCACTGGTGATGATGGTTTGGCGCGAATGTCCTTGACTGGTCAGGGTCTGGTTACGGTCTACCTGGAAAAACCGGCCGAGATGGACAGCCCGCCCTGGGATCAATATGTGTTTGATGAACATACGGTTTATTTTTCGCTTAATGGGACGCCAGGTAGAGCACAAGCCACCATCACTCTCTTGCCTCGCGCACAGAGCGACGGCTCCGGCGGTGTACGCATTCAAAAACTATATACACCGTAAGCGGTCAACTTTTGGTCCATGGAAGCGCTCCACCCCCTCCTTGTCGAGTTTGAAGGCAAAAACGTGGCATCCGCTGCCTTCGTCATCAACCGTCCCAACTCAGATGGGGGCAAAAACCCTGAGGGCTATCTGGCTCAGGATGGCAGTTTCACTGCCAGCCTGGAAACCGCAAAGCGAGTCAACCCACAGAGCAATGGCCAGGTCTTGGTTATGGGCTTGGAACCTGGGCCCTATATCATCAGCGAGGTGGGGCTGGGGCTCTCCCTTTTGCTGCCCTTCACCCAGGACCAGCAGGTGATGGTGTCCGCGGACATGGTGGAATTCCGTGCCTTCATGAATACCGAGCAGTCCTTTGGCGTGCTGTTTGAAAAGCTGGACGGGGAAAGCCAGGAGCCCTTGGGTGGCGGGCAGTTTCAGGTCTACCGCCTCAAGGAGGGCATAAAGGAATATGTGGCCTATTACGGTAACCCGGTTCCTGGCGATGTGATAATGGCTTATTACACCACCCAGGTCTCCCAGGCTCATGTGTTTCGCGCAAACACCTATGAGCGGCTTGATTACTCAACACTTTTCCCCGACCTCCAACCCATGGGCCGTTTTCTGGTGCCTGGATTGGAAAAGGGCTACACGTATTACCTCCATGAAATCAGCGCGCCTGCAGGCTATGAGCCCCTCGCGGAGGACCTGGCTTTTTCAGAGGATCAGGCTTATGACCAGAGTGTTCCCAACACCGACCCGGTAAAGGTCAATAACACGAAAAAAGCAGGCGCTTTCCTGTTTAAAAAGATGGTCTTGGCTGAGCTTTATAGCGGCTCCTGGCCCACTTATTCCCTGCCGGACATTGGATTCTTTCTGACAAAGATCAGGCATGTCTGGGATGAGGAGGGCAATTACTCCATGATGGTCTCTGTGGCTCAAAGCGGGGGCACTCAGCCTGGAGAAGCCATTGAGTTTGGAAAGTGGTTTGACACGCAACAGGCATTCGTGGAATACTTTCTGTCGATAGGAGCAGAAACCTACGAACCAAGTATGTATGATGATTTTGTAAAAACCTTTTCTGAGCAAGTCTACTATACGGACGTAGCGGGCAATCTGGCTCTGTTTGAGCTACCAGAAGGTTTGCCGGAAGATGAGTTGCTGATGTTATTAGAAGTGGATAAACCGGATTGGCTGGTTTCTGGATCAATGTGGAATCCTTTCGTTGTTCAGGATGGGCAAGTCATTGGCATGAACCCCTCTGGGGATGGTCGGCCAACATTGCCCACCATCTTGAACTACCCGCAGCTGAATAGCATACAGGTACATAAAACTGACCCCCACGGCAACGCTGACCTGGCTGGCGCGCGATTCCGTCTAATGGTTAAGGTGGAAGGACAGGAAAGTGAGACGCAAGTATATCTGAAAGAAATGCCATGGAACCGTTTGCCAAATGAGCTGGAGTATAGACTGAACTTGACAGAAAGTGCGGAGGAAGCTCAGATTTTTGAAACCGACCAGGATGGCCGCGTGGCTATAGTCCGCCTTCCTTTCTATAATGAAGCGAATCAAAGATATCACTATACACTGATAGAAATCACACCTCCCAACGGCTATCTTATTCAGGGTGACGGGGTCTATAGCGCCGGGCTTGAGCCTTATTATGATGAATGGGGCATGGATCGTAATAACTCTGTTATAATGCACATCACCAACATCCCCATCCCGCCCATCCCGCTGGCGTTGACGGCTACAAAGCAAGTGGTGGACGCGGATGGCCAGGCCTTGCCGCTTGCGGACTTCCCGCCTTTTGAGTTTGATCTTTTTTATCAGGACAGGCTGCTGGGCAGCGCGCAAAGCGACAAGGAAGGGCAGATCGTCTTTTCTGGACTGTTCCTGAACCCGGCCTGGTTCACCGCGGAGGAATTGCGCGCACCCATCCAATTAAAGCTACAGGAAAAGGCGCCCGCCTCCCCCATCCCGGGGATGAGCTATCAAAAAACACCCCTCTTGATTGACGCTCATTTGGTCGGGGAAGCGCTCAACAGCGGGGATGTGCCCGCGCCAAGGGCGAAGGCCAGCGCGGTGGCCGTGCCCGTGGCCGCTGCCAGGAGCGTGCCGACCCAGGAATGGACCAGCCCGGTGATTTCCCTGGTGTTACAGGAGAACCTGGAGCTGGTATTCACCAATACCTTTGTAAAGCCCAAGCCAGAGGATTCGCCGCCCCCAAACTATCCTGTGATCAGCGTGCCCATTTCGGCCACCAAAAAGCTCACAGGCGGCGCGCTGAAAGGGGATGACTTCACCTTTGTGCTCAAGGATTACGCGGGCAAGGAGCTGCAGCGCGTGAGCAATGCCAAGGACGGCAGCATCACCTTTAACGCGCGCCGCTTTAGCCGCGCTGGCACCTTCCTGTACACGATAGAGGAAGTGAAGGGGGAGAAGGCCAACCTGACCTATGACAAAACGCGATATACTGTGCGCGTGCGGGTTACGGCCATGGGCGGCGCTTTGAGCGCCCAGACGGACATCCTCAAGGATGGCACACCCTATGCCGGCGGGGCGGTCTTCCAAAACCGGATCAAGCCACCCACCACCGGGGACAATGGCCCGCAGATGATCCTCATGATCAGCCTGTCCTCCCTGAGCCTTGCTTTGGTAGCTGTCCTGCTGAGCAAACGGAGAAAAACCAGCAGATAAATCCTTATTGTGGGTTCCCCCTTGGGTGGGTCTGGGCAAAGCCTGGAAACCTCGCTCCTGATCATCAGTTGACTATGAAAAAGGGGTTGTAGCATTTTGCTACAACCCCAATTTTTCCGTCTATTCTAAACTGGCAGTTTAGTTTGGCCGTACACCTCGTTGATGACCTGGGCCAGGCTGCAGTAGATGGCGGAAGCGCCGCAGAAGATGCCGACATAGCCGCCAATGCGGGTGAGGGTGACCTGGCCGGTGAAGTCGCCGGCGGCTAAGAGGAAGAACAGGGCGGTGAGGCTTAGGAAGACCACCTGCAAGCCCCGGTTGAGCTTGAGGGTGCCGATGAACATCAAGAAGGTGAAGACGCCCCAGATGAGCAGGTACCAGCCCATGCTGTTCAGGTCCGCCGGCGCGATGCGGGCAAAGGGGTTGATCCAGATGACAATCAATGACCACCAGAAAAAGCCATAGGCGGTGAAGGCCGTAGCGCCAAAGGTGTTGTTTTTGAAAAACTCAATCACGCCGGCGATGATTTGCGCGGCCCCGCCCAGGGCAAAGCCCATGGCCACAATCACAATGGAGAGCTGGATGAGCCCGGCGTTGTGGAGGTTTAAGAGCAGGGTGGTCATGCCAAAACCCAGAAGGCCCAGGGGGGCGGGATTGGCGATGGCTGGCTTTTGCGAAATGGTGGTCATTGGAAGTTCTCCCTTGGTTTATTTTTCATTCATTTTAGCCCATTGCGGGGGCTTATGCAAACGATTCCGCGAGGGCGGGGCTTAGCGCTGGTTCCCATGCTTTTTGCGCTTGCCCATGGCCTTGGCCATCCAGGCGGTCAAAAGACCCAGGAGGGCTACAAGGCCGATTTTGAGGGGCGCCTCATCCCCGGTTTTGGGCAGTTTGCGCACATTGGTGAAGGCAAGGCTGCCGGCAAAGGGCACGCCATCCTTTTCATAGGCCAGGGTAAAGGTGAGCCGCCCGTTTTGGGCCCTTGTGGTCACCTTGACGGTGTAGACGGTCTTGTCATAGGCGATGGATTTGCTGGTGCCGGGCAATTCTTTCACAGTATAGAGATAATTGCTGACCTCGCGGCTGAAGCTGCGCTCCGGGAAGGTGACGCTGCCGTCCTGGTTGTTGGTGGCGCGGGCCAATTCACGGCCAGCAGCGTCATACAGGGCAAAGGTGAACTCCCCTCCCTTGAGGCTGCCGTTTTTGAGGAATTTTTTGACCTCAAGGGGCACTTTGATGGTGGGGTAGGTGGGCACGATCAATTCATAGGTGTTGGAGAAGGTGGGGCTGTCCAACTCTATGGTTTCGCCGTCCTTGTCCCAGGTTTCCTCGGTCAATACCAGGGCATTGTTCTCATTGATGTCCAGGGTGAGGGTCAGGCCATAGATGGCAGGGTCATAGCGCATGCCGGGGGCGGTGCCGGCTTTTTCCTTGAGGGTGAAGGCATAGGTGCCTGGCGCGTCAAAGATGAACGCAGGGAAGAGAACGCTGCCCCTGGCCGTATTGGTGGCCTCGTGCTCCAGGCCTTCATGGTCTGTAAGGACAAAGGTGAACTGGCCCTCATCAAGCTTGCCGCCCGTTAAGGTCTTCTTGGCTGAAATGAGATGGGTGTAGGGCGCGGGCGGCAGGAAGGTGTTGTCCACCTTCAGCTCGTTTGATTGAATGGTCCCATAGACCACCTGGTAATGGTAGCCTGAAACAAGGATGCGGCCGCCATCTTCCCCCTCCTCCCAGACGGTGAAGGTATAGGGCTGGCCCTTGATGTCGGTTAGCTCGATGTTGGTCCAGGTATAGCGGTACATTTCAGGCGCCCCGTCATGGGAGATCCACACCGGGGTTAAGACGCGCTCCGGCGCTGCCATGTCCGGGGTTTGCCGGTAGAGCAAGAGGGTGACCTCGGTTTTGTTCTCTGTGGGGCCGCCCAGCCATTTTTTGGTGGCATTTACTTCACCCAGCGGAACGCGGTAGGTGTTGGTGACCTGGGGGATGTCGCCATCCACATATTCCTGTTCATAGTTTTCGATTGGTTCTTCCCGGAAGCTGTATACATGCAGCTCCTGGGCCGCGTTTTTAAAGCGGGGCAGGCCCTCCCAGGTGTACGTCCAGGGCTGGTGCTCACCAGAGCCATTGTCAGGCGAACCATCCGTTTTGCCATCCAGGATGCCAGGTTCACCATAGGGCTGGCCGTCCTGCAATAGCACAAAGGTGATTGCGGGCCTTTGCGTTGGGCCGTCCTTCCAATCCTTTTTGGCGGTGAAGGTGGTCTTGGTGTAGCGGTTGGTGACAAAGGTGCTGGCGGAGGCCTGGGTGTCCACCACAAAGGGCGCTTCGTCCCCCGGGGAAACGATGGAGATGACATCGCTTTCGCGAATCTCGTAGCTGTAGTTGACAAGGCCGCCCTCACTGCCCGGCCTTTCATCCAGCCCGGACGCGGGCAGGTTCAAAAAGGTGACCTCCCAAGGGATGGTTTCCTGGTAGGTGATGTCCCCCTTGATGACAGTGGGATTTTCATCCTCTATGCCATTGAGGATAGCGCTGCCAATCAGCTTGGAATAATTGGTGGTGTCGTCCAGGATGGTTTGGTAAAGATCCAGCTTCACCTGATAAAGGTTGCCCCTGGGCGCTTCCTTGAGGCCCTCCCAAAGTTTTTTGGCGGTGAAGTCGCCGGGGCGGTAGACATTGAAGATGGTGGCGCCGTCTGTAAAGCTTTGGAAATGGGGCACAGGCAGCTTTTCATGAACGGTATAGACCGATTCCTCCCCGCTGCCATCGGCTTTGTATTTGGGCAGGTTGGGCCAGGTATGGGCCCAGGTCGCGGCTGTGAGATGATCCCCGGATCCACCAGAGAGAACCACCTCAGGGCCAAAGGGCGCCCCATCCCGCATGAGCTATACAGTGACCGGGGGGAGGGGGTTGGGCAGGACCAGGCTCGTATCCGCAGGGACGCTCCAAATCTTTTTCATTTCAAAGCTGGTGGACTGGAATTCATTGATAAAGGTGGCGTTTTCAAGCAAAGTTGACGCGCCCAGCCAGTATTCCGGCTCAAAGCCCAATTGGCCCTGGCCCAGGTCGTTGACCTTGAGCTTTAAGGTGATGGCGCGCCCGTCATAGAGGATGCTGTCCAGGCTGCCTGGCACCTCCTTGATGGTGTAGGTGAAGACCTGGCCGATTGCCGCTTCATCAAAGGACAGCGCCTCAAAGCGGAAGACCCCGTTCTGGTTGGTGGCGGTATGCGTCTGGCCCGCTTCATCTGTCAGGGTGGCGGAAAACTTGCCGTCATAGAAATCCTGCGTGGCGGCGTTGGTGACCGATTTGCCAATTTCAGGTGCGAAGCTGCCCGTGGCCTTGTAGGTATTGGTGAAGGTGAGGGGCTGGCTTACAAGGGCGCCTGAAGGGCTGTCAAGCCTCATGGTGAGGGTGGGCACCAGCTTGAGGGCAGCGCTGTCGTATTTGACCAGCACGGTGATGTAATAGATCTCGCTCGCATATTCCATGCCCGCTTCCTGGGCGCTTGGCACAACCTCCCTTAAGTAATAGGTATAGGTGCCTTCCTTGGTGTAGGTCAGGGGGGTGATCTCAAAGGTAGAGGGGGAAGTGCCGGCATTGGGGTGTGGGCCAGATGTCAGGTTTCTCTCCGGGGTGGTGTCCGTCAATTCCACAAAGAACTCCCCGGGTTGCAGCACGCGGCCGCCGGCTTTGAGAACTTTTTGGGCATCCAATTGAACCGTGGCCAGGGGCACCTCGTGGTAGGTGGTGGGGCTTTTGATTTCCTGGTCAAAGGAGAAGGCGCGGGTGATGACCGCTGTGTTCTCAAGCATTGTGGGCTCTGGCCCCTGCGGTGTTAAAACAGTTAGCGGGATCTGGAAGCTGACGCTTTCCCCGGCAGCCAATTTGTCAATGGCGAAGGACAGCTTTTGACCGGTTTGGGTTAAGACAACCCTCGTGGTGGCGGACAAGGGGGCATAGGGCCCGGAAGCGGAAAAGCGCTGGGTGATGCGGGCTTGGTCAATGGCCAGGCCCGTGGGTATCTCATCCTCAAGCACGATGTCTGTGATGGCTTCAGCGGTGTTGGTGTTCTTGACGCTGAGTGTATAGGTGAGCTCATTGCCGTCAAAGACGATGGTGGGCGCCTGCGCGGTACCGCTTGGGGGGGTGGAGGTTTTGTCAACGCTCAAGTCCACCGGCCTTAAGGAGACCTTGGTGGGGATGACATCCACCACTGCATTGGGGAAGACCGTCCCTTCCTTTGAAGTCTGCGCGCTTAAATAGGCGGAGTTCCAGGCGTAGTAGGTGGGGTCAATATAAGGCTTGACATCCCCAGGCGCGCGCATTTGCATCAAAACCACCAGGGAGCGTTCCGGCGGCAGGACAAAGACGCTGCCGTCCGTTTTGTAGCGCAGATCAATGGCCACTGCCTTTAAGTCAACAGGGATGGGCGCGCCAAGTTCCAGCTTGGTCCACAAGGCGGTGTTGAGGGTGTTGTCGATCAAAAGGCGGTCCCCCGGGATGTTCAAGGGGTCCACCACCCGTGTGGCGTAATAGATAACCGGCGCCACCCCCCAGGTTTGACGGGGCTGGCTTAGGTCAAAGCCCTCCAGGCGCCCCTGCCAAAAGACTGGCTCGCCCGCTGGCACCCGATCCTCCAGGGAATCATAAAAGATGATGTTCTGGGCGCTGGTCTCCGGGCGGTTGGCCAGGCGCAGGCGATAGGTGTATGAGCCCCCGCCCTGGGCCACGGTCTCCTTGGAGTAGGCGCTGTCCTGCGGCGCTTTGACCGTTTTGTCAAAGCCCAGCTCCGCGGACTGGGGCGGGTTAATGGACCAGCTCGCATAGCCGTGCATGAAGCGCTGGCTGTCCATTTCTTCCTGGCCGTTGATGTTTGTAAAAGCGGTCTTGGCGTTGGCTTCAATGAAGCCGGTCTGTGGCAGGTCCGCATTCCCATTGCCCATGGGACCCACAGTGGACTCATAGGCAGAGTAGTTTTGTCCGGACTTGGGGTTGTCCAGCAGGTTGACATAGGTGTTTAGGATATTAAATTCAAGGATAAAGCCCGAATACAGGTAAGAGCCCGTATAGTGGTAATTGACTGTGCCCGGGGCTTTTTCCACCCGGACAATGAGCAGGCTGCGTCCAGTGTCCCGGAAATTCTCGATGATTTCAATGGAATAGGTGCAGGCAATGTTATTTGATTCGCCTCTTACCTTAATGGAATTAAAGTCCACCGTGGTGCCCCGGGGCAGGAGGTCATAAAAGATGCCCTCGGTCTGTTCCTTTAAAACCCCAAGCGCAAAGACCTCTTCTTTTGGCATGTTGGGGTCTACGCCCATGCTGGTTGAGATCGTTAGGCGGGTTTGGGTCTCAAAGCGCTTTGCGTTTTGGTTTTCCTTCGCGATGTACATGTATTTGTTGTAATTGGAGTTCGTTCTGTATTTGGCAAGCCCGATGGTGGCTTCCTTCTCCGCGTAATGGCTAATATTCGGGTTGCTGCCGCCCATGGCATAGGTGCTGGCCTTGTTATACAATTGAACAATGGGGCGAAGATCTCCAGTGCCGTCACGCGGCAGGGGACGCAGGCCGTTGATCAGGTGCTGGGAAGGATAACTTCAATTTTTATGCCAAGAGCATGGGTAACCTGGGCTGACTTGGTGTGCTGTAACAAACGCAGGCCCAATACATCCTGGCCTGGCACCAGGTCTAACACGCTGAAGTTGGCGGTGTTTGCGTTGGTGGTGGTCGCGGCGCCATTGACTGGGGTAAAAGTCCATGTTCTGGAGGGGTTCATGGTCACGCTGCCCAAGGGTTTCCAGTCATCCTCTGTTGGATTAAGCACGGTGGAGTATTGCACTACCGTGGTGCCAAACTTATCAGGGCTTTGATCGATGATGGGGGCGAATCCAAAGGCGTCCGGCTCTGCGTAAATTCTCTCGCTTGGCCTGGATAAGGTGATGCTGCTGATGAGGTAATCCCCTGCCTGCAAGCGGTAATAAGCAGGGGCGGCCGGGCTTGTGGTATCAAAGAAGAAGTTGATGTCAGTGGTTACGGCGGTCCATTCCTTGGTGTAGGGGACTCCGTTTTCATCCTGTGTGCGCTTATACTGCTGATGAGTGCCAGATACGCTGAAATCGGAGTAGCTGTTGCTCAGATTCATTGGCTCGGTGCTGCCTGCAAGCCAAGCATTTTCCAAGCGGTTGATGATACCAGCGGATGCAGGCAGGCTTAATTTATGGAAAAAAAGATTGCCATCAGGCGCGCTCCACTGAAGTTCAGCATAGGTGTAGGTGGCGGCTTTGGCAGTTTTGATGTCGCTGGCGCCATAATCCCCAATCAATTCCGCGGTGACCTGGTTATTGATTTCTTTGTATTTCCTCAAAGGATTTTTGGGGTCAACTTGCAGGTCACGCGGATAGCGCATTAAAAGGCTGATGGTTGTGCTCGACTGATAGGTATTGGGGGTTGCGTAATACCTGGCTTGCTTGGTGGCCTCGTGAAACTCCTGCAGGTTGTTGTCCATGCCATCCGCGTAATTGGCCTGGATAATAGTATAATCGTTCAACATCCAACCAACGACTTCCCCGCCCTCTGATGCGCCGGGCACATCGGTGATCTTGACGGAAAAAGGCTGGGTATTGGTACTGGGCGTTCCAATGGAGATGTTCCAGCGGATATAAAAATACCCTGTGGGGTCATCGCCCGGAGGTGCTATGCCCCAGGATACTGGCCAGGTGGGGTAGGAGCCGCCGGTACTGGGGACAAATTTTGAAGTAGAATTGAGCCTTGAATCCGTCTTATAGCTTAAATGGATGGTGTTGGTGCTGTTGTCAATGATGGTCTGCCCGCCTGAGACCACCTTTACATCGGCTGTGATGTCCTTGGTGTGGGGTTTTATGGGTTCGCCCGGCAGGGAGGGCAAGCGAACATTGGAGGGCAAAACATGGTAGTCAATCTCAAGGGTGAACAGCAGGGCTTCTGAGATGCTTTCAAAATTATAGATGACAATTTCCTGGGTGTCAGGGTCAATCCGGTAGTTGAAGCTGGTGTCCCGGGGCAAGGGGACAACAACCTTGCTTTCCGCGGCATTGCCCTTGGCGTCTGTAAAAATGGAGGCGGGCAGGCGGATTTCCACCGCGTTTACAGGGAGGCGGTCCTTTTCCTCGCCGTTTAAACTGAAGGTAAGCCGGAGGCGCTGGACGGTGGCCATGTTGATGTTGGGCGTGACAGACAGGCTGTCCTCTGTGAGGGTTTTGGGCAGGGTCAGGGATGCGTTTTCAAAAAACGCGTCCGCCCACTGCAAGCGATAGGTTGGGCCGCCCACAGAGCCGGCATTGCCCGGTGAGGCTATGGACAATAGCATCAGCACACCAAGCGTAAAAAGGATAAAACGTTTCATGAGGAGAACCTCTCATTTTTAATTTAATTCACATGGATTCTTGTCAGCAACAGACCGGTAGACAAAGGCGTCAATATAGACAACCCCATCACAGAATACCAAAGAAACAAACAAAAATCAACAAATTGTTGAGGTTTACAAAGGGCTGTTGTTCATGTTTTGTATGCCTTGCTGATTCGTGTGTCAGGTCAGGGTAAAATCTTGACGGGGAGCGGGCTGGTTTTCTTATCTGTGAGCCTGCGCTTGGATGAGCTAAAAGCCCTGGAAATCCTTGAAAATACTGGTATTTTTTCCAACTCCTGCCCAGATGGTCAGGGTATGTAAGGCGGGCCTCGCCTGATTGACAGGCGGGGGAGCAAGCCTTAAGGTAAAACGAAAGAAACAAAGGAGAACGCGTATGAAGAAGATAAGCCTCCTCTTGGCACTGGTGCTGGTGCTTTCCACTTGTTCCCTGGCGATGGCGCAGGTAAGCCTGGAAAAGGTGTTTTCTGCCCCGGGCGAGCGATTGGAGCTGGTGGACCCGGACATGGATGAGCCCTTGATTACAGCGCAAAAGGACAGAAAACACGGCGTTTACAATGCCGCGGGCGAGCTGGTCATCCCCTTTGAGTACGCCCATTTGGCCTATAAGGGCGAGGGCTTGTTTGAGGCCATCAAAGAGGATGGGATCAACAACCATGCCTTGGTCAACACCAAGAACGAAGTGGTGATTGATTATTTGTATGGCGCTTTTCAGGTGATCAGCGCGGACTTGGTGGCGGCGGTCACCCTGGAAGCCACAACGGGCGAGGTCTATGATTACGCCGCCGGGCTGTTGGGCTCAGGGGACAAGTACCTGGTGAAGAGCTATGACATCTACCAGGTATCCACCAAAACCAAACTGGGCAGCTTTGAGCGCGCGGATTATGATGACGCGACGATCGCTGATGGCCACCTGGCCGTGCGCAACCGGGATGACGCTGTGACCATCTATGAATTGACAAACCTGTCAAGCGTTGGCACAGCCAAATACCTGTTTGATCTGCCGTATGAAGTTAAGGAGGCGGGCGGAAGCTACAGCCTGGTGGGCAAGTATTCCGGCCAGGTTTTCAATGAAAACCTGCCCTACACCTCTGTGGCCTTGACCGGGGACAGAAAATACCTGATCACAAGGGGCAAGGACGGCGCGGGCCTGGCCAATTTAAAGGGCGAGGAGTTGGTGCCGCCCGTTTATGACACAGTATACGCGGCCACCGCTGATACGGGCTATGTGGTGGTGGGCAAGGAGAGTTTAAAGGGGATTGCTGACACGAAGGGCAAGCTGATCGTCCCGGCCAAGTACACGGATTTCCCGATGAAAAACGCCCGTTTGTTCCACCATAGCTACGCGCTGATGGAGTTGGACGGCAAGCTCGGATTTGTGAACCTGGCAGGGGAAGAAACCGTGGCCCCCACCTTGTCCAAGTCCGCTGCCCACCACGGCGCCAGCTTGAGCATCCCGGACATGGATGGCAGCCTGTACATCATCGCGGCGGACGGCACGCGCACCAAGACCGAATATGAGAGCTTTGACCTTTACTTCAGCAACGGCCTGCTGCTCAAGGGCAAAAAGGGCAACACCTATGAGGTAGTGGACTGGCATGGCCAGGTGCTGCTGGAGGGCTTGACCTATGGCTATGTGGGCGCCACCAAGTCCGGCGGTTACCTGCTGTATGAGGACACCCTCTACCAGGTGGTGGATAAACCGGTCGCTGTGGCTGAGTAAGAAGCTATAAAGATTAAAAGCCCGCCATTTGGCGGGTTTTATAATAGGTGATAGAATGGAGTATAGAGAAAGAGACGAAAAAGGAGCGAAAATCATGGCCCATCAATGGAAGGAACAATTGGATCGGCTGATGAAGGCCGGGGCGGCCTACGCCGATGTGCGCTACTACCCTAAGGATGACTCCCGCGTGTTGTATATGCAAAACGGCAACCTGCAGATCCTCACTCAAGGGCGGGAGAGCGGGTTTGGCGTGCGTGTGCTCAAGGACGGCGCTTGGGGCTTTGCGGCCTCCAGCAACCTTAGGGACATCACCGGCACCTTTTCAAAGGCGCTGTCAAACGCGGACGCTGCCGCCAGGCGCTTGGTCCGGGCGATCCGCCTTGCGGACAAGGAGGTTGTCAGCGGCAAGTTTTCCTCGCCCTGCCAGGTGGATCCCCTGGAGGTCCCGCCGGAAATGCAGGTGGCCTTTTTGCAGGAAATGGATCAAGCCTTAAAGCAAACCGGCGTCAGCCAACGGATTTCCTATATCAGCGCCCAATCTCGGATGATGGAGTATTACGACAGCGAAGGCGCGCAGATTGTCAAGGACATCAAGGAGCTTTTCCCCACCCTCATGGTGAGGGGAAAGGATGTGGATGGGGAAACCCAGGTGCGCAAGTACAGCCCTCCCCGCTTGGGGGATTCCCGGGGCTATGAAATCATGTGGGAGGCGCACTGGAAAGCGCAGGCAGACCGCATTGTTTTGGAGTTAAACCAGACCCTGACAGCAAAAAGATGCCCAAAGGATGTGCGCAGCGTCATCCTGATGCCTGACCAAATGTTCCTGCAGGTGCATGAAACCATCGGCCATCCCCTGGAGTTGGATCGCATCCTGGGCTATGAATTGAGCTATGCCGGCGGCTCCTTTGTGCGGTTGGAAGACTTTGGGCAATTGCAGTATGGCTCAGGCAAGCTCAATGTGCGCGCGGACACGCTGTTAAACAACAGCCCGGGCTCCTTTGGCTATGATGATGACGGGGTGGCGGCGCAAAACTATATGCTGATCAAGGACGGTGTCTTGGTCAACGCCATCACCTCCCGCCAGATGGTGACAGAGGCCAATGAGCGCGCGGGAAGGCAGATCTTTGCCTCCTCCGGCGGTACGGCGCGGGCCACGGCCTTTTACCGCACCCCGCTTGAGCGGATGACCAACATCTCCGTGGACCCGGGGAAGGACGGATCGCTTCAGGATATCATTGCTTCCACGCAGAAGGGCATTGTGCTCTCTGGCGATAAGAGCTGGTCCATCGGCTCCAACCGGGAACAGTTCCATTTTGCCAATGATTATGCCTACCTGGTGGAGGATGGGCAGGTGAAAGACGTGGTGCGCAACGCGGCCTACTCCGGTGAGACCTTGCCCTTTTACAATTCCTTAAGCGCGGTCGGGGATGAAAGCACCTGGGAGGTGCAGTATGTGCCCAACTGCGGCAAAGGCTTGCCCTCCCAGGTGATGCAATTGGGCCACGGGGTGCCTGTGTGCCGCTTTGACAAGGTAAAGGTGGGTGAATAAGATGAAAATAAAGCACGCGATCAAAACACTGTCTGCCCTGCGGGAATACGCGGTGGACAAGGGGGTCAGGGCAGCCTTCTTCCTGCATCAGGAGGACAGCCACCTGGTCCGTCTGGCCAATTCAGGCGTGTCCCTGAACACCAGCGAGGCCCTAAGCCGGGTCTATATCACCGCCTATGGTGTCAACAAGACGGCCAGCGCTTTTGCCTTGTGTGACCTTATGGATGAGGCCACCTTGTTTGCGGCGGTGGACCAGGCCCAGAACATGCTGGCGGACGCCAGCGCCTTATCCTTCCAGCCCACCTTCCCGCAGATCAAGGAGAGCAGCAGGAGCACAACCGGCTATGACCAGGCCTTAGCGGAGCTGTCCAATGAAGACATCCTGGCCTATATCCATGAAGCGACAGAAGACCTTTTGAGCGAGGATGTCAAGCTGTCCGGCAGCTTTTCCGTGGGCAGCACGCTGACCTTGTCCATGTCCACCGCCACAGAACATAGCGTTGCCTGGCTGGCCAGCGACGCCCAGATCACCCTGGTGCTGTCCTCCCAAAAGGACAAATGGGAGATCAACGCGGAGCAAAGCGCCTACCAGGTGTCTGACCTCAATGCTTCCAAAATGAGGGAGCGCCTCTTGTTCTTAAAGGACAAATATGAAACCTGCCCCGCTGTTCAGCTCCCCATTGCCCCTTATCAGGTGGTCTTTGGGGCGGCTGCCACCGCTGAGTATTTGAGCTTCCTCTCCTACCTGGGAACAGACGGCGGCAACCTGATGCGGGACAACAGCATCAACCGTTTGGAGGACATCGGCCGGATGATGCTCTCAGACCAGGTAAGCCTGTTGGAGGACCCTGATTGCCTTTCTGCCTTTGCCATCCCGGTGGACAGCCACGGGCGCGCCCGCGGGCAGACAGCCTGCTATGACAAGGGCGTTTTCAAGGGCTTTCTCTGGGAACAGCAGGACGCGGATGAGTATGGGCAGACGGCGACCGGCCACGACCTTGCGCACAGCTCCTTTTGTTTGTTGCCAGGCGCCATGCCTGTGAATGAGCTGAGCGAGCTTCAGGAATTGGCCAAGGCGGGCGATCTTTTGTATGTGCCCTACCTGCATTACACCGGCCTGGTGAACGCCACCGAGGGCCTGGTGACCGGCACCTCCCGCTTTGGCGCGCTGCTGTTTAAGCAGGACGGCAGCATTAAAGTGCCCTTTAATGTGCGCTTTACAGAAAAGCTGTCCGACCTGTTTGGCGGGAAATTATGCTGGCTGTCCAACCAGACAGAGGCCTATAACACCTCCTCCACCTATGACGCGCGCAACCCGGAGGCCTATTTGGTGCCCAAAATGATGTGCTGTAAGAATGTGAAGGTGGAAATCAGCAACAAGAGCTATTAATTCGCCACGCTTGAATGGGGCTGTAGCAAACAAAGATTGCTACAGCCCCTTTTCTTTACCCGTTTATTCAATAAAAAACGGGATCCGGGTCGTTGCTTTCGCAGTACAGGACCCCGCTTCTTAGTTTGTATTGGAGAAGAGAACTATTGCCGCTCCTAACAGAAGAATTGATTATTATTTGGTGACAGGCTGGGTTTTGAGTTCCTCACCTGCTGGGCTTTCATAGGTTCTGCCCCAGCCGGAAGCAACAGCTACACACATCACCAAGAAGAGGGCATAGGCATAGAGGGTGCCGCCAGCTACCTCAACTGGTGACAGACCGGTTAAAGCTGATCCGATGAAGACAAACACACTCATAAAAGGAATACAGGCGGGCAAGCTGTTGGCAACTGCGTCCAAGAGATTGGCCCTACGGTAGGGATGGATGTCATGCGCGCCGCCAATTTTGTCCAATACCGGGCCAAAGGTCAGGATGCATACGCTGGATACGCCACCAAAGATAATGTCAGTCAGGGAGATACCAATGATGCTGGCAACTTCTGCTCCGCGCGGGGTGCTGGCCAATTTGCTGCCTAAAATCTTGTCGACCACATAGTCCAGCATCCCTGCTTCGGTGATGACACCCATGATACCAAAGACGGCGATGACCAAGCCAACTGTGCCCAACATGCTGGAGACGCCACCCACCAAAAAGCCAGTGATTTGGTTATGGGAGGGATCATTGGCAAAAATGGCGGATAAAGGGAAAAGGCCAAGCGCCAAGCCGGTGATGATGCCAAGTACCAAGCCCACAAAGAGACCCAGGAAGATGTTTCTGGATTTGGTGGCAACCACCAGCATGATGACGACGGGGATGAGCATAAACAGGCTCTTGGGATTGGACAACTCTGTGATCTGTGCGGTTTCAGCAACGGTACCTGTTCCGCCAAGCAGGATAAAGAATACAAGGGAAATGGCGCCGCCCACCAAGGAATACTTCAGACGGCTGCGCACGCATCCGCCCACATCCGCAGGGCGGCCGTTCTTAAAAATCTGAGTTGAAGCTGAGGCGATGGTGGTGTCGGAAATGGGAGCCAGGTTATCGCCAAAAATAGCGCCAGAAACGATGGCGCCAGCTAAGAACATGGGACTGCAGCCAAGTACGATGCCTGCTGGATAGAAAATCGGGAAGGCCGAGAACATGGTCCCGATGGAGGAACCGGTTGCTGTGGACATCACACAGGTAGCGATGAAGACAAAGCCCACAAAAACACCGCCCTGGACACCGATCTGGTTTGCAAGCCAAACAAAGCCGCCGGATAGCCCGCTTTCCTTCATGAGGGCTGAGAACATGCCGATGACAAAGAAAATGACAATGACAGAGACCGAGGCGATGGAGGAAATGCCTTTGATGGCAGCATCCCAGAATTTGGTGTAGGATTTAGCAAAGACGCCGCCAATGAGCAGTGCGACAAAGCCGGCCATGGCTAATGCTTCCATGTTGAAGGCTTTCAAGCCAATGAACATAACTGCACAGAAGATGAAGAAGATAGCGACAGGTACCAGGGAGAAAAACATACTCCCTCTAAACTCCAGTCTCTCCTTGGGTGTGGTTTCCTGCATGACAGACTCCCCCTTTTATTATGTAATGCCCTTTTCGTGAGCCATTTCCATTAAGACTTTCCGGATTCGGTTGAAGCGTTCCACGGCATCCTCATCGCGTGCAAAGCATCCCGTTACGATGCGAAGGTAGCCTTCCCCCTGTGCGCCATAGGGAGTGCCCTGATTGACCATGATTTTGGCATCCTGCATGATACGATTAGCCACTTCCTCACTGGTACCCAGGCGGCTGACATTTAACCATGAGAGAATGCCGCTTTCAGGCATCTTCATACTCACGCCAGGGATGTCATGGAAGGCATCATAGGCCAGCCTGCGTCGGCGTTCCAGGCGGATAAAATGACTTTTGAGAATGGATTCGTCCTCAATAGCCGCAATGGCACCTATAGTGGACAAGGTGGAAGATGCGCCAATGACGTTGACGGCAGCGCCATAAAGCACATCCATGATGACATCATTGGTATAGATATAGCCAATGCGGAAACCAGATAGGCCGATGCCCTTGGAGATGGAGCAGACCGTCAGTGTCCTCTCCCACATCCCAGGCAGGGTGGCAGGGTGGACAAACTCAATGCCGTCATAGACATGGTCCTGAAAAGCCTGGTCGCTGACCAGTATTAAATTATTCTTGATGACAAAATTGCATAGTGCTTCGATGTTTTCCCGGCGGAAGATGGTTGTGGTCGGGTTGTTGGGATGAGAAATCAAGACAATTTTTGTTCTGGGGCTCAAACGCTTTTCAAATTCTTCAATGCGGATGTCCCAGTTGTCTTCTGCAAATAGCGGGACAGGGACAGTAACGCCACCTAACAACTTGCCGTTTAAAAAATTGCTGGGGTAACTGGGATCAGGGACCATGACCTCGTCCCCTTCTTTAATGAAAGGCATCATAGAAAACAGTAAGCCAGAGTCAGAGCCTGGGGTGACCAAGACATTCCTTGAAGGGTCTATTTTGAGGCCTGTGCGTTTTTCAATGTCCCGCGCCAACACTTGACGAAGTTTGTAATCCCCAATGGGCATGGAATAATGGGCCGCAAAGCCCTCATCAACAGCCTTGTGCAAGGCTGCCTGAACGGATTCGGGAATAGCGGCATCCGGGAAGAAAGGATCTGCCCAGGCCATGATATCGCCGCCAGCCTTCATGAAATTGCCGGCTCCCTCGCCAACATCAGCTTTGGTAACGCTCAGAAACAACCCACCCTGCAGGTCGCGGAAACGATTGTTCATCAGGTCTTTAATGCTCATGATTTCCTTTCTGCGGAGATTTCGGCGATGGCTTCCACCTCCACCAGCACATCCTTAGGCAATTGGCGAACTGCCACACAACTTCTGGCAGGTTTGCCGGGAAAGTACTCAGCGTAGACAGCATTGAAAGCTTGAAAGTCTTTCATGTCGTATAGAAAGCAGGTTGTTTTGATGACCAGTTCCAGGTTGCTACCAGCGGCGATCAGTACATTCTTCAGGTTTTCCAGGGCTTGCCGGGTCTGCTCCTCAATGTCTCCGGATACCACATTGCCATCAATTGGAGAGAGAGGAATCTGGCCGGAGGTATAGACCAGCCCGCCATGAACCACTGCCTGGGAATACGGGCCGATAGCCGCAGGCGCTTTTTCAGTCTGAACCTTTGTTTGCATGACACCACCCCTTTTATTTTATTGTTGACACCAGTATAAACATAAATAATATTTTAGTCAATAAAAATTATTACATAATATTGATTGATTCAGTTGAAAACTGTGAGAAAAGCTGTACACTGGAAACAACAGAAGTTTTAGGAGGCTTTATGACCAAGCCCATTACGCTAACCCCGGGTGAACGATCTACGCTCAACTCTTATTTTTCCGTGCTGGAAGGCCTGGCAGATTATCTTGGGAATGGTTTTGAATTTGTCCTTCATAGTCTGGAAAGCCTGGACCATTCCGTTGTTAAAATTATCAATGGCCATCATTCCAATCGTGCTGTTGGCGCACCGATTACAGACCTGGCTTTGCGTCTCTTAGAAGACATCAAGAGTGAGAATGGCGGCAACCGCAACAGGATTTACAGCAACCGCAGCAAGAAGGGATCTCCTATCCGCGCGGCAACTTTACCGGTTTTGGGGGAACGCGGGCGCCTGATCGGCTTGATTTGCATCAATTTTTATCTGGATACTCCCTTAAATGATTTGATAGGTACTTTTTTAGCCCCTGTGGAAGAGAACAATGGAGTTAATGAATCGCTCTCAGGAAGTGCAGAGGATTTAATTGCCCACAGCATCCAGGAAGTTAGAATGAGTGTTTTTAACAATGCTGGCATCACACACCAACACAGAAATAAAGCCATTGTTGTTCATTTGTTCCAAAAGGGTATTTTCAGGCTTAAAAACGCTGTCCCCAGGGTGGCGGATATGTTGGGAATTTCTCAAAATACAGTCTATTTGCATTTGCGGGAAGTTAAGAAACAATCTGCTGAACAAGGGACATGATTCGCGTCTAAGAGAATATTATACAAAATTGGATGATGCCAAGGTTTGCAGGCTGCGGCTTAATTTTTAGCGCTTATACAAGATTGTATGTTTTTTAATTGTTTAATTGATTAAATGGGATTATAATAGAATAAACATCAATCAATACAGGAGGCACGAGCATGATTATTGGCATCCCAAAGGAGATTATGCATTCCGAAAACCGCGTGGCCGCGACCCCGGATACCGTTTCAAAACTGGTTTTGGATGGCAACCAGGTGCTGGTTGAACAGGGCGCTGGCTTGGGCGCGTATTTTCATGATGAGGAATATGAAGCAAAAGGCGCGCAGATGGTGGGGGATGTCAAGTCCCTGTATCAGCGCGCGGAAATGATTTTAAAGGTCAAGGAGCCCCAGTTTAACCACCAGGTTGGCCTGCATGAGGTGGAATTGATGCACGAGGGCCAGATTCTCATCACTTTTATCCACCCGGCCTCCCCGGCCAACCATGAGATGGTCAAAAACCTGGCCAAAAAGGGCGTGACCGCGCTGACCTTGGACGGGGTGCCCCGCATCACCAGGGCCCAGAGCATGGACGCCCTGACCTCCATGTCCACCTGCGCGGGCTACAAAGGCATGCTCATGGCGGCCAACATGCTGCCCTCCTTTATCCCGCCCATTTTTAGCGCCGTGGGTGCCAGCAAGCCCTTGAACGTCCTGGTGATTGGCGCGGGCGTGGGCGGTTTGCAGGCCCTGGCCACGGCCAAGCGCCTGGGCGCTGTGGTGCATGCCATTGACATCAGGGCCGCCGCCAGGGAGCAGGCAGCCTCCCTGGGCGCTAAAATCATTGACATTGCGGTCCCTGAGGAGTTGTCCCATGGGCCGGGCGGCTATGCACTGGCCCTGCCCAAGGAAATCCTGAAGCAGGAGCGGGAGATCATCAAAGAACACCTGCCCAAAATGGACATCGTTTTCCTCTCCGCCCTGGTGCCCGGCAAGCTGGCCCCCGTCCTCATCACCAGGGAGATGGTGGATACGATGAAGTCCGGCAGCGTGATTGTGGACATCTCCATTGACCAGGGCGGCAACTGCGAGAGCACTGTGCCCGGGGAAACCGCGGACCAGGGCCTGGTGCACATCATTGGCATCAAGAATATCCCGGGCCTCTTGTCCCAATCCTCCACCTGGATGTTCGCGCAAAACATGTACAACCTGGTGAAATACCTTGAAAAGGACGGGCAAATGCGCCTGGACCTGAAGGACGAAATTGTGCAGGGCATCCTGACCACCAAGGACTTTGAGGTGGTGCATCAGGGGGCCAGGGAGGCGATGGGGCTGTGAGCAGAGAAATCATTTTAGTCCTGGTATTTATCGCGGCAACCCTGCTGGGCTACAAGCTGATTTTCGCTGTGCCCAGCCTCCTGCACACGCCCTTGATGAGCGGGATGAACGCCCTAAGCGGGGTGACGGTCTTGGGCGCGGTCACGGCGACCGCGCTGGCGGTGGGCTTTTCAAGCCAGGTGCTGGGCGTATTGGCCATCATCTGCGCCATGGTAAATGTAGTGGCTGGCTTTCTGGTGACTGACAGGATGCTATCAATGTTCAAGGGCACAGGTGAGGAGAAGGAGGGCAAGGCGCATGAGTGATACCATTTATTACATCGCCAGCGCTGTTTTAAGCCTCCTGGTTCTCCTGGGCATCCGCTGGATGAGCAAGGTGGAAACCGCCGTGAGGGGCAACCGCTTAAGCGCGCTGGCCATGCTTTTGGCCCTGGTCATGGTGCTGATCAAGGAGAATATTTTGGGCGCGCCGCTAGTCTGGCTGGGCCTTGGCGCAGGCACGCTCATCGGCGTTGTGTTGGCCAAGAAGGTCAAAATGATCACCATGCCCCAGATGGTGGGCTTTTTAAACGGCCTGGGCGGCCTGGCCTCGGCCCTGGCGGCCTTCCTGGCCCTGGTCAAGGGCGGATTGCCCGCCTTTGAGCGATTCACCGCGGTCCTGGCCCTGGTCATTGGCGCTTTGACCTTCACCGGCAGCCTGGTAGCCGTGGGCAAATTGCACAGGATTTTGCCCCAAAAGCCCATCACCCTGCCTGGGCACAAGGCCATCACCGGCCTTCTGGGCCTTTTCATCGTCGTTTTCCTGGCGCTGAGCCTGGTCTACAAAGAAGGCTTGCGCCTGTACACCTTGCTCCTCCTGTTTTTGGGCTTGGGCTTTGGCGTTCTTTTCGCGCTGCCGGTGGGCGGGGCGGATATGCCCATCACCATCTCCCTGTTAAACTCCACCTCTGGCGTGGCCGCGGCCATTGCTGGCATGGCCATTGGCGATGTCCTTTTGGTCAGCGTGGGCGGGATTGTGGGCGCCTCCGGCTTGCTGCTGACCCAGATCATGTGCCGCTCCATGAACCGCCACCTCTTGGACATCCTCTTTGCCCGCAAGGCGGTTGAGCCGCAAAAGCCCCATGAGGAAGCAAAGATCAATGCGCCAAAAGATGAAATAAAAGAAGAAGAACATCCCCAGGCCGCGGGGGAGGAGGTTTTGCCCCTGTGGCTTCATGAAGCCCAGGAGATCATCTTAATCCCGGGCTATGGCATGGCGGTCGCCCAGGCCCAGGAAATGGTCAAGGCCCTCTATGATCAGCTTGAAAACGTGGGGAAGAACGTGCGCTTTGCCATCCACCCGGTGGCGGGCCGGATGCCCGGGCACATGAACGTGCTCTTGGCTGAGGTGGACATCCCCTACGACAAGCTCTATGAGATGGATGACATCAACCCCCTGATGGAAAAGGCGGACCTGGCCGTGGTCATTGGCGCCAATGACGTGGTGAACCCCGCCGCCAACACGGCCACCGGGACGCCCATATACGGGATGCCTGTTTTGGACGCAGAGAAAGCAAGGCGGCTGATCCTGTGCAATTTTGACACCAAGCCCGGCTACGCGGGCGTTGAGAACCCTCTGTACGCGCCCTCCCCCGAGCGCCTGTTGCTGCTGGGCGACGCCAAGGACAGCCTGAACAAAATCCTGGGTAGTCTGGAATAATTTAGGAAGGAGCGTTTGCCGTGTTTGAAGAAATCCTCCTTGCAGAGCAAAGACCTATTCCCAACAGCCCCCTGCCGGTGCTGCTCTACCCCGGATGTGTCAGGGGGGAGGACAAGGAAGATCGCTTCATCAAACTGTTTCATAAAAACGGCTGGGGCTCCGCCTGGGTGAATGGCGTCTACAACTTTCATCACTTTCACGCAAAAGCGCATGAGGTGCTGGGCGTGGCCCAGGGGGAGGTGACCGTGCTTTTGGGCGGGCCTGCTGGCCGGGTTGTTACCTTAAAGGCGGGGGACGCCGTCCTCCTGCCGGCTGGCACCGGGCACTACCGGCTGTCATCCTCCTCAGATTACAGCATCGTGGGCGCCTACGAAAGGGGACAAAGCCCGGACTTAAAATTGGGGGAAGAAAACGAATATGAGGCCGCCCTTTTGGACATCGCCCGTGTGAAAAAGCCGGAATCAGACCCGGTCTTAGGCCCTATGGGCCCGGCAGTGACTGTCTGGGGCGCCCTATAACGCGTTGACAAGTCCGGGCCTGCTTGCTATATTTTCCATGAAATAAACGCAGGAGGCCAATGCATGCAATCAAGGTGGCTTCGAATTCTTCTCATTGTATTGATGATGGCCCTCCTATTGGTGCTGGTGCCTTCCGGCGCCATTCACTCCTATGCGGAAATCACGCCCCTGCCCATTGACGAAAAAGGCGGCATCCCGCCCTACGATTGGGGCTATACAGGGGAGGGCCGCTATCAGGATGAGTCCATCAGCGTGCAGATTGATTCGGGCCGCTTTGAAGGCACCAATTTTACCACAGTAGAGATTAAAATCGCCCACCCCAGCCAGCTGCGCACCTTAAAGGCCGGGCGCTATGGCTCCACCCAGGAGACGCCGGGGGCCACCTTGGCGCGCAGGGTCAAGGCGGTTGTGGCCATTGGTGGGGATTTCTTTGCCTTTCACAACTTTGGCTATATCGTCCGCCAGGCGCAGTTTTACCGCAAGAGCCTGACAGAAAAGCAGGATGTGCTGGTGATTGACGACCAGGGGGATTTTCATCTCTTCATCCGCCCCAATAAGGCGACGATCGACGCCTTTGAACAGGAGAATAAGGCGCGCATCATCAACGCCTTCACCTTTGGCCCGGCCCTTTTGATGGACTCTGAGCCCATCAAGGACAGAACAAAGGCCAAGACTGATGAGGTGCTGGCCCAGCGCATCGCCTTTTGCCAGACCGGGCCCCTGTCCTACCGGGTGGTCTACTGCGAGGGGCCCAATGATGACAACTCCAAGGGCATGGGCATTGACCAGTTTGTGCGCCTGATTGATACCTTTGATGATGTCATCCACGCCTATAACCTGGATGGCGGCTCCTCCGCCACCATTGTTTTTAAGGACGAGAAGATCAACGGCCCCCAGGCCCAGCGCGGCCGCTCCATCGGGGACATCATCTATTTTGCCAGCGCCTATGTGGGGGAAAAGCCCCTTGAGTGAGCCGCTGTTTGTTTTCCTGGGTCTGCCGGTCACGGCCTATGCCCTGGGCCTTGTGATCAGCCTGGCCCTTTGCGCCATCCTGGCCTATGCCGGTTTAAAAAGAAAAGGCTTTGAGCCCCTGGCGCTGGAGACCTTTTTATTGTTGATGCTGCCCTTGGGCCTCCTCTTGGGCCGGGGTGTGTATGTGCTCATTCGGCTGAATTTTTTCCTGGGCTGGCCGGATGCCCTGGCTCTGCGCTTTTGGCAGGGCGGCTACTCGGTCTTTGGCCTGATCCTGGCCTTCTTGCTGTCTGGGTTTTTATCGGCCAGGATTACAAAAGTGAGCCCAAACAAGCTTTTGGACGCGCTTTCGCCCTATGGGCTTTTGATGCTGGGGCTGGCGCGCTTTTGCGAAGGGCTTTCCGCCCAGGGCTTTGGGCAGGAGGTGGCAGCCTCCCTGCGTTTCTTCCCCTTGGCTGTGGTCAATGAGTATGAGGAATGGCGCTTCGCCATCTTTATGTTGGAGGGCGTGGCCGCCCTGATCTTTGCCCTCATCGTCCTTTGGCAAAAGGGCAGGGATGGCAACCAGATCCGTTTGACCTTGATCCTCTTTTTTGTATCCCAGATCTTGTTTGAAAGCCTCAGGGAGGACGAGGTGCTCTCCTGGGGCTTTGTGAAGGCTTCCCAGTTGCTGTCAGCTGTCGGCCTCTTTGTTATCATCAATATGGGCCTGTTTGGCAAGCAAATCAGCGCCTGGCGGGGGCCTTCCCACCTGGCGCTGGCGTTGTTTTTTATCTTGATTTTTATCATTGTGGGCCTGGAGTTTGCCATTGATAAGACCACGCTCAACATCAACCTGATTTACCTTGTTTTTGCGGCTTGCTGCGCGGGGCTGGGGCTTTTGGCCCACAGGAGCGCGGTTAAGGAGCCTGCGTAGCCTCCACCTCTAAGCTTGAAAACGGAATAAAAACGCCCTTGTCAAAGGTGTGCCGCATTGCGAAAAAGCGGGGATGCTCCCGCCAGCCGCCGGTGGTCGCCATTTTGGTGGTGGAGTTGACCTCCGCCCCCGGTAGCGCTGCCCTGAGGGCTTCCACCTTCTCTTTTTCAAGGCCGTTGCGGGAGAGCCAGACGCGCTCCAAACCCTTGAGGCCATACAGCGGGCTCAAGTCCGTAATCTGGTTTAAGACCAGGTTTAAGTCCACCAGATGCTCCAGCCCGGAGAGCGGGCTTACATCGCTGACCTGGTTCATGAAAATCTCTAAATATTCCAGCTCCTTTAATTCAGCCAGTACGCTCAGGTCCGTGACCTGGTTGTCCGCCAGGATCAGGTACTTGAGCTGTTTGCAGTTTTTTAAGAAATCAAGGTTTTTGATCTTGTTGTGGCCCAGATCCAGCGCCAGCATATTGGGGCAGAGGGTGAGCTGCAAAAAGGCCTCGGATTTGTACAGGGGCTCGCCCCGGCGGTGCATGGAAAAGATAACGTCATCCGTCCGGCACAAAAAGCCCGCGATTTTCATGGTGAGGCCAAATTGAATATCAGGGAACTCGTTGACCAGCGCCCAGACCTGCTTTTCAGTGGGTCGGCTTGCAAACATATCCACCTTTTTAAGGTTGGGCAGTTGCTTTAGCTCCTTGGCGAAGGTGGTGAATTTTTCCACCTTCACACTGCCCAGGTCCAGGGTGGTCATCTCCTTATTCACAAGGACGCCGGCCACCATCAGGGGCGGTTCTGGGGTAGCAGTGGGGGCGATGGTTTGCTGGCTTTCACCCAGGGCGACCGTCAACAAGCCCAGCAAAACAATGAGGATGATCCCTGTCTTTTTCATGCTGTCTTCCTTTCGTGGGTGAAACTGATCTTCTCTTATGTTATCATACAAGCCAGGATATGGGGAGGTGGAAGATGAAAACCAGACGCTTCATCATGATGGTCATCTTGCTTTTGTGCCTGAGCTCGTTTGCGCTGGCGGACACGCTGACCCTCTCCTTTTTGGGGGACAGCAGCATCGGGGACGCCATCCAGTTTAGAAACAGGGAGCAAAGCTACCACGGCGTGGTGCGCTCAAAGGGCATGGACTGGCCCTTTTCCACGGTGAGTGACATCTTAAAAGCGGACGACCTCACCATTGCCAACCTGGAAGGCAGCATGACCACCAGGACCCGCCACAAGGATGTCCGCTGGCCCCTGGTCATTGACCCCAGCCACGTGGGCGTTTTGCTCTCAGGCTCGGTGGAAGTGGTGAACACCGCCAACAACCACGCCTTTGACTTCTTTTTAGAGGGCTATCAGGACACGCTGAACAATCTGGATCAAGCGGGCATCGCCCACTTTGGCACCTTGAGCCCGCCTTCTAAAACAGGGGTCAACCGCCAGGTCATTCTGGAGAAAAAGGGAGTTAAAATCGGCTTTATCGGCTTCACCTATCCACAAAAGAGCGATTTGAAGGTGCTGGAAACGGCGGTTTTGGAGCTGCGGGAGCAGGGCTGCGCGCTCATTATCCTCAGCTTGCACTGGGGGCGGGAGACGCATTTGACCCCCAACAACACCCAGTTTAATTTTGCCAGGCAGGCCATGAAAACGGGCATCGACCTGATTTATGGCCACCACCCCCATGTGGTGCAGCCCATTGGCACCTATGAGGGCAAGCCGGTCTTGTTTTCCACCGGCAACTTCACCTTTGGCTCCATGAGCAAGGTAGACCCCTCCACCGGGGTTTTTCAGGTGGAGTATAATTTGTCCGCCGGCGCGCCTAAATTGTCAGCCATCCGCGTCATCCCCTATTTGACCAGCGGCTCCGGCGATTTCAGGCCCCAGGCGGTGACGGACGAGAAGGAGAAGCTGAGCATCTTCAAAAAATTGAGCTTCAAAAACCCGCCCCGTGGTTTTGAGGCCCTGCCGGACAGCTTTTTGACCACAGGGGAAGCCCGTTTTCAGGCAGAATAGGAGATATTGTGCGAAAACAAGCCCTCATCTGCCTGCTGTTGACTCTTTGCCTTTTGCCCGTGACTGGCAGTGCATCAGGCATTGCCTTGCCCGCCTATGACCACTACATCGGCCGGCAGCACTATCTCTATTTTGGGCAATATGTGGGAGCGGACGGTGAATTATCGCCCCTGCTTTGGCGGGTGCTCAAAAAGGACGCCCGGCAGGTCATGCTCTTGAGCGAGCATGTGCTGGACATCCCCGAGGGCCAGGAGGCCAAAGCCTGGCTGGAGGGCGGGTTTCAGGACGCCGCCTTTGACGCCGCGCAGCAGGCGATTTTATACGCCCACAAAGGACAAAGCCCCCTGCGGCTGATGGATGGCAAGCTCTTGGATGATAAAAACCTGGGCATGGCGGAGGACAAGGCCCGCATGGCAAAAGAGGCTGGGGGAGCAGGCGCGCCTTACTGGCTGCGCGAGTTTTCCCAAAAGGACAAGGCTTTGCAAAGGTATATCACCCTGACCGGGCAAAGCGAGTTTGCGCCTCCTCAAACAGCCGGCATCGGCGTGCGCCCTGTTCTTTTGCTGGACACGCGGAAAATGCCTTCCGTGAGCGGCGAGGGCAGCCTGAAAAACCCCTATGTCTTCACCGGCCTTGCCCAGCCCTTGATAGACGAAAGCCCCCAGCCCATCGCGACGCCCCCGATTGAAAAAGCGATGCAAAGTGATGAGAGAATCACGATCAATGGCTTCCCGCCCCTGACCAGCGAAGGGTTTTTGCCCGAAGGGGAGGCGGAATATGTCCTGGTTGATGAAACCAAGGGCGCCTGGCGCTATGCCAATCAGGACCTGCGCATTGAGATCACCCGCCACACCAAGGAGGGTGAGCGCCTCAGGTGGCTGACAGCGGAAATATTTACAAGGCCCGGGAGCGGGACCTTTTTGATGGCGCCCTATGACAAGGACAACATGCTCCAGGATTTGAACAAGTACCTGGAAAAGCAGGAAAAAATCGCCAGGCAGCACAACCTGGTGTTCACCATGGGCGGAGATTATTTTATCTACCGCCTGGGGTCAGCCAGGCGGGACAAGATGATCAGGGCCGTGGGCGTCATCATCAGGGATGGCCGTATCGTGGTGGACAAACCCGCCATTCCCGATCGTACCTTTTTGCCGCCTCTGGACCATTTGGCCATCTTCCCAGACGGGGATATGAAGGTCTATGGCGCATCTGAAATCACCGCCCAGGAGCTTGTGGATTTGGGCGCGCGGGATGTGCTCAGCTTTGGCCCCTGGCTGATCAGGGACGGGCAGATCAACAGCAGCTATTCCACCTATGGCACCACGCTTCAGCCCCGATCCATGATTGGCATGGTAGAAAAAGGGCATTATTGGGCGGTGGTGGTGGAGGGGCGCATTGGCCCCTCCAACGGGCTGACGCTGGCGGATTCCACGCTCCTGATGAAGGATTTGGGCTGCACCCTGGCCTATAACCTGGACGGCGGCTGGACCAGCGCCATGATCTTCATGGGCAAGCAATTAAACCAATTGGACAAAAACGGCGTGCGCAACAACGCCCGCACCCAAAACGAGGTGCTGGGCATTGGCTATACGGAGGCTTATATCAAAGGCACCCACCCTGGCGATTGATCATGGCTTTGTGGGCGGGTCCGCCCACTGGGTTTTTGCCGCTTCTAATACGGCCTGCTGGTGATCGGCGTCCAGCCGCTGGCTGGAATCCCCCCGGCTATAAGGAAAATGAATACAAAAATGCCCGTTCATGCCGGAATTGCGGTTGCTCTGATAGGAATGGGGCATGCCGTTCATGCTGGCCGCGAAGACCTGGCCCTCATAGCGGATGAGGATGGGCCGCCTGTCCCACCGCCAGGAGGTATAGGCCTTTTTCATTTTGGCGGTGTCCTCCCGGGTCACGGGCTCCGCGTCCAGATGGCTTTCGCCCATCATTCGGTAGACTGAAAAGACGATGCCGCTCCTGACATCCTTGATTTCAAAGACTGCGCCAAAGGGGATGAGCTCACTGCCCCCGGCGTACCACTCCACCACCTGGGTTTGCCCCCTGTTTGGCTCCGGTAAAAAGAGGCGCGCCAAGGTGTCATAATCCGCTTGGCCTGTGGGTTTTAAAGCGTTTTGGGCTTGAAAGAGGGAGACCGCCAGCCGGGTTTTTTCATCGTAAAACGCGGTGGCCGCGCCTTGTTCCAGAAGGCCTTGTTCAACCAATTGATTCTGCAACAGAAGCACTTCTTTGCCCTTTTGCCCGGGCCTGGTTGGCGCGGGCAGGCTGTCCTGGGCTAATGCCATGGTGGACAGGGTCAGAAGGAGGAGGATCAGCCACCTTTTCATGGCGTGCCTGCCAGCGGGTCAAACCAGAGGGGGCTTTCAGACTGGGGCAGATAGACCAGTTTGGGGTTGTCCCCCTTGTCAATCAAGGTAGAGAGGAGGGCTATGTATTCCGTTCCCTCATAGATGGTTTGCAGCTTTGAAGTGGGGTTGATAAGGAAGTGCTGGCGGTACTCCCGGCCGTCCGCGCTTACAAAACGGAAGTTTTCCTGGGAGAGGGGGGCGCGGCCATTGGGGGCGGACAGGGCCTTCACCCGCAGCCAGACGATGAAATACTCCTGATTTTTTTGAGGTGTGATGTTGTACTTGCTCATGTCCTTGACCAGCTTCAAGGCGGGCTGGCCGCGCTTCATGTCGGTCAGCTCAAACTCAAAGGAGGCATAGCCCGAGTAAGCGCTGCCTTGATAGGTGGCGCTTATGTTCATGCCGGCCGGGCTTTCCCGCGTGAAAACGGGCTTGTTCAGCTCCTGGCTTTGCACCATCAGGTTCAAATCCACCTTGGGGAGGAGGGAGAGAAGCGGGTTATTCTGATCTATCGAGGTCAGGCCCTGAAAGACGCCAAAGACATCAACCTGATCACCGGATAAGAGCAGATATTCTTCGTTTCCCGGCGTGTAATCCGCATAAAAAACCAGCCCCGGGTTGTTGCCCAGGGAGATTAGGTAGGAGAAGGCATTGTCCCCCGGGAGGACTTGCAAAATTAAGCCGGAAAAGCGGATTTTGTCCCCAATCTTGCCCTCTGGCGCGCGGGCATAGCCCTCGCCATCTAAAACATCCAGGTAGCCGTCCAAATCCGGCAGTTGGTTGAGGCGGATTTGCGCGTCTGTCTTCATGCGCAGGCTCAGCAGTTCCTCCTGGCTCATCTGTGTAAGGTCAGGTGCCTGCGCGGAAACACACAGGGGTAGCAATACAAGGAGGAGGAGCAGCAATTTTTTCATTTATTCAGCCTCTTTCCATTTGTCCGTCGGGGCTGTTCGCGTCTGTTCAAAAAAAGTATAGCAAACCGCGCCAGACTGCACAAGCTTGGCGAAGACCACGCGTTTTGCTATGATGGGCTGAGTAGAAATAGGGGGTGTATTCGCATGCCGGGGGACAGGAGGGTCTTTCACCACTTCAGGCAGGACCTGGGCGCGCTGTGGATTTTGCTTTTGGTTTTCCTGGCAGGCTTGCTCAACGCGGCCGGCTTTTTGCGCTTTGGGCAGACCATGTCGCACATGACCGGCAACCTGACCAAACTAAGCCTCTCCCTGTCCGGAATCGGCGGCGAAATGGCCCTTCTGTTCGCGGTTTGCCTTTGCAGCTTTTTCCTGGGCGCCACGGTATCGGGTTTCAGCTTTCCAACCCACCGCGCCGGCTTGTGGCAAAGAAGCGGGCTGGTCTTGCTCTTGGGTGGGCTTCTGCTGGTTTTATGCCAGGCCTTTGCTGCATCGGCCTTTGTCAACTTAGCCGCCCTGGCCCTGGTGTCAGGCGCGCAAAACGGCCTGGCCCTGCGCTTTCGGGGCATCCTCACCCGCACCACACACATGACCGGCCACCTGACGGATTGCGGCGCGGCGCTGGGGCGGATGCTGGCCGCCCGGCGCTTCCTGGGGGAGGATTTGCGGCTCTTCCTTTTTCACCTCTCCTGCCTGGTGTTTTTTGCTCTGGGCGTCCTCTTTTGCGCCCTGTTAAAAGACAGCCTGGGCATGGACATGCTCCTCTTTGGCGGGCTGTGCTATCTCTTTTCCGGCTTTTTCACCCTGCTGCGCGCGGCCTGGGCCAGGCGTGCAGTTTAATAACTTGGTCAGACGGCGCATCGTCCATACGGGTATATTTACAAAGCTGATGGTTTAATCTGGATTTGTCTACTTCAACACGGTTCTATTACGGGGGTTTCTGCTTGAAGCGAGGGTTTTATCTGTTTTTGGGGTTTTTGGGCCTGGGTTTGGGCTTTGTTGGCGCGATGGTGCCGGTTTTGCCTGCCTTTCCCTTTTTGGTGCTGGCTGCCTTTGGCTTTAGCCGGGGCAGTGAGAAGCTGCATACCCGGTTTATCAATTCCAAGCTGTACAAGAACAATTTAGAAAGCTTTCTTTCGGGCCGTGGCATGACAAAGGCGGCCAAGGCCCGCGTGCTGCTCACCATCAGCGTGGTTTTTATAATCGGTATCATTGCCGTGCGCCGCTTCCCCTGGATTCAGGCGCTTTTGGGCTTTATCTGGCTGTGTCATCTCATTGGCTTTATCTTTGGCATCAAGACCATCAAGGAAGAAGAAGGAGGAACAAAATGAACCAGGATATCAAAAGGCTGGCGGCCATTTTGCTCGCGTGCGTGCTGCTCATGAGCCTGCCCGTGGCGCGAATGGAAGGACAGACCCAGCAGGTGGACCTGACCCTCAAGATCAACCCCCGCGCGTTTTCTGTTGCCAAGCACTTTGACCCCAGCATGGCGGACCCCCTTGTGGAGCTTCCGATCGTCGTCTGGCTCAGCGCCATTAATCGTCTCAACACCACCCTGCTTATCAAGGGCCAGGCGTTATCCGGGGTCATCGGCACGGACAAGGGGGAGGTTTTGGACTTTCAGGCAGAGCTGGATATGGAAAGCGGCATCAAAGCCCTGACCACCAGCGTCCTGCCTCGCCTGCGCCTGAGCCTCTCTCCCGAGATTTTTGCCCAGATCATGTCTGACAGGACGCTGCAATCGTCCCCGGAAGCCTACCTGGCTGTGGCGCAAAAGCTGTTGACCCTCACAGATAAGCACCTGGGGCAGGTTTTTACTGACGCGAAGGTCATCAAGGAGGCCTATACCGGCTATTTTGGCGGGGATTATGACAGCTTTGCGAGCGCCACCTTTAAGAACCACCACCTGGCAGCGTTCATGGAGGACCTGGCCACGGAGCTGGAAGGGGACGTGCTTGCCCGGGATACCTTTGTCGCGCTGTTGGCCTTGATCAATCCTGAGACCAGGGGACAGGGCACGGACGTGGTGCACAACCTGCGCCAGGGTGCGGCTCAATTCAAGGCCGAGGAAGAAACCAGCCTGGCTTGGCTGGACAAATATACCAATGCCGATGGCCTTGCGCTCTATGACATCAGGCTGGCGGCCCAGGACCCCATGCGGCCCTTTAAGATGGAGGTTCTCCTGGGCAAAACCACCCTTAAAGCCGAGGAAATCGCCTTTTTGGGCGGTATTCGCACCATCTTCCCCAGTGCACCCACCAAAAACAGCCTCTTGTTGATGAAGTCGGACTGGGACAAAATGGAAGAGGATATCTTGGCAGGCCGGGATGTCCAGGGCGTGGCCCTCACCCTGCTTGGCGAGGTCAACAAGGATGAAGAAGCCCTAAACTATGACCTGAACGCTCAAATCGGCACCAATGGCCTCTTGGCCAAGCTGGAAATCAAGGGGCAGTTTGATGAGCCCAAGGGTACAGGCCAGCTCACCGCGCAGGTACACCTGATGATGGAAGAGCCCTTATTGACCCTGACTGCGGCCATCTCCCCCAGCCAGTCAGCGCCGGTGCCGGTCAAAAGCGACAACGCGCAGGTATTTGTTTTAAAAGAAAGGAACACGCAGGAGGAGATCAGAGCCCTGTATATCAGCTATCAAGCGGGCTATGAATTGCTGTTGGACAAAATCGCGATTGCTTTGGAGTAATGGGGATAAAAGGACGCTGAGGTCTTTCTTGACAGAAAGACCTCAGACCCCCAAAGAACTTTATCATTGATGCAGAAAATCATTCGTTCTAAAGTTTTTGCGCCGCTTTTTTCAAAAAGCGGCCGTTTCTTTTCTCCCCCTAATACGTCTCAAACTGCGCGTGGTACAAGGATGCGTAAAAACCATCCCTCTCCATCAGTTCCTCATGCCGTCCCTGCTCCACAATGCTGCCATCACGAACCACCAATATTTTGTCCGCTGAGCGGATGGTGGAGAGGCGGTGGGCGATGACAAAGGCGGTGCGCCCCTGCATGAGCGCGCGCATGGCCTGCTGAATTTTCTGCTCAGTCTGGGTGTCCACGTTGCTGGTGGCCTCGTCCAGGATAAGCATCCTGGCGTCTGAGAGCATGGCGCGGGCAATGGTGATCAGCTGCTTTTGGCCTTTGGAGATGTTCACGCCGTCATCGCCAATGAGGGTGTCATAGCCTTTGGGCAGCTTGGTGATAAAGCTGTGGATCATGGCGGCCTTGGCGGCGGCCTCTACCTCCTCGCGGGTGGCATTGGGCCTGGCATAGGCCAGGTTTTCAAAAATGGTGCCATAAAACAGCCAGGTGTCCTGGAGCACCATGGTGTACGCGCCGCGCAGGCTGTCGCGGGTGATCTGGTAGATGTCCTTTTGATCCACCAGCATGCTGCCAGAATCAATGTCATAAAAGCGCATGAGCAGGTTGACCAGGGTGGTTTTGCCGGCGCCTGTGGGCCCGGCGATGGCAATGAGCTGGCCGGGCTCGGCCTTGAGGTTGAAGCCTGTGAGGACGGGCACGCCCGATAAATAGCTGAAGTTGACATCGTTTGCCGTGACCTCGCCCTTCACGTCCTTCAGGACAAGGGCATTGGGGCTGTCGGGTTTTTCGGGCTTGGCGTCAATGAGGCGGAAAACGCGCTCGGCAGCGGAGAAGGCAGACTGCAATTCCCCGATGATGCTGGCCAATTCGTTGATGGGGCCGGAAAAGCGGCGGGAGTACTGCACAAAGGAGGAAATATCGCCCAGGCCGACCTGGCCGTTTAGGAAGAGGACAGCGCCAAAGATGGAGATGAGGGCCAGGGAGATGTTGTTGATGAAGTTGACGGAAGGGCCCACCATGGTGCCGTAGTACTCGCTCCTGGTGTAGGCTTCCACAGCCTCAGCATTCTTTTCATCAAAGACGTGAAGGACCTCCTTCTCCCGGCCATAGGCGCGGGTTGTCTTTTTCCCGCCCATCATCTCCTCCATCAGGCCGTTGAGCTCGCCCAACTTCTGGCTGCGCTTGCGGAAGAGGGGCTGGGTGCGCTTGGTAATCCACCGGGTGTACAGGGCGGTTAAGGGCACGGTGAACAGGAAGACCAGGGTGAGGGCGGGCTTGATGGACAGCATCATGATCAGGGAGACGAGGACGGTGACCGTGCTTTGGATAATCTGGAGGAAGTCGGTGGACAGGCTCTCATTCACCGTGTCGATGTCATAGCTGACCACGGAGATGATTTCGCCGGTCTGGTATTTATCAAAGAAGTTGACCGGCAGGTGGGCCAGCTTGTCAAAGACATCCTTGCGCATGCGGTAGACAATGTTGCGGGTTAAGGTGAGCGTGGTGCGCGTTAGGAGGAAGGAGAAAAGGGCGGAAAGCAGGTAGCAACCCGCCATGAGGGAGACATAATAGACCACCAGGCTGAGGCTGGCCTGGCCCTTCCCAAGGCCAATGGCGTCAATGGCCAAGCCGGACAGCTTGGGCCCCACCAGCGCGACGGAGCTGGAGAGGAGGGTTAAGAGCATGGCTATGAGCAGGAGGCTGCGGTTGCGGCCCAGGTAGCGCCACAGGCGCTTGATGACCTGCTTTTTGGGCAGGCGAACGGGGGGCAGCAGGCGCATATCACCGCTGGTTTCCTGGCGGGTCATTCTGCCGCCGCGGATTCTATTGCTCATACTGCACCCCGCTTTCCACCCTGGCATCCATCTGGGTGAGGGCAATCTCCCGATACGCAGGGCAGGTCTTCATCAATTCCTCATGCCGGCCCTGGCCGATGACCTGGCCATCGTCCAGCACCAGGATGAGGTCTGAGCCCATGATGGAGGAGACGCGCTGGGCGATGATGATTTTGGTGGTTGACGCATAACTCTGGGACAAGGCGCGGCGCAGGCCCGCGTCCGTCTTGTAGTCCAGGGCGGAGGAGGCATCGTCCAAAATCAGCAAATCCGGCTTCCCGGCCAGGGCGCGGGCAATCAGCAGGCGCTGCTTTTGCCCGCCGGAGAGGTTGTTGCCCCTGGACTCCACCAGGTGCTCATACTGGTCATGGGTGGCCAGGATAAAGTCCTCAGCCTGGGCGTCCCTCGCGGCCCTTTTGATGTCCTCCATGCTCAGGTTCCTGAAATAATCAATGTTTTCTTTGATGGTGGCGGCCATGATGAAGTCGCTTTGAAGCGCCACGCCGGTGTTTTTGGATAATTCCTCCCTTTTGATTTCCCTGATGTCCTGCCCATTGATGAGGATTTGGCCGGAGGAGACGTCATACAGGCGCAGCAGGAGGTTGATGAGGGTGGTTTTCCCGCTGCCCGTCGCCCCGATGATGCCCAGGGTCTGCCCCTGTGTTAAGGAAAAGTCCAAGCCCTTCAGGTTGTCCTGAAGGCCATTGTAGCTGAAGGCCACGTTTGAAAACGTGATGTGGGCAGGGGTATTGCGTGCCGGTCTCTTGGGCAAAAGGGGCTGGTCGTCCTGGGTTAATAGCACCTCCTCAATGCGCCTTGCGGAGGCGATGCCCTTGCTGGACATGATAAAGATGCGCGTGATGCCCATCATGGCGCCGGAAATGATGGTGAAATAGTTTAAAAAGGCGATGATGCTGCCCGGGCGGGAGAGCCCCTGGTTGACCAGCAGCGCGCCGACCAAGACCACGGCGGAGAGGCCCAGGTTTAAGGTCAGGGCGCTTAAGGGATTGGACACGGCGACCACGCCGCCGGCCCTGCGGCTGATGTTGGACAGCTCCTCATTCACCCCGTCAAAGCGTCGCATCTCGTCCTCTGTCTTGGAGAGGGCCTTGATGACGCGCACGCCGACAATGTTCTCCTGCAAGACGCGCACCATTTTATCCAGCACTGTCTGCTGGCGGTCATACAGGGGGACGGATAACTTGGTAACCAGATAGATAATCAAGGTGATGATGGGCAGGGTCAGCATCAAAACAAGGGTTAAGCGGATATCCAGGATACTGGTTAAAATCAGCCCGCCAATTAAGAGGATGGGCGCGCGCACGCCCATGCGCTGGGTGCGGTTTAGGAACATATTGATGTTGTAGGTGTCCGTGGTGAGCCGGGAGACGGCGGAGGAGAGGCTGATATTGTCAAACTGGCGCATGGAAAGGAGACCCAATTTCTCAAACAGGTCATGGCGCAGCTTTAAGGTGACCTTGCCAGAGGTGGTGGCGGCCAGGCGGTTGGCGTAGATGTTGAAGGTGACGGATAAAATGGCGCAAATGGCCATGCCCCCGCCCCAGAGGTAGACCAGGGATGCGTTTTTCTGCGGCACCACATCATCCAAGATAATGGCCAGGATGAAGGGGATGAAGAGGTCCAGCATGGAGGCGATGAACTTGACAAACAGCGTCCAGGACAGGGCCAGGGTGTGGGGGCGCAGGTAGGAGAGGATGGTTTTCATGGCAAGTCCTCCCCTGCGGTATCCCATTCAACAGCCCGTTGGCGTATTTTGCAAAGCAGGGTTTCCAGCGCCTCAATCTCATCATTTGTCATGCCCAGGGTCAGATAATCATGCCAAAAGGCGTTGATTTCACGCACCATTGGGGCGATGCTCCTGGCCTTGTCCGTTGGATAGACGGCCTGCACGCGCTTGTCCCCACTCTGGGGCCGCCGCTCCACAAAGCCCTGCCCTTCCAGGAGGGAGAGTTGACGGGCCACGTTGGAAGGGTTGATGTGCAGCTTCTGGGCCAGCTCCTCCTGGGACTGCCCGGGCTGGCTTACAATGTGCAGAATAAAGGGCGCCTGGGCGGCGGTTAAGGACAGCTTGGCCAGGCGAAGGCCACGAAACTGCATCCCGCAGCGGGCGATGACATTTAAATCTCTGGTGATGGCGGGCATAAGGCATCCTTTCCTGTTGAAGGGGGTAAAGAACGAAAAGAATATGATTGCGACTGCAATGGTTGCGAACGCAAGGGAATTGTAAAAGATTGTTGC
>CAYOOZ010000004.1:0-29359 GCA_964405705.1 uncultured Christensenella sp.
GTGAATACTGGTGTGTAAATAATGTCCCTGCCATTCGGCCTAATGTCTACTACTGGTATCAATTTTGCTTTGACGATGCTTTTATCTTCCTCGCAGGTCAAATATTCTATCCTGCCCTGTTCGTCTAATGTCTGTATCAGCCTTTCAAGCGCTTCTGCTGTTGTCGATATGATATAGCCCCAAGGAAATTCAGTAACCAAACTATCGCCGGGTTGCGCTTGCAAGCTAAACGCTTCTTTTTCGCCATCAGTCGCTATATCCGGCTTGCTACTATACTTTCCATCACCTTCAGGGTCAACAATAGGTTGATAGAAATGATACCATTTCGGCCGTTCTGCTTTTAGCTTTTCATGATACCAACCTAAATGCTTTTCTGCACCTGTCTCTAACCATTTTTTGCAATTCTGCATTATTTCAATGTAGATGTTTTGGGTTTTTCCTTTGCTGCCCTTCCAATCTTTTTTCTTCATGTGGGTTGAATAATTGGTCTTTACTTCGTGTCGCTCTTTGGTTACTGGCGCATTATAGGGCTTTTCACTTTCGCATTCATGATAATACGGGCACTCATTGCAGGCTGGGCAACTTATCTCAAAGTCGTAAAGCTCTTTTCTTTTACTTGTGTCTACCCAATTTTGCGCTCTGCATACTGTCCGTTTATCCCATTGTATGCTGAATTGTGTTGCGCTTGATCCCCAAAATGCTTTACCGCAAAGGTTCAATGCCACTATATCGGCACCCCTTGCGCCCCTTGCTACACTTGCTGCCCATTCTTCGTTGGTCATTGGTTGTTGTGCCTTTCTGCGCCCTGTAACTCTATTGGCTCATTCTGCCAGCCCGCCTGTTTCTAACTGGTGCTGGTTGCTCGGTGTCCTGATGCTGTGGCTTTTCATCCGGCTTTGTTTTCGCATTCAATAGCTTGTTGTATTCCGCTTCAACCTTCAATAGCCTTTCATACTCGGCTTGCTGTTGTGTGCGTTTTAGATCTTCGCTTGCCTTCAATAGCCTTGCATTTGCGGCTTCTTGCTGTTTTCGCTGGGCTTCTTGGTCGCTTTGTTCCATCAGTTTTTTGGCTTCTTCAGCGGCCCAACGCTCTTTCCCTTTCTCATGAATCAAGCGCAATATGAATATCAGCACGCCAATAAAAAACCACATACTTCAACCCCCTAACCAAATGCACCTTTGGTGTCAGGTGATGCCATCGGCCTTGCGCCGTTCCTTAATTGTCCAAATGGCAAGGTCAACATCTTCTTTGCAACAATACCAAATAGCACTGTTCAATACGCCTGTGATGGTCATGCCTTGCTTGGCTGCGTATTCCTTCAACTGTTCTTCTGTAATGTCCCGTATGTGTGCGTTTATGGTGTACTTAGTCGGTTTCTTGGGTTCTTTCATCCTCTTAGCCTTTCAAATTTCAACTTGCCCCTGGTCAATGCATCTTCAGCGCCATGCGGATCAAGCCTGAATAACCCCCGGTTTGCCCTTCGATACTCGGCATGTGATGCCTTGCTATCTTCGTATTCTTCGCCAATCCAATCAATGTACCAATCATAGCACTTGCTACCAATGTAAGCTGATACAAAGAAATCGTCAAGCACATCCCACCCTATCTGTTCAGGCGTTTTGTTGGCTTTATCTTCATGGCTCAGCCAGTACCCATGAATGCAGGTTTTGCCCTGGCGTTCGATAATAAGGTTGCCGCCCCCATTCCAAGGTGTACCGTCTGCCCTTTCCCGGATGCTGTACCCATCAACTATTACCTTTTTGTTTAGCATTTCATTTACCCTCTTTCTTTCCTTGTTTTGGCGCGTTTTCTGGGCTTTACTGCGTTGTTTGGCTCATGCCCTGGTGTTACCCTTCCTGGTTCTGATGCTTCTTAAATAGCTGTCAAAATGCGTTTAATCGATGCTGTTTTGCTGGTGTGGGTGGTGCAGGTCAACTAATAGGCCTATGTTGGTTTTGCCAGCCTTTCAGGATGTTTAATACCCCCGGCTTGCATGGTCTACCCCCTGCCCCCTGTCTTGCATTTTTCAGTCCCCCCTTTCAACTATCGTTGCCCCGTCTTGTTTTTCGTCCTTTACCTCGCAATCTTTGTGTCGTTGTATTGCGAATGACCTGCATTGATATTGAATCAATACATCGTCAGTATATCACCTGCTCGCCAAATGCTCAAGCCCTTTGCGCTGGTGGTTAGGGTTTAGTCAAAATAATAGGCTTGCTGATATTGCAAGCCCTGATAGATGTTTCAGGTTGTTAGCCCTTGTTGCGTCTGTTCCGGGTCAGCCTTGCTGATACCTTGCCAAACTGCACTTTGCTAATAATGGCTTCATGCGTCCCGGTGATGGTTGTGTTGCCATGCGTCAGCGTTCCGGCGTAAAACTCGTTCTTCAGCATGTAGTGTACCGCCTGCCTTGTCCATGTGGTATTAGGCTTGCCTTGGCTCATGCGCCTGGTGGGTATGCCTTGCTTTGTTAGTGCGTCTGCTATCATCTGCAAGCTATCCCCTGCTTGCGCCATGCTAAACGCCTTCTTCACTGCATCTGCTTCGGCCTTGTGTACCTCGATGCTCTTATCATCGGCTGTAAACCTGTAACCAAATGGTGTAATTCCTGCTGGCTTCGTTCCCTTCTTAGCCTTGGTTGCCCTGCCTTTTGCCAGTTTTAATACAACTGCCATGCGCTCGTATTCGTCAAGTAATTCCATCATCCCGTTAATCAAGCGTTCGTTGGGGTCTTTGGTGTAGATGTCATAGGTTGGTTGCTCGGTGCTTGCAATGTGCGCCTTTCGTTTCATTATTTCACGCCTGATCAATGCCCTGGCATTGTCGCTTCGCCATAGCCTACTTGTGTTCTTTACTATGATGGTGTCGCCCTCGGTGATGGTGTCCAGCATTTCAAGTAAACCCTGGCGCTTTGCTAATGCGTCCCCGTCTGCATCGTCTGCCACCGCTCCGCTGATACCTGCATCGGTGAAGATACCAACCAATTCAAGCCCCTGGTCTGCTGCATATTGCTCAATGTCTTTGCGTTGGGTGTCCAGCCCATACCCTTTACTGGCCTGGGTTTCGGTACTAACTCTGATATATCCGTAAGCCTTGCCCTGCTTGGTTGTCATGCTGTCTGCCCTCGCTTTCCTTTGATGGCTCAAGTATAATGTATTGATGTTATATTGTCAATATACCTGAATGATATTTTACTAATACAACGTCTTTCCCCTTGCACCACCTTGCTTTTTAGCCTTTTCATCTTCTGTTGTTTCCCTGCTTTGTTCTCGGTGTTGTCAAGTATCTATCAAGCTTCAAACTGTCCACCGCCAGCTTCAGCTTTAATGTGTCAATCCAAAAGCAACTAATCTTTGGTTCAATGTATTCTTCGTTGCAAAAAAGGTCTACGAATGATAGCATTGTGTTAGCAAAAGATGTTTCAACCATACTTGATAACCTGTGAGTATCTTAGCATTGGAGGATAAAATAATGAGGAAGTGCTTATTAGTCATACTTATATCGCTAATGGTGTTGATGGTGTTTTCATCTGCTGTTGCCAGTGGTGAAAAGTATTCAGACTTAGAAAAAATGTTGAATCTCATTTGGGATGATCCGCTCAACGATAAACTATCTCAAGTACGATATGATGAAGATAGCAAGGATGTAATTGTTGTTTTGACATTAAAAAACTTAGCTTCGGTAAACTGGAATAGCGCAAATGGCAAAAAATTTGGTCAGCAAGTTTGTAATTTCTTTACGATGTTATTGAAGTCAGTAATGCCCGGTGACGAATTGTCAATTGTGCTTACTGAAACAATGAATGATGAAGGAATAGGATATGGCTTAGTTGTCACTGAAGGGCCCGGCATTATTGCAATTGTTAATCTGATGACAATGGATGTTTTGTACACACAACTACAATAAACTACTGGCTTGTTCGGCGCAAGGTTCGGTAATTCGTTGTGTTATAAGGGTTTTTCAGGTGTTTTGGCGTTTTTTGCAATTCTTCGGTAAAAGCTATATAAATCAACGGGTTTGGGCTGTTTTCGCATGTATTCGTCGGTGTGTGTTTTTAGGTTGCCAAAACATACATTATTCTTCTGTTTTTTTCTTTATCATTTCTTTTTCCTCTTCCATTTTCTTGACTCGTTCTTTATAAGCCAACTCAAATATTGGTGGTAGTGCATCTGTCATTTTCATCTCAATACTTTTTGATACAGATGTTGCTATTGTTTCGTTCGCCTTTTCAAACATATGCGTGTATAACCTGCTTGTTGTATCAATCCTGCTATGTCCTGCCATTTTTGATATATCGTGCATTGTGTGCCCTTGTGCGTTCGCCAATGATACAAATGTATGTCTTAGTCCATGCAGCGTTAGCTTGGGGAATCCCTTTTCAGTTACAACCTTTGTAAACAACTCTGATATATAATTCGGTCTATATGGTTTGCCGTTTTTGTCAACAATTACATAGCCTTCTTTATTGAAATCATTTCCATGTTCCAAGCGGTTTTTTGCGTTTCTGCGCTCTGCCAAGTCCATTTCTTCCCATACCCTGTCCGGCATATAGACTAATCTGTTGCTTGAAAATGTTTTAGGAGTTTTACTAATAACTTCACTTCCTGCGCTTGTCCTGGTTCGTTTAATACTGATGGTTCTACCAACAAAATCAACATCTTCCCATTTCAAGCCAAGTATTTCACCACGCCTTAGCCCTAAATAAGCAGCCAAAACAACTACCAATCCCAACTTTGAATAAAGTGCCTCATACAACAATTCGCTAAGCTGTTCCGCATTATATGGCGTTATCTCTCTATGTGTACGCTTTGGCGTCTGCACCCTGTCAATAGGTGACTTGGCAATAACATCTTGTTTTACTGCCACATCAAACGCTGTTTTCAGTAAAGCATGATGCTTCAATACTGTGTTAGGTGCTAAATGCTTCAACCTGTCTGCATAGTACCTTTGCACTTGGTCAACTGTTACCTTCTGCATCAATGTGCTACCCAATATTGGTTCTATATGGTTCTTTATGATCTGCTTATACCCATACACTGTTGTTTTCTGCAAATTAGGTTCACATATTTTTGTTATCCAATACTCAAGCCATGTTTTCACCGTATGCTCTGATGGTCTGGTTACTGCGTTAATGTCCTTCTTGTATTCAAATTCTGTCAATAGTTTCTTGGCTTCTCGCTTGCTCTTTACCGTCTTGTTCTTCCTGATAGGCTTCCCGGTCTTGGGGTCAACGCCATAGTAAAAGCTAACATAGTAAAGGCGTTTCGCATCATCGTAATAGATGTTTTTTGCTACCTTTTTCCTCGCCATTATCAAGCACCCCCCAAGCACTATTTTGACAATATTGTAACCTAACTTGCTACCCTTGGTCAATATTGTCAATTCAAGCCATCAAAAAAGACAAGCGTTTCAACGGTTTTTGACGCTTGTCTGTTGGTGGAGGTGAGGGGCATCGAACCCCTGTCCGAAGATTCAAACCCATGGTATTCTCCGAGCGCAGACGATGTTTTAAATTTCCCTCATCCGGCCGCCCGTCGTCAGGCTATCGGGTTTGGTAGCTTCATTTTACCGGGTTCACCGCAAAGCTTAAGTGGCCCTGTTCCTCACATCAATGGCGCCGGGGGCTCAAGCCGTGAGCGCTTGAGGCCGACGTTCGCGGGCTTAGGCCGCGAAAGCTAAATTCTGATTGTTGTCAGTTGTTTATTTTCCCCGTTTTAACGTGGCCAGGGTCCACGGCTCGCTGACCATGTGCTCGACGATCCCCGTCGAAACCAGTACACCCCCATAAAAGGGGAACTGGGGGACAGGCGCTGTCCCTGTTCATGAAGCGCTAAGCCGCTTCAATGGTTTTGGTGATTCTCCGCTTGGAGAGCGTGGCTTTCACGCAGTTTGATTATACCATGATTCCATCGTTTTTTCAAGGCGGGCGCACTCGCTAAAGGGGCTGTGTCAGTCCTTCTTGGCCTTGGCTTTTTTGATTTCTGGTTGGGCTGCTTTTAGGATAATGATCTTGTCGCCCTGGTGAAGCCTCGTGTCCCCCAAGGGGACGATGACCTCATCTCCCGGGCGCTGGACCATCACGATCAATTGATCTGTGGGCACGGACAGCTCCTTGATCAAGTGGTTTTCCCATTCATGGCCGCTGGGGATGGTGAACTCAATCAGATCATGGCGGCTCAGGTCAAAATGCTTCTGTCCGCCCAGGATGACCAGGTCATCCTCTTCCAACTGCACGGTGCCCCGGGGCACGATGGTCTGTCCCTTTCTGTCAATCTTGGCCACGATGAAGTCAAAGGTCAGGTTAAAATCCTTGACCATGGTGCCAATCAGGGCGCTGTCCTTGTGGATGCGTGTCTCCAGAAAACCGATTTCGGCCTTGTCCTGGTAGTAGTTAAAGGTTTGCAGCACCGTGTCATGGGGGTCCAGCATCTGCCATTTGCGGGCGGCCGGAGGCATCAGGCTGCCCTGCACCAGGGAGGACAGCACGCAGATGCCAAAGACGATGTGGTACACGTCAATGGACAGTTGCGCCCCGCTGTTGACCGCCATGATGGCAAAGGCGATGGCCGCAGCGCCCCTGATGCTGGCTAAGGAAATCATGTTGAGCTGGTTGCGCTTGAGCTTGAATGGCAGCATCAGCCCCCAGACGCTCAGCGGCCGGGCCAAGATGGTCATAAACAGCATGATGAACAGCGCGATGGGGAAGGTCTTGATAAAGCTTTGGAAGTTGCTCAAGAGGCCCAGGACAAAGAAGAGGGCAATCTGCATAATCTCCGTCAGCCCATCAAAGAAGAAGACCACGTCCCGTTTGCCGCGAAACTCCATGTTGCCCAGCATGATGCCCAGGATATACAGGGCCAAATAGCCATTGCCGCCAATGACGCTGGTCGCGGCATAGGTGATGAGGACGGCAGCGGCCATGAACACGGCGGAGAGGCCGTCCTCCTGCACGGAAATGGACTTTAAATACTTGCCGATCAAAAAGGCGCAGACAAAGCCGCCCACCAGGCCCAGGGCCACCTGGGAGAGGACCAAAAGGGGCACGGACATATCAGAGCCCAAAATCACGGAGAGGAAGACCATGGTCATGGTGTAGGCGGTGGGGTCGTTGCTGCCGCTCTCCAGTTCCAGGAGGGGGGCTGTATTGTATTTCAGGTTGAGGTTTTTGCTGCGCAGGATGTTGGACACGCTGGCATAGTCGGTGGAGCCCACGATGGAGCCAATCAGCATGCCTTCAATGAGCTTCATACCCAGCACAAAATGGCAAAACAGCCCGGTCAACAGCGCGGTGGTGACAACGCCCAGGGAGGAGAGCACGATGGCTTCCCTGGCCACGGGCTTGGCCATTTTCCAGTTGGTGCCAAAGCCGCCGTAGAACATGATAACCATCAGCGCTACTGTGGCCAAACCGTCTGAAAACTCAAAATCATTGAAATCCAAACCCAAAAGCCCAAAGGCCATGCCCAGGACAATAAAGAGCAGGAGGGCTGGGATCCCATGGCGGTTGGACAGGCGTATGGCGAACAATGCCAGAATCAGAATGACACCAATCATCAGATATTGCATCTGGATTCTCCTCAAGTTTATTCTATGTAAAGAAAGGGGAATTATCCACGGCACAAGCGGGGCCTGATTGCCTGATTCATCTTACCATAATTTTGTTCAAGGTCAATCTTCCGCAGAAAAACTAAAAGCCCGCCATCTGGCAGGCTTTGTGGTCAGGATGCTTTAATCCTCGCTCATCCGGCGGGATTGGTTGCGCATGGCGCGCTCAATGTCCCTGTTTGCGTCGTGCTCGGCAATGGCGTCGCGCTTGTCGTGCAGCTGCTTGCCCCGGCATACGCCCAATTCCATTTTGACCCTGCCGTCCTTTAAGTACAATTGCAGGGGGATGAGGGTATAACCCTGGCGGGAAACGGCGCCTTGGAGCTTTCTGATTTCGCTTTTGTGCACCAGTAGCCTTTTGGGCCGCAGCGGGTCCGTGTTGAATTGGTTGCCCTGCTCATAGGGGCTGATGTGCATGCCGTCGACAAAGACCTCACCGTTTCGGACTCTGGCATAGCTCTCCTGCAGGTTGGCCCGGCCCGCGCGGATGGATTTGACCTCGGTGCCCTTTAATTCCATGCCGCACTCCAGGCTTTCTTCCACGAAATATTCATGCCGGGCGCGACGGTTTTGCACCAAAGGCTTGATGCCCTTGCTTTTAGCCATCTTTGCCCTCCTTGTTTGCTTGTATCATTGTATCACCCGGAAGTCATTCCTTCAATTGCCTGGTTTTGCGCAGTTTCAAGCGTGATGGGGGCCAGGTTGAAACCTTGACGGCCTCCCCCAGGCTTAAGAGGTAGAGCCAGGCCTCCTTCACCTTAATGCCGGTGATGTCAACAAGCGCGCGGATGTACCAGCGCATCTGGTCAGTATAGCGGTTTAGCAGCTCTTCCTTCCCGCCCCTGTCGGTTTTGTAGTCCACCAGAACCCATTGCCCATCCTCCATAAAGCAGCTGTCCAGGACACCCTGGAGGATCATCTGCTGCTCCACCTCCATGGTGAAGGGCCACTCCGCGTGGAATTCCGGGCTATTGGCCATGCGCCTGGCCAGGTCGCTCCTGTAAAACGAAACCAGGCTGGATGTGCTGATGGCTTCCCGCTCAAAGGAGAAGAGCCGCTGGCTTTGTTGCAGGGTATCAAGCGCGGCGTCAAGGGCTATGGGCAATTCCTGGTCTGTCAGGAAGACAAAACCCTTTGGGTGAAGCGCGCACAAGGCTTTGTGGACGGCGGCGCCCCGCTGCGCGCCTGACAATTGGCTGGTGGTCTCAACCAGGCGCAGGGGTAAAAGCACCCTGGGCTCCAGGGCTTTTCGTTTGACCTCTGGCGTTTCCTCCTCCTGCTCCTGCAGGGCTGCCTTTTTGAGCAGGGAGGTGACGGAGCTTTTTTGAACCGGGCTTATTTGTGTGGTGAGCGGCTCAAACAGGTTTTCTGGGGGCTTGTAGGGAAGGGGCGCCTGGGGCGGCTCCTTTAGCAGGGTGGGTTTTGCTTGCGCGCTCCTATCCTCCAAAAGACCCGCGATGTCCTGCCAACCCAGCTGCCAGCGGCTGCCGTTTTGCGCCTGGTAGAGCCCGTCTTTTTGCTCGCCCAGGTGCTGGTGCAGGGGGGTGGCCACCCAGTCCAGCATGCTCTTGGCGCTCCCGGCGGAATAGGGACCGCTGGGCAACACCCAGCGTCCCTGGGCCCTTTTGATGTTGTCCGGCGCGCCGATTAAAATCAACCGCTCCTTGGCCCTGGTCATGCCCACGTACAACAGCCTGGCCTCCTCGGCCAGCTCTTCCCGGTTCTTTTTGACCTTCAAGGCCAAAAGGCCAAAGCCCTCTTTCTTGATGCGCTTTTTGGGGTCCACCTGCAACAGGGCCATCCCGGTTTTGGCATCCAGGCGGAGCTTTTGGCTGCTCCTCTTTCCGCTGAAATTGCTGGCCAAATCGGGCAGGAAGACGATGGGAAACTGCAGGCCCTTGGACTTGTGCATGGTCATGATGCGCACCACGTTTTCATTCATCGAAAGGGAGGCGCTGCTGTCCTTGCCCTTTTGCTTTGTCTGGCGCAGGGCGCGCTCCACAAAGTCCGAAAGGTTCTGGGGCTGGGGCTGGGGCGCGGCGCGGGAGACCAGGATGCGCAGGTTGGCCCGCCTCAAGGCGCCGTCTTCCTTGGCGCCTGCCACCATGTACAAGCCCGAATCCCGTAATAAGTAGGCCAAAAAGCGCTCAAGCGGCATGGTCTGCGCCATGACGCGCCAGCGGTCCAGCTTCTCCCGCGCGTTTTTAAAGCGCGGCTCTGTTTCGGACAAGGCATAAAACGCGCGGTGCAGGGGCGATTTCTTGTCCTTGTCATATAATCTCAACAGAGACAATTCATCTGGCGTGAAGGAAAAGGCTGGGCAGGACAGGGCAGACAAAAGGGGCAGGTCCTGCATCGGGTTATCCAGCACCTGAAGGATGTTGAGGACATCGCGCACATCGCTTTGCGTGTAAAATTCGCCATCCGCGTCTGAATAGGTGGGGATGCCCGCGGTGTTGAGGATTTCCGCCATGACGGCGGCCCTGTTGCTGGCGGAGCGAAGCAGGATGGCAAAATCACGGAACTGGATTTCACGCGTCTTGTCGCCCTCCCGGAGCTCTTTTCCAATCAAGGCCTTGGTGCGCCTTGCGATGAGCCGGGCTTCGTAAACAAAGGCGCGCTCCATCTCGCCCTTGTCCTGGCCTTTTTGGGTGGGTTCTTCCCCCTCTTCCTCCCCGTCTGCTTCGTCCTCGAGTTCGGGCTCATCCACGCTTTCTTCCGGAGGCAGGTTTTCATCCCGGGTGAGTAGCCAGAGCTCAACCGGCGGGTCCGCCTCATTGGTTTTCAGCGTGGATAGCTGCGCTTCCTCATCATAGGAGAGCTCCGTGGCCTCCTCCTGCATGGCATGCTCAAACACCAGGTTGGTGGCGTCCAAGATGTTTTTGTTGGATCGGAAGTTTTCCTTGAGGTTGATCAGGCGGCTCTTCGCGTCCTCCTTTGGTGAAAAGCGGGTGAACTTGTCCAGGAAGAGGGAAGGGTCGGCCAGGCGGAAGCGGTAGATGCTCTGCTTGACATCGCCCACCAAAAACAGGGTGTTCTCCTGTGAGCGCAGCTTTTGAATGATGGCCTCCTGAATCTGGGAGATGTCCTGGTATTCGTCCACAAACAGGGCGTCATAGCTTCCCGCGGCCTCCTGCTGGACTCGCTCATCCTGAAGCGCCAGGAGGGCCAGATGCTCCAGGTCCGAAAAATCCCAGAGCGCTTTGGCCGACTTTTTCTCCTGATACAGTTCATGCATGGAAACAAGCAGGGCAGACAGCGCCTTTAACTGTGGAAGGGTGCTGTTGATGCCCACGGCCATGTCCCTTGCCATTTCCTCGCTTTGCGGCAGCAGGGCAAGGGCGTCATTGATCAATCCTTTGAGGGTATCGCGCAGGTTGTCCTTGACGAAGGCAACCAGATCCTCATCCTCCACGACATCCTTTTTCTTGCTGGCCAGCTTGGTGAACTTGGGCTTCACCCAGGAAAAGCGCGGCTCGTTTAAAAGGCGCTGCGTTAAAAGCAAGGCCATGTTCAGGTCATCGGTCAAGGCGGGGATGTAGCGCGCTGGCCCCAGGGGCAGCTCGCAGTGCTCAAGGGCGATTTTGGCCAGCTCCTTTGCGCCGTCCAGCTTGATAAGGGCTTCCCGCACCATCACCTGGTACCAGGGATGTGTATAGACGCTCTCAACCGGGAAGCTGTTTAGCGTTTTTTGCAGCCATACAAACGGAGCCTCCTGAGACATCAAAAACCGGTAGAGGTCGCGCGTCATCTGGATGATGTCCTCTTCGCTAAAGCGCTCAAAGAGGCTCAGCGCGTCCTCATCCGGGGACTCATGCATTTTGTCCAGCGCCTCATCCAGCGCCTGGGCTAACAGCTCGTCTGCTTGCGCCTCGTCCGCCAATTTGGACAAGGGGTCTGTGCCCACGGCCTGAAAATGCTTTCTGATCAGGCGCAGGCAAAAGCTGTGTAGGGTGCTGATGTCTGAGCGGCCCAGGGCCGCGTATTGCTTTCTTAGGTGCTCATTGCCCGTGGCTTTCTGGCTTAACAGCTCGGTCAAGCGCTCCTTCATTTCATCGGCGGCCGCGTGGGTGAAGGTCATCACCAGCATCCGCTCCAATTGCATGCCCTCTTCCAAAAGGCCCATCAGCCGCTGGATTAAGACAGCGGTCTTGCCGCTGCCCGCGGCCGCTGACACCAGGATTTCCTGGTTGCGGGCGGTGATGGCCTGCCATTGGCGAGGCGTCCATTCAGGCATCTTGGGCCTCCATCAAGCGTAAGAAAGCGCTTTTTACAGCCCTGCGCCCGGAGGAATAGGTCAAGGCACCCTGCTGATAGACGGCGTAAGGCGCGCGCATGGGCGCGTCACAGCTTAACTCAATGGACGCGCCTTGCACAAAGGCGCCGGCCGCCATGATGACCGGGTCAGAATAGCCGGGCATGGCCCAGGGCTCTGGTGTCGCATAGGAATCAACCGGGGAGGCGGCCTGGATGCCCTGGCAGTAGGCGATAACCTTGCTTGGCGTGCCCAGCACCAGGGCCTGGATGATGTCGCTGCGTTTTTCAAGGGAGGAGGGATGCGCTGTCATGCCCAGTTTTTCTGCCACGCGGGCGGTCAGTGCGGCTGTTTTCTTGGCCTGGCAGACAGTGTGCGGCGCCATGAACAGCCCTTGATAAAAGGGCCGGTAGCTGCCCTCATAGCTGCCCACCTCCCGCCCAATGCCAGGGGCGGTCAGGCGGTTTTCAATCCGGGCAATGGCGCGCGCGCTGCCGGCCAAATAGCCGCCAGTGGGCGCAAGCCCGCCGCCCAGGTTTTTAATCAGGCTGCCGGCCACCACATCAGCCCCGTAAAAAGTGGGCTCATCCACAGTCACAAAGGCGCCGTAGCAATTGTCCACAAACACATAGGTTTCCGGGTTTTTTTGCTTCACAGCCGCGATCAAATCCTTCATCACGTGGGGGAAGAGGGAGGGTCTTAAGGCATAGCCGCGGCTGCGCTGGATAAAGACCACCCTGGTCTTATCCGTCATGGCCGCAAGGACGCCCTCTATATCCAATCTGCCTTCCTGGGTCAATTCCACGCTCCTGCTTGTAACCCCCAACTCCTTTAAGGAGCCAGGCTCATGGCCAAGGCCGATTACGCCGTGCAAGGTGTCATAGGGCAATCCGGTGGCCAGGAGCAATTCATCCCCCGGCAGCAGCAGGCCAAACAGGCCCAGGGCCAGGGTGTGTGTGCCGCTGGCCAGATGGGGGCGGCAGATGGCCTCCTCTGCGTGAAATATGGTGGCGCAGATCTTCTCCAGGGTGTCCCGTCCCACATCGTCATAGCCATATCCGGTGGAGGGGGCAAAGTGCATGGCTGCGACCCGGTGCGCCGCGAAAGCGTCCAGCACCCGGTCGGCGCAAGCTTGCTCCGTTTTGTCAAACTCCGCGAAAACGTCCCTTAAGTCCGCCTCTGCTTCCATCATCAGCTGGTCCAGCTTGTTCATACCTTCCTCATTTCCATCACAATGGTGTCCGCGTTTTCATGTATTGCCGTTTCTCCTGGCAGCCAGGTCAGGTCCTTTTCCGCCATAAACCAGGTCAGCTGCCGCTTGGCATAATTGCGGGTGCGACGCTTTAACACCTCCACCGCCTCAATCAGCGTGCCCTTCCCCAAAAGATAAGGGATCAGCTCCTTGTAGCCCAGGCTTTGCATACACTGGGCGTCTTGCGGCAAGCCTTTTTGGAGCAGGGCTTTGACCTCGTCCAAAAGCCCCGTGGCCATCATCTCATCCACCCGAAGGTTGATGCGCTCGTATAGTTGTTCCCGCGGCCAAAAAAGGGCATATGCTTTGAGGGCATAGGGGATCAGGGGCTTGACCTTGGTGATTTCGCCCATGGGCTGGCCTGTTGTCTCCAAAATCTCCAGCGCCCTGATGACCCGGCGCAGGTTGTTGGGGTGCAGCCGCGCCGCGCTTTGCGGGTCCTTTTCCGCCAGGATCCGATGAACAGCCAGGTTGCCTTCTTCCTGAGATATTTTTTGGTAGCGCTCCCGGATGATCGGGTTGGAGGGCGTGCCGCCAAAGTCCAGCCCACCCTGCAAGGCGCGCAGGTAAAGCCCTGTGCCGCCGACAAAAATGGGCAGGCGGCCCCTTTTATGAATGTCCTCTACAGTCTTTTGGGCTAATTCAAAATACTCCGCCACAGAAAAAGGCTGGCCAGGCTCCCTGATGTCAAAGAGGTGATGGGGCACCTCCTTTTGTTCTTTGGCGCTGGGCTTGGCGGTACCAATGTCCAGGCCGACATATACCTGCATGGAATCCATGCAGATGATTTCCCCGGAAAGCGCCAAAGCGACCTTTTGGGCCAGGCTTGACTTGCCCGAGGCCGTGGGCCCGGTGAGGACCAGTACGTTATTTATCATCAGTCCTGAATGCGCCGGAAGCGGCGCTCCAACTCCCGCCTGGTCAACTCCAGGGCGATGGGCCGCCCATGGGGGCAGGTGGGGATGGTGCCTTTTGACAGCATCTCATCCACCAGGTGCTGCAAGGCATCCTGGGGCAGGCGCTCCCCGCCCTTGACCGCGTGCTTGCAGGAGGCCATGATGATGCGCTCCCTTAGGCTTTGCCGGCCCAGGTTGCCCCTGTCCTTTAACTCATCCAAAGCGTCTAAAAAGCTCCGCTCCGCCATGGGCTCGCCCAATTCCAGGGGCACGCTCATCAATCGCACGGCGCGCTCCCCAAAGTCCTCCGCCACAAAGCCGGCCTGGGCCAAATCCTCACGATAAGCCAGATAGGCCTGGTAGTTGGGGTAGTCCAGGTCCAGCACCAGGGGCAATAAAAGGGCCTGGGAGGGCTGGGAGATGTGGGCAGAGGCCATCAGGCTGTCAAACAGCAGCCGCTCATGCAGGGCGTGCTGGTCAATTAAAAGGATGCGCTCCCCCTGCTGGAGGATGATGTAGGTTTGAAAAGCCACGCCCAGCACGGTGATTTTGCGATCCTCCTCCTGCAAAACGGGGCTTTTGATTTGTTCTATTGTCTCGGGCTTAGAAATCTGCGTGTCAGCAAACCGCGTGGCGGTCGGGGCTTGTGCCTCCCAGGCGCTGTCCCTGGCGGTGAAGGAGGTGGTCAAAGGCTGATGGTTTTCAATGGGGTTTGCGCGGATGAGGGGTTTCTCCTCCGGCTCCTGGCGGACAACAAAAGCCTCATCCCGCTCTATTGGGCTTTCAAATAATGGCGGCGGGTTTTCAAGGGGCGCTGTTGATAAGGCATCTGTCACCAGGTTTGACAAGGCTTCAAGGACAGCCTTCTCATTGGAAAAGCGGACCTCCCATTTGTTGGGATGGACGTTGACATCCACCAATTCAAAGGGCAGGGTGAGGTTGATGGCAAAGAGGGGATAGCGGCCAACCATCACCCGGTGGCGGCAGGCTTCCTCCACCGCGCGGCCTAAGAGGGGAGAGCGCACGGCGCGCCCGTTTAAGAAAAAGTGCTGCTGGCCGCGGTTGCCGCGGGCGGCCTCGCCCACGCCGATAAAGCCTGAAATCAACAGCCCCTGGCTGTGCCCGTCAATGGGGGTCAAGGCCTTCATGGTAGCAAGCCCGTACACGGACAAAAGCGCGTTTTTTAAGCTCTTATCCCCGGGGCTGCTATAAAGCAGCTTGCCGTCCGCGCTGAAGCGGAAGGCCACATCCGGGCGGGAGAGAATCAACTGCTCCATCAATTCTGCGCAATAGGCCGTTTCCTTTGAAGGCTTTTTCATGAAGTCCCGCCGCACCGGCGCGATATAAAACAGGTCACGCACGGTGATCTGTGTGCCCTCAGCGCCAGCGGCTTCGCCAACAGCAATCAGCTTGCCGCCTTCATTCACCGCCTTCATACCGCTGTTTTCGCCTTTTTGCCGGGTTTGCAGGGTGATTTTGCTGACCCTGGCGATGGAGGCCAAGGCTTCCCCCCGAAAGCCCAGGGTGGCCACCTGGTGCAAGTCCTCCGCCCGGCCCAATTTGCTGGTGGCGTGCGGCAAAAAGACCAGGTGCAGCTCGTAGGGCGGGATGCCCCCGCCGTTGTCTGTCACCCGAATCATAGAAAGCCCGCCATCCTCAATGGCGACGCTGATGGCGCTGGCGCCCGCGTCCAGGCTGTTTTCAACCAGCTCCTTGATGCAACTGCTGGGGCGCTCCACCACTTCGCCAGCGGCAATCAATTCCACCACGTCCGGTGGGAGCACCCGGATTTTTCCGGCCATTGTCTCTCCTTATAGCTTTCTTGCCCTTTCTTTTAACAGGAGCAAGTGGTTGATCGCGTCCATGGGGCTTAACTGCAGCACGTCCAGATTGGACAGCTCCTGCAAAAACTCCACCCGCGCGTAATCAGTCAATTGAATCTGTTCGCTCTTTTTGGCCTTTTTCTCCAGGATGTTACGCCCAATGGTGTCCATGGTGATGTCATTGGCTTCCAGCCTGGCCAGGATTTCCCGGGCCCTGGACACCACGCCCCTGGGCACGCCGGCCATCCTCGCCACATACACGCCAAAGGATTTGTCCGCCCCGCCGCGCTTGATTTTATGGAGGAAAACCACCTCATCGCCCATCTCACGGGTCAAGACGCTCAAGTTCACAACGCCGGGCAGGGCGCCTTCCATGCCGGAGAGCTCGTGGTAATGTGTGGCAAAGAGCGTCAGCGCGCCTGATTTGTCCGGGTCAGCCAGGTATTCAACAGCCGCCCAGGCGATGGACAGGCCGTCCAGGGTGCCCGTGCCCCGGCCTACCTCGTCCAGCACCACCAGGGAGTTTTGGGTTGCCCCGCGCAGAATCTGGGACAATTCGGTCATCTCCACCATGAAGGTGGATTGCCCGGAAAACAGGTCGTCCTGAGCGCCAATGCGGGTGAACACATTGTCAATCAAGGGGATGTCAGCTTCCTCGGCTGGGACAAAGGAGCCCAGGTGAGCCATGATGGCGATGAGGGCGACCTGGCGCATGTAGGTGGACTTGCCGGCCATGTTGGGGCCGGTGACGATCATCACCCGCTCCTCCCGGTTCATTTGCGTGTCATTGGGCACAAACCCGCCTTCAGACAGCGCGCTTTCCACAACAGGGTGCCGCCCTTCCTTGATGGTCAGCTTGCCCTCTTGATTGATGGCCGGCCTGACATAGCGCTTTTCCCGGGCCACCCGGGCCAAGGATTGCAGGGCGTCCAAGGTCTTATACCCCAGGGCCAATTCCTGCAGCGCTATGATGTGGTTTAAAAGCTGGTCCAAGACATCGTTGTACAGCTCGTTTTCAAGCCTTGCGCTTTCTTCCTGGGCGCTAAGCGCGCGGCGTTCCAATTCATTGAGCTCCTCAGTCGTATACCGCTCGGCGTTGGCCAGGGTCTGCCGCCTGATGTAGCGCTCCGGAACCAGGTTGTAGTTGGACTTGGTCACCTCAATGTAGTAGCCAAAGACGCGGTTGTACTGCACCTTTAAGTTCTTAATGCCGGTGGCTTCCTTTTCCCGGCCCTCCAGGTCGGAAATCCACCGCCGCCCGTCCCGGGCCATCAAGCGGGCCTCGTCCAGCGCTTGGTGATAGCCTTCCCTGATGGCGCCGCCGTCTGATAATAAAACAGGGGCGTCCTGTGAGATGGCCTGGCTTAAGAGGTTTAGGAGCTCCTCATTTGGGCTTAACAATTCCCGGATGCGGGCAAAGCCCTCCTGGGGCAGGTCTGACAGGAGGATCTGGAAATGCGGCGCTTTTTGAAGCGAGCGCAGGATGGCCAGGCAATCCCTGGGGGAGAGGGTGCGGTAGCTCAATTTGGACAGCAGCCGCTCCAGGTCATAGACCTCGTCTAATAATTGGGCGGTTTCCTCCAATTTGACCGGGCTTTGGTAGAGCGCCTCCACGCAGTCCAAGCGCGCTTCAATCTGCTGCTTGTCAATCAAGGGTTTTTCCACAAAGGAGCGCAAAAGGCGCGCGCCCATGGCTGTCCTGGTCTTGTCCAGTTCATACAGCAGGGTGCCCTTTCCCGTGTTGCCCCGCAAATTCTCCACCAGTTCCAGGCTGCGCCTGGTGGTGAGGGGAAGGGGCATGGAGGCGTCCTTTGTGAGGATGTTGACCTTGGTGATATGCTTCAGGCTGATTTTCTGTGTGTCATTTAAGTAGTTTAGCAGCCCGCCCAGGGGGCATAACAGCAGCTCCTCCTTGGGGGAGATGCCCAGGGCCTCCGGGCTGCTGACAGCAAACTGCGCCAAGATGGTGCCAAGAGCGCGCTTTTGCGCAAAGCTTTCCTTGCGCACGCTGCTGACATAGCCTGAAAACAGGGTTCTTACCTGCTCCTCATCATTGCTGATGACCTCCATGGGCGCTAAGGCCAAAAGGTAGGCGGTCAAGTCCTCGCCCTTTTGAAAGGCGATGGCGAACAATTCGCCTGTGGACACGTCACAATAGGAGAGGCCCGCCCGCTTGCCCGTAAAATAGGCGGCGGCCACAAAGCGGTTCTTGGTCTGCTTTTGGGTGTTATCCTCGCTAAAGGTGCCCGGGGTGATGATGCGGACCACGTCCCGTTTCACCAGGGTCTTGGTCTTGCCCGGGTCCTCTGTCTGCTCAGCGATGGCCACCTTGTAGCCCCTGGCGATGAGGCGGGCGATGTAGCCGTCCACCGCGTGCCAGGGCACCCCGCACATGGGCGCGCGCTCCTCAAGCCCGCAGTCTCGCCCGGTTAAGGTTAACTCCAACTCCCGGCTGGCGGTGATAGCGTCCTCAAAGAACATCTCATAAAAATCGCCCAGGCGGAAAAACAGGAGGGCCTCAGGATGGGCCTCCTTTAATTCCATGTACTGGCGCATCATCGGGGTCAGCTCTGCCACAACACACTCTCCTTGATTTCTGCTTTGATTATACCATGAAGCGGGGAATTCTGTCAGAAATCAGCTTAAAAAGGGGCCGCTGTCATGCAGCGGCCCCTTTAGGCGCAAATGGGTTTATCTCTCCGGTCCGCAGCCGCTGCAACCGGCACAGCCGCCGCTGCTGCCGCAGCCTTCTTCCTGGGCAAACTCGTCCTCGCCCGTGATCTGGGCTTGCAGGGCGCGGTTGACGCGGTCCATCATGCGGTTGAAGTTGAGCCTGGCGATGTTGGCGTCCACCATGCTGGCATGATGGGAAATCTGGCTTTGCAGGGCATCTGCCTGGTCTTCCATGGCGTCCAGTTCCGCCTCATCCGTGTCATCGGACAGCTCTTTTTCGGCGATTTGGTCGCGCAGGTCCGCGTACTGGGCAAAGAGGTCGGACAATTCGGGGTTGGCGGAGGCCTTGTTCTCCTCCTGGTTTAAGTTCTTGTATTCCTCTGAGGCGGCGATGAGTTGGCCCAATTCGCGGGCTTTTTCCAGAATGTTTTCCATGATGTACTCCTTAAATTTGTATCGCTTTTAGTGTGTTGCTGCCCTGGCCAGTGATCTCAACCGGGACAATCTGCCCGATTTGATCGGTGCTGCCCGCAAAATTGCAGGCGATCCCGCGCGCGGTCTTGCCGGTTAATTGTTTGCTGTCGCGCTTGGAGGTGCCCTCCACCAGCACGGTTTCCTTTTGCCCAATGAGGCCGTGCAGCACCTGGGAGGTGATGTCGTCCTGGGCTTTGATCAGCCGCTGAATCCTTTTGGTGGCGGTTTCCTCGTCAATGCGGCCGGGCAGTTTGGCCGCGGTGGTGCCGGTTCTGGGGCTATAGATGAAGGTAAAGGCGCTGTCAAAGCGAACTTCATTCACCAGGGAGAGGGTTTCCTCAAATTGTTCCTCAGTTTCCCCCGGGAAGGCCACAATCAGGTCGGTGGTGAGGCCGATATCGGGCATGGCTGCCCGCAGCGCGGCCACGCGGTCCAAATACCATTCCCTGGTGTAGCGGCGGTTCATGGCTTTTAACATCTCGTTGCTGCCGGATTGCGCTGGCAGGTGCAACTGGGGGCAGATGGCCTTGTTTCTGGCCATTTCGCTGATGAGTTCATCAGACAGGTCCTTGGGGTTGCTGGTCATAAAGCGCAGGCGCTTGATGCCGGTGTCAGAAAGGGCGTTTAGCAGGTCATGGAAGCGGTGCTTGCCCGCGTCCGTTCCGTAGGAATTGACATTTTGCCCCAGCAACATGATTTCAGACACGCCGTCCTTCACCAGCGCTTCCGCTTCTTTTACAATCTGGTGAAGATCCCGGCTCCGCTCCTGGCCGCGCACCATGGGCACAATGCAGTAGGAGCAGAAGTTGTCACAGCCGTACATGACCGTTAAGTAGGCAAAAAATGGGGAGGAGCGCAGGACGGGCAGGCCTTCATACAGCGTGCTGTCCTCGCCCTTTTGGAAGGCTTCTTCCCTTCGCCCTTCCAGGGCAAAGAGCAGCTTTTGGGGCAGGCGATAGATGTCCCCGGGGCCAAAGCTGAAGTCCACATGCGGGTAGCGTGTTTTGAGCTTCTGAGAAAAGCCTTCCTGCTGGGCCAAGCAACCGCAGACGCCAACCAAGAGCTCCGGGCGTTTTTTCTTGATTTCCTTGGTGAAGATGATGTTGCCCATGGCCTTGCGCTCAGCGTTGTCCCTGATGCAGCAGGTGTTGAACAAAATCAGGTCGGCCTCATCCCGGCTTTCGCTTTGGGACAAACCCATGCGCTCCAGCATGCCGCCCAGGGTTTCTGAGTCATGGGCGTTCATCTGGCAGCCATAGGTGATGATGTGGTAGGTCTTGGGCCTGTCCGGGCGCTCCTTGATGTCGCGTGCCAGGCTTTCCTGGTGAATGATTTCGTCCTTGTCAATGGGCCTGATGGCGTCACGCATCGTCTGGTTCTTCCTCCTGGGGGGTGTCAATATTCATGGTCTGGGCGGGCAGGGTGTTTTCGGCCCGCCGCCTGGTCATTTCCAGCAGCCCAAGCCGGGTGAAGCCCAGCACCTCGGAGGTAATCCTGTCCTCATAAAGGGCGTTCTCCAGCGCGGCTTTTACCTTCTCCCGGTGGGCGTCTGTGGGCATGTCGATAAAGTCGATGAGGATGATGCCCCCCACGCGCCGCAGCCGCAGCAGCCGCGCGATTTCCGCCGCGGCCTCCAAATTGGTGCGCAGGGCCAGGTCGCCGGCCTTGCCGGTGTCCTGGCTGGTGTTGACATCAATGAGCAGGGCGGCCTCGCAGGGGTCCAAAACCACCTGGCCGCCTGAGGGTAAGTATACCCGGCGTTTCAAGGCCAAATAGCGCTGTTGCAAAATTCCGTACAGGGCAAAAGGGTCTTCCTCAATCAGGGCGGGCAGGGGCAGGCTCTTGGCCACCTTCTCATCATCGCAGACCAGCCTTTTTGGCATCTCCCGTTCATCCCGCATCAGACGCTCAAGGATACCGGGCGCGGGCGCGATCAGGGCGGGCGCAGTCGTTTTCCCGGCCTGCTTTAAAAGGCTGTCCCATAATAAAAGCTGGCCATCAATTTCCTGCTTGATGTCTGTAAGGGAAGCGCCCTCAGCGCTGGCGCGCAGCACCAGGCCCATGTTCTCCGGACAGAGCCGCCGGGCCAGCGCCTTCATGCGCTGCTTATCGGTGGCCCTTTTGCTGGCATGGGCGTGTTTTCCCCGGGGCAGGAGCATGGCATAGCGCCCGGGCAGGGAGATGTCCTGGGTTAAAAAGGCGGATTTGCCGCCCTGGGCTGGCTTTTTGATCTGCACCAGCATCGCATCCCCTGGGCTGACTGTTTGGGCGGCCACCATTTCATCAAAGGGCAAAAAGCCCTCCACCCCGTTTTTGAGCGTGACAAAGAGCGCTTTTAGGCTCTTCATCACCCGCCCAGCGCGGCCTAAATAAATGGCGCCTGCCTGGTCCTCCAGGTGCTCATCAAGCTCCCAGTATTCAATCAACTGCCTGTCTTTGGTGAGCGCCAGGGCCTTTTCCCCGCCTTTGGACTTGATTAAGAGCTCTTTCACGGCGTGATCAGCGGCACGAAGCGCTCATCCAAAAGGGCGGTGCGGGTGATGAGCACCCTGGGCAGCGGTATGCCCGCGTACTCGCACAGGAGGGAGAGGAGCTGGTCCGGCTTGCCGGTGCCGCTCTCCTTTACGGCCAAGACGGCGATGAGGGCGCCGTTTTTCACACTCAGGTTGTATAAAAGGGGCCTGAAATCGTCCTGCCGCTCCCCGGACTTGGTCTTTTTGGTGTAGGGCAGGCTGGTCTGTGCCAGAAAGCCGGGCACGGCATGAAACAGCGCCGGGTTTTCCTCTGTGGGGAGGATTTGGTAGACGGCAGCGGCCAGGCGGGCCATCGCGGGGGCGACCTCATCTTCCAGCAGCTTGACCGCCTTGGCCTTAAGCCCCACTGGCAGGTGGAGGTTGAGTTTGTCTAAAAATTCATCCTCCTTCATGCTTGCTGACAGCGGCAGCTCCATCACCTCGCCCTCGCCCTGAAAGCCAACAGAGAGGGGGGAGGCAAAGCTTAAGAGCAAATGGGGGTTAAACCCCTGGGAATAGCAGACCGGAAGCCCGCTGCGCCGCAAGGCGCGCTGCATGGCGCGCTGCAAATCCAGGTGGCCAATGAAGCGGTGAGCGCCCATTTTTTCAAACATGACCAGCATCTTCATGGCAGGCAGACCCCCTCAAAGCGCCTTAAGCCGCAGCCCTCGCAGCCCAAACGGCAGTCGGGCGTGGTCTGCTCCTTGCCGGCCCTTTCGTTTTCAAGCCAGAGGTAGCTTTTGGTCACGCCGATGTCCACAAAATCCCAGGGCAGCAGCTCGTTTTTGGTGCGCACCCGGTTGGCGTAGAAGTGCGGGGAAAGCCCGCAATCGGAAAAGGCCTGCAGCCAGGCGTCGTATTTGAAGTGCTCATTCCACCCATCCAGGCGGCAGCCCAATTCATACGCGCGCAGCAGCACCTGGTTTAGCCGCCGGTCGCCCCGGGCAAAGCAGGCCTCCAAAAAGCTGGTTTCCGGGTCATGCCAGTTGAAGGTGACGCCCTTGATGCGCAGGGCCTCCCGAAGGAGCAATTGCTTGCGCTTGATTTCTTCCAAGGTGTCCTGGGCGGCCCACTGGAAGGGGGTGAAGGGCTTGGGCACAAAGGTGGACGCGCTGACCACCACCTTTAAGCCCTTGGCCCGTTTCTCCCGGGGCAGGGCGTAATAGGCGGCCACCACCTTGCGGGCCAAGTCCGCTATGCCCAAAAGATCGCTGTCCTGCTCAGTGGGCAGGCCAATCATGAAGTAGAGCTTGACCTGGCTCCAGCCCGCCTCAAAGGCTTCCGAAACCGTGCGCAGCAGGTCCTCCTCCGTCACGCCCTTGTTGATGACATCGCGCAGCCTTTGGGTGCCGGCTTCAGGCGCCAGGGTCAATCCGGATTTTTTAACCTGGGCGGTATCCACCAGGGCATCCTGCAATTGGTTGTCAATGCGCAGGCTGGGCAGGGAGAGGCTCACCATCTTGTCCTTGAATTGCTCGTTTAAGCCTGTAATCAATTCCATCAGGCAGGTGTAATCCCCCGTGGACAGGCTGGACAGGCTCATTTCCTCATAGCCGGTGCTGTTAAACAGGCTCTGGGCCAATTCCAGCAGCTTTTCCGGGCTCCTCTCGCGCACCGGGCGGTAGAGCATCCCGGCCTGGCAAAAGCGGCAGCCCCTTGTGCACCCGCGCATCACCTCCAGCACAATGCGGTCATGCACGGCCTCGGTGAAGGGCAGGGGGATGGTCTTGGGGAAGGGGGCATTGTCCAGATCCAATTCAATGCGCTTTCTAATGGTGGCCTGCGCCTCCTCCACCTTGGGCGAAAAAGCGGACAGGGTGCCGTCCTCCTTGTAGCTTGCCTCATACAGCGATGGCACATACACGCCCGGGATCTTGGCCAGGGCCTTTAAAATATCCAGGCGGGACTTGTTGCCCCTGCGTCCCTCGCCCACCGCGCGCAGCATCTCATTGGTGGCGTTTTCCCCATCGCCCATCAAAAACGCGTCAATGATGTGGGCCAAGGGTTCCGGGTTAAAGGCGCAGGGCCCACCAGCGATCACGATGGGGTCGTTCTTTGCCCTCTTATCATTGGTCAAGGGAATTTGGCCCAGGTCCAACATGGCCAGGATATTGGTGTAGCTCATCTCATATTGTAGGGTGAAGCCCACCACATCAAAATCCGACAGCGCCCGGCGGCTTTCCAGGGAAAACAGGGGGAGCCCCTGCGCTTTTAAGCCATCCGCCATGTCCACCCAAGGCATCATGGCGCGCTCGCACAAGAGATCCTCCTGCAGGTTCACAGTTTCGTACAGCACCTTCATGCCCAGGTGACTCATGGCCACCTCATAGCTGTCGGGGAAGGCAAAGCAGAAGGTGGTTTTATTGTCCCAGTCTTTTTTGACGCTGTTGACCTCGCCCCCCATATAGCGGGCGGGTTTTTGCACCTGTTCCATCAGCGCTTCCAGGCGCGTTAGTTGCGAATTGTCCAAGTTTGTCCTCCATAAAAAACAGCTCTTTCATCTTATCACAGGGCGGGCTTATCGTCACGCGCCCTGTATTGGGTATATTGAACTTGAAACAGACCAAAGAAAGCGAGTGAACCCTGTGAGCATAACCTTAGAAGCCGTGAAGCGCAACCCTGCCGTGCGTGCCTACATTGAAAAATCGGACGAATCCCTGAAGGTCATGGGATTTACGGAGCATAGCTTTGCCCATGTCACCAAGGTGGCGGTGACCGCCCGGGACATCCTGGCCCAGACCGGGCACAGCCAGGAGGACGGTGAATTGGCCGCTGTCGCCGGCTACCTGCATGACATTGGCAACCTGGTCAACCGCAACCGCCATGAAACCTCCGGCGCTTTGATGGCCTTCCAGATCCTGACCTCAATGGGCGCTGATGTCACAGACATTGCCACCATCGTCACCGCCATAGGCAACCATGATGAGGCCACGGCCTACCCGGTCAATGATGTGGCGGCCGCCCTGATCATCGCGGACAAGACCGATGTGCGCCGCAGCCGCGTGCGCAACAAGGAGACCATCGCCTTTGACATTCATGACCGGGTCAATTACGCGGTGGTGGAGTCCAAGGTGGAGGTTTTAAAAGAGGAAAAGCAAATCCAGCTCACCCTCACCATCGAAACGGCCACCAGCTCCGTATCCGAATACTTTGAAATCTTTCTCTCCCGCATGATTTTATGCCGAAAAGCCGCTGAAAAGCTGGGCCACGGCTTTGCCCTGGTGATCAACGGTCACAAAATGATGTGAGTGTCCCTAAAAAAGAAAACAAGAAAAAACACAATTTGTTGATAATTGTGTAACACATATCCACAAGATGTGGTATAGTATGTTTGCACATCGCTTTCCGGGCAGCAGACTGGCCCGGCAAAATACCTGGCGTTTGTTTTCAAGGAGGGTCTTATGGCTTGCGAATTTCATGTTTCAAACGGTGTCCTGCCCCAGGAAGAGCTCAATGCCTATTTGGCGCGCGCCAAGGAAGTCTATGGCCGTGAGCCCAAGAGCATTTCCATCCAAGTGATGGGGGATGAGGTGGCCCTGGACTATACCTTTGATGCCAAGCCCTTTGAGCGCATCCGCCGCATCACCGGCTACCTGGTGGGCACGACGGACCGCTTCAACAACGCCAAGCGCGCGGAGGAACATGACCGCGTCAAGCACGGCGTGTAAGGCAATGGCCTTCTCATATGAAAACCCCGTTTTCGGGGTTTTTTCTTGTCTTGGGCGCGCTGTCTTGTAAGAGCAGGAATCAATGCTATAATAAACCTATCAAAATTCAATGAGGTGACGAAATGAAACTGGTCGTTTTGGATGGATACTCCTTTAACCCTGGTGACCTAAGCTGGGAGCCCTTCAAGCAATTTGGTGAACTGACGGTCTATGACCGTACCCCCAAGGAATTAATCGTGCAGCGCATTGGGGACGCGGAAATGGTGTTCACCAGCAAGTGCCTCCTCACGAAGGAGGTCATGGACCAGTGCCCCAACCTGCGATACATTGGCGAGATGGCGACGGGCTATAACAACCTGGATGTGGCAGCCGCCCGCGAAAAAGGCATCACCGTGACTTACATCCCCGCTTACAGCACCGAGTCCACGGCCCAGTTTGCCATCGCCCTTTTGCTTGAAATCTGCCACCGCATCGGCCACCATTCCGACGCTGTATTTGAAGGCCGCTGGGCCAAGAGCCCGGATTGGTGCTTCTGGGACTATCCGCTCATTGAGCTGATGGACAAGACCCTGGGCATCATCGGCTTTGGCAGCATCGGCCAGCGCGTGGCCAAGATCGCCTCCGCCCTGGGCATGAAGGTCATCGCCCACAGCCAGACGGAAAGGGAAGAGGGTAAGAAGCTGGCCACCTATGTGACGCTTGATGAGCTATTGGCAAAGTCTGATGTCATCTCCCTGCACTGCCCTCTAACGCCCAAGACCCAGGGCCTCATCAACAAGGAGGCCATTGCCAAAATGAAGGACGGCGTCATCCTCCTCAACAACAGCCGCGGTCCTGTCATTGATGAGCAGGCTGTGGCCGACGCTCTAAACAGCGGCAAAATCGCTGCCGCCGGGCTGGACGTGGTGTCCCATGAGCCCATCCTGGAGGATAACCCCCTCCTAAAGGCCAAGAACTGCTTTATCACCCCCCATATCAGCTGGGCGCCCTATGAGGCCCGCAAGCGGCTGATGGACATCGCCTATCGCAATGTGGAGGCCTTTTTAAAGGGTGAGGCCCTCAACGTGGTCAAAGCCTGAGCGGAAACCAAACAATTTTTAAGAAAGCGGGTGGAACAGATGAACGTACAAAAAATCCTTGATGAACTGACCCTGCAGGAGAAGGCTGGGCTTGTGTCCGGCGCGGACTTCTGGACCACCCGCGCTGTAGAGCGCCTGGGTGTGCCCTCTGTGATGATGACCGATGGCCCCCATGGCCTACGCAAGCAGGTGGGGGAGGGCGACCACATGGGCATCAACAAAAGCCACAAGGCCGTGTGCTTCCCGCCCGCCTGCGCCCTGGCCTCCTCTTTTGATGTGGACCTGGCGAAAGAGGTGGGCCAAACCATCGGGGAGGAATGCCAGGCGGAGGGCATTGCCATGCTCTTGGGCCCGGCGGTCAACATCAAAAGAAGCCCGCTGTGCGGCCGCAACTTTGAGTATTTTTCGGAGGACCCTCACCTGACCGGGCGCATGGCTGCCGCCTTTGTGGAGGGCCTGCAAAGCAAGGGGGCCCTGGCCTGTGTCAAGCATTTTGCCGCCAACAACCAGGAAAATGAGCGCATGACCAGCGATTCCCTGTTGGATGAGCGCACCCTGCATGAGATCTACCTGTCCGCCTTTGAGCACATCGTCAAAGAGGCCAAGCCAGGCAGCATCATGTGCTCCTACAACCGCTTAAACGGCACCTACCTGGCTGAAAACCACCACATGCTGAGGGAGATTTTGCGCGAGAAATGGGGTTTTGCCGGCTTTGTGGTGACAGACTGGTTTGCCGTCAAGGACAGGGTCAAGGGCCTCCTGGCCGGGCTGGACTTGGAAATGCCCGGCGGCAAGGAGGTTAACACCCAAAAGGTTATCAAGGCGGTCAAGGACGGCGCGCTGGATGAAAAGGTGCTGGATGAGGCGGTTTTGAACATCCTGAACTTTGTCAAAAAGGCCATCCCCAAAGGGCGGGTCAAGCCGCTGGACTTTGAGGGGGATTATCAGGTGGCTAAAAAGGCGGCCATCAAAAGCGCTGTCCTGCTCAAAAACGAGGATCAGGTTTTACCGCTTCAAAAGGGTGATAAAATCGCCTTCATCGGCGAGTTCGCGAAGAGCCCCCGCTACCAGGGCTCCGGAAGCAGCTTCATCAATAGCCAGTACCTCTCAAACGCCCTGGACGCCGCGGGGGACGCTGTCTCCTATGCCCAAGGCTATGTTGCGGAAGAATCATCGCTTGATGAAGCCTTGGTTCATGAGGCGGTGGAATTGGCCAAGCGCTCGGATGTGGCCGTCATTTTTGCCGGCCTGCCCAACTCCTTTGAGTCGGAGGGCTTTGACCGGGACAGCCTGGACCTGCCCCAAAACCAGAACGAGCTCATCAAGGCCGTTTGCGCGGCGCAGAAAAACACCGTGGTGGTGCTGCACAACGGCTCCCCAGTCGCCCTGCCCTGGCTTCATCAGGTTAAATCCGTGTTGGAAATGTACCTGGGCGGGGACGGTGTGGGTGAGGCTGCGGTCAGCCTGCTCTTTGGGGAAGAAAACCCCTCCGGCAAGCTGGCGGAAAGCTTTCCCATCAGGCTTGAGGATTGTTCCAGTTTCCCCTACTATCCGGGCACAAACGGCGTTGCGGATTATCGGGAGGGTATCCTGGTGGGTTATCGCTATTATGATAAAAAGGAGATGGAGGTCCTCTTCCCCTTTGGGCATGGGCTGTCCTACACCAGCTTTGCCTATAGCCATCTCAAGCTGTCTGGGGAGCACATCAAGGATAGCGATGGGTTAAGTCTCAGTTTCACGGTGACAAACACCGGCAAAAGAAGGGGCGCTGAGGTGGCCCAGGTGTATGTTGAGCCTCAAAACAGCCGGGTTTTGCGCCCGGTACGGGAGCTGAAGGCCTTTGTCAAACTGGATCTTAAACCGGGGGAATCCAGGGAGGTCGTTCTTCCCTTGGACAAAATGGCCTTCGCCTATTATGAGCCGGCGATTGCAGACTGGTTTGTGGACTCTTTGGAATATGTCATCAGGGTGGGCTCTTCCAGCCGGGATTTGCGCCTTGAGGGCAAGGTTATGGTGGAGGGCACAAGCGAGCTGCCCATCTTATTTGACCGCTACAGCACCGTGGGCCAGGTCATGGCCAACAAAAAGGGCCGCGAATTGGCCCAGGGCATGATGAGCCAGTTTGACCTGTCCAGCGTGCTCTCAGCACAGGATATGGACGAAGGGCTGGGGGGCGGGTCTGATAAAATGATGGCCGCCATGATGATGAACATGCCCCTTGATTTCCTGGTCAATTTTGGCCTTTTGAGCGATGAGCAGCTGGACGGCTTCCTTTTGATGCTGAACTTTTAAATACCCAGCAGCTGTTCATAGCTAAAGCGCTTCATCGCGCCTTTTAAAAGATAAAAGGAGAGGGCCAGCAAAAGCGCTCCTAAGATCAATAGCACCCAGGCGCTCAGCATCAAGACGCCGGTGAACTGCCCGGCCAAGAGCATGAACACGGGCAAAATCAGCAGGGCGGAGCGTTGCTGCGCTTCCATGGCGTTTTGCGATTTGGCGGAGGTGCGCACGATGAGGACGATGGCGCATAAGGACACCGCGGGGCCGACCAAGCAGAGGATCAAAACCCAGCTGATGTGAAGGCCAATGAAGGTGTTTAACAAAAGGAGACAGACGATTTCAACCGCCACCGCCATAAGCGCAAAGGAGGCCAGGCTGACCAACACGCTCAGGATAAAGGCGGAGAGCACCTTGGCCGTGAAAATTTCTTTCAGGCTCATGGGGGAGAGGAGCAAGGTTTCCAGGGTTGATTTTTCCTTTTCACTCACAAAGGCGCTGGCGGCCATGACAGAGGCGGCCATGATCGGGATAATCAGGAAGAACAATGGCATCAAGTAATTCATCAGGAGGCTCAGGATGGCCTCCTGTCCATTTCCCTCTATGCTAAATGGCAACAGGCGCAGCATGGCCTGAAAATCTCCCATTTCATGGGGGGCAAAATGCAAAATAACCACCATGATCACTGGCAAGAACACGCCGATAATCATGGGTACGGCGATGATCGCGGAAAACAGCTGCTTGTTGGTGGTGATGGCCTTGAGGTCCTTGCGGATCAAGGCTTTTATGGGCTGCATCATCACACGGCTTCCTTTCTCTGGGTCAGGGCAAAATACAGGTCCTCCA
>CAYOOZ010000004.1:29369-34594 GCA_964405705.1 uncultured Christensenella sp.
TTTTCAACCCGTACCTGATAGACATCAAAGCCATTGAGGACCACCTGGCGCACCAGGGCCGCTACCTCTTTTTCATCGCCAAGCTGCCCCTCATAGTGCCCCTTTGTGGTTTCATGAAGGGGCAGTCCAGCAGGCACACCCTCAGCCTTCAACAGCACCCTCACCCCGGGCAGGACCGCGTCCTGCAGCGCTTTTAGGCTGCCCTCCATCAAGAGCCTGCCCTCATTGATCAGGCCAAAACGCGTGCAGATTTCCTGGGCATAGCGCAATTGGTGGGTGCACAGGAAAACAGTGACCCCTTCCTCCCGGGACAAACGCTGAATCATCCGGTTGACCAGAATCCCGCTCTCCGGGTCCATGCCAGAGGTGGGCTCATCCAAAAAGAGCAGGCGCGGCTTGTGCATCAAGGCGCGGGCCAAGGACAGTTTTTGGCGCATGCCGGTGGAGTAGGCGGACAATTTCCTGTCCATCGCGTCCTCCAGATGAAACTCCATCATCAGGGCTTTGGCGGTTTCCTCGCTCTCCTTTTGGCCAAGCTCATAGACTTCCCCATAAAAGACCAGGTTTTCAAGCCCGGTTAAATGGTCGTACATCCTGGCGGATTCTGTCACCACGCCGCATAAGCGATGGACGGCCACAGGGTCCTTGGCCGGGGATATTCCCAGCACCTGGGCGCTGCCCTTAGTGGGGGTCAACACGCCGGTCAAAAGCTTGACCGGCGTTGTCTTCCCCGCGCCGTTTGGCCCCAAAAAGCCAAAGATTTCCCCAGCGTTTAATCGCAGGTTCAGCCCTTTTAAGGCCTCCTTGCCGCCATGATAGGTCTTGCCCAAATCGTCGGTCACAATGGCGTGCGTCATTTGATTCTCTTTTCCGCCCAGGATGCGATGTCGTCCATCAGGGTTTCATCCACCGGTGTCCTTTGCGCGTACTCCACGCTGACCAATTGGGCATAGGGCACAGCTTCCCCCTCATAGGCGCCAAAGAGGTGGTTTAAGTCGGGGTAGCTGATGAAGGTGGCGTCCGGATGCTCGGCCAGCCCTGATTTCCACAGTTCAAAATCCTTCATCACCACCTGGCGGTCCTTTTCACCCTGCAGGATCAAAACGGGCTTGCCGTCCTTCATGTGCAGGTCCACGGCGTCTATCCTGGCCCAGTGGCGCAAATACCAGGCGCTGATGCCGGCAAAATCATTCTTTGGCTGTCTGGCTTCTTCATCCGTCAATTCCAAGAGTTTGCGGCCCTTTTGCGCCTCCGCCTCCAGCATCAGGAGAGAGAGGGCGGCGCTTGTTGGCTCCATCTCCGCGATGACCAGGCGGTTTTGATCCAAAATTACTTCCCACAGTGCCCGGGGCGTGCCGCCCAAGAGCACATATCCGCTTAAATCCTTCGCAGTTTGCCCGATATAGGAGGCCAGCATCCCGCCCATGGAGTGGCCCAATAAAAAGACCGGACGGCCATCCAACTCAGGTTGGGACAACAGCGTTTGAACGGCCGCCGCCGCGTCCAGCGCTGTTTCCTCATCCACGGTCAATGCCGCGTAATTCTCCTCTTTGCTCATCTGTTCACCATGGGCAAAGGTCCTTTTGTCATAGCGCAGGACAGCAAAGCCCCGCTTGGCCAGCCCCCAGGCCAAATCCAAAAAGGGCTTGTTGGCGCTGATGCTTTCATCCCTGTCATTGGGGCCGGAGCCATGCACCAGGACAAAGCCGGCCTTAATCTCTCCTGAGGGCAAGGTCAAGGTGGCGCCCAAGGGATAGTGGGCATCTGCAATGATGGTTGTTTCCCGTTCAATCAGCCCCTCTGGCAAAGCCTCTGCCAAAGCGTCCTCCGGCTTTTTTATGGGTTTGAAAAACCAACCGGCCACCTGCCCTTCTTTTGTGAAGGTGACAGCCTGGTTTAGGCTTCCAAAATCAAAATCAATCTGGGTTTCCACCAGCACATAGGGCTCCTCCTTTACCTGATGGCTGTCCCCGATTCCCTTTAATTCCCCATAGGCGTTGATCAAGGAGGCCCAGATGGCGGCGGTCTGGCCCTTGATGTGCCCGGCCATCTCTGGCGTCATCATGAGGAGCGCTTCCTTTTCGTCCTCGTTTTTTAAGTGGTCAAAGAGCTTTAGCGCGAGGTCCTGATAGGGGATTTCGTCCTGCGCCAGGGCAAGGGAAAAAAACATGACCAGGCACAGGGTCAAGCACATGAAGCGTTTATACATCCTTCTACCTCCATAAAAAACCAGCCTTCCCAAAGAGTATAGGGGAAGGCTGGTATCCACGCAAGAAATCTGAGGATTTTATTCGGCCATGTTTGCCTGGCGCTCAAGCAGGGTGATCAGGTAGACCAATTCCTCTTTGTAGGGGTCGCCAGCGATGGATTTGTTCTCCCTTAGCAAGGCAAGGGCGCTTTCAAAGGTGGCGCTGCCCTTAAACTCGCTGTCACTCAGGAGCATGCCCATTTGGGCAATGGCCGCGGCAAGCTTCAGGTTGTCGGTCATCTCCCCGGGCTCCTGGGCCATTTTCGGGTAGCTGAACAGCTCGCTGGTTTCACCCTCTGGCGCCTTGGCCCGGATGGACAAGGTCAGCATTTCCCCGTTATTGGGCATCTGATTGTCCGAACTTGTGTACTTGCTGCCTGCTGCTTCAATTTCAAGGGCGCTGCCCACAGGCACCAGCTCATACAGGGCAGTCAGCCTGTGACCGAAGCCGATTTCCCCGCCATCCCTGCTGTCATCAGCAAAATCCTCGGCGTTTAAAAGCCTGCTTTCATAGCCAATCAGCCGGTAGCCCTTGACGTAGGCCGGGTTAAAGTCCACCTGCAGCTTCACGTCCTTGGCCACGGTAAAGAAGGTGGCGCCAATTTCCGTCACCAGGGCGCGCCTGGCCTCATAGATGGTGTCGATGTAGGCGAAGTTGCCATTGCCTTTGTTGGCCAGGGCTTCCAGTTTATTGCCCTTGTAGTTGCCATCCCCAAAGCCCAGGACGCTTAAAAACACGCCGGACTCCTTTTTTTCACTCACCAAGCGGCCCAAAGAGCCTTCATCGCTCACACCCACGTTCAGGTCGCCGTCGGTGGCCAGGATGATGCGGTTGTTCCCGCCCTTGATGAAGTGCTTTTTGGCCAATTCATAGGCGGTGTTGATCCCGTCCGCTCCTGCGGTAGAGCCGCCCGCCTGAAGGCTGTTCACCTTGTCCATGATGGTGATTTTGTCACTGGCCTTCACGCCATCCAAAACCACCTCATCCCTTGAGGCATAGGTCACAATGGAGACCGTGTCCTGCTGGTCCAGCTCTTCCAAGAGCAGGAGGAAGGAGCGCTTCACCAGGGGCAGTTTGTCCGGGCTGTCCATGCTGCCGGACACGTCAATGAGGAAGACCAGGTTTTGCCTTGGGCGCTGCGTCGCGTCAATGGCTTTGGCCTGAAGGCCGATTAAAAGCAACTGCGTGTCCTGATTCCAAGGGGTCTGCGCCAAGTCCATGGTCACCCCAAAGGGTTCCTTGCCCATGGGCGCTTTATAGTCATAGGCGAAGTAATTGAGCATTTCCTCAATCTGTACGCTGTCTGGCACCACTTTTTGACCGCTTAAAATGGCGCGGCGCAGCAGGGCGTAGGAGGCGGTATCCACATCGGCCGCAAAGGTGGAGAGGGGCGAGGATAAAACAGAGAGAAAGCGGTTTTCGCTAAAGGCCGTGTACTCACTGGTGTTCAAGGGCACCTGGTGCAAATTGGGCAGAGCGAAGGGGTTGGCCCTGCCGACTGGGGCGGCCATGGCAGTGTCTGCCATCATTTCCAGCTCAGTCGCTTGCCGGGGCAGCGCCAGCGCCTTGTCTGAATAGAGCAGGGCGTGGGTTGTTTCGTCCAGCTTGCCGCTTGTGGGAAGGCCGTTGACCTCCTGAAAGCGGTAGAGGGCAGCCCTGGTTTTCTGGGTAAAGCTGTCCCCAGGCGCTTTTGTTAAGTAGCCCAGGTCAAAGAGACGCTTGTTCAGGGCAAGGACCTCCTGCCCCTTATCCCCGTCCATCAGTTCCTTTGTAAAGGCGGGGGTTCCCCCCTCAGACTGGGCGGTGAAAGCAATCAGGGAGATTAGCAGGGCCAAAACCAGGCCCAGGGATAAAACTGTGTTTTTCAGGTTCCTTGTTTTCATCGGGCTCACGCTCCTTTCACCACTAAGACGCGCGGGGGGCCCAAAAGGTTCCCGTCCTGTTTGCCAAGTGGTCTGGCCGGTTTTTGTCCCACTTGATTTTATTTCAGGGCTTTGATTTGCACAAAGGTTCAAGCTTTTGTCTTGTTGCGCTTGCTTTTGTGATGATATAATAAACCTACCAAAGGCTGGTTTTACCGCCTGGCTCTACGTCGCCCGTGCATTGATTCAGTTCCCATATTTTGGGCCTTGCCCTAAACAATAAAGGAGGATATCTGAATGAAACGCTTGCTCTCTCTCCTGCTTTGTATCTGCTTAATCGCCACCTTGATGCTCTCTGTGTCGGCTGAAAAGCTGACCGGCAGCGGCACCAGTAAAATTGGCGGCGAAGGCGCGATCACAGTCGAGGTCACCCTGGATGAGGCTGGGGCCATCACGGAGGTTGTGGTGGTGGACAACAAGGACACCCCGGGCATCTCTGACGCGGCTGTTGAAATGATTCCCAAGGCCATCGTGGAAAACCAGTCCCTTCTGGTGGATGCCGTGGCCGGCGCGACCATGACGGGCGACGCCATCATCCTGGCGGTCCGCGACGCCCTCACCAAAAAGGGCATTGACCTGACCCCCTTTGAAATCAAGGTGGAAAAAGTGGTCATCAAGGGCGAGGATGTTGAGAAAACAGTGGACGTGGTGGTCATTGGCGCGGGGGGCGCTGGCATGACGGCCGCGGTCCAGGCGCACATGAACGGCGCCACCGTGCTGATTCTTGAAAAGATGCCCAAGGTGGGCGGCAACACCATCCTCTCTGGCGGCGCGCTCAACGCCGTGGATGACCGCAGCGAAATGGCCATCAAAATGAACGACTCTGTGGAACTGCACTATGAGCAGACCCTGGCCGGCGGGGATTATCAGGGCATCCCCAACCTGGTTCATATCATGGTGTCCAAGGCCTGGGACGCGGTGGAATGGGTCAAGTCCCTGGGTATGAAGTTTGTAGAGGGCGAAACCTTCACCGTCGCGGGTGGCCTGTGGCCGCGCGCCCACAAGCCTGTTACTCCGGTCGGCACCGGCTTCTTCAACACCTACAACGCCTACA
>CAYOOZ010000005.1:0-6750 GCA_964405705.1 uncultured Christensenella sp.
ACCGCTGGGCACCGGATTTTTCAAGACCTACAACGCCTACATCGACAGCCATGAGGGCATCGAGCTGATGCTTAACACCAAGGCGGAAGAGCTCATCGTGGATGATTTTGGCCGCGTGGTCGGCGTGCGCGCGACCGGCGCGACCGGCGAGACTGTGACCGCCATGGCCAGCAAGGGCGTTGTCATGGCCGCGGGCGGCTTTGGCGCCAGCGTGGAATTGCGCCAGGCCTTCAACACCACCTGGAGCACCCTGGACGCAAGCATTCCCACCACCAACCACAAGGGCGCGACGGGGGACGGCATCAAGATGCTGATGAAAGTCGGCGCAGACCTGATCCAGATGGGCAACATCCAGCTTCTGCCCCTGGGCGACCCCAACAATGGCTCCCTCTCCGGCAACGTCTCCCGCAGGGTTGAGATGGTGGTCTATGTCAACAAAAACGGCGAGCGCTTTGTCAACGAGGGCGGCCGCCGCGATGAGATGACCCGCGCCCTGTTCGCGCAGCCGGACAACTACATGTGGATCGTGACTGACGCCCATGCCTTCCCCACAGGCGATGTGCAGAACAACTTCAACGAGTCTGTTGACCAGCTGGTGGCGGACGGCCGCGCCGTGAAGGGCGAGACCCTGGAGGAACTGGCGGAAAAAATGCAGGTTCCCTATGAGAACCTGAAGGCGGCGCTGGAAAACTACAACGCCCATTGCGCCACAAAGGACAAGGACGAATTTGGCCGCACCCTCTATGGCGATCCCGTTGACAGGGCGCCCTTCTATGCCAGCCCGCGCGTGCCCACCGTCCACCACACCATGGGCGGCGCGCGCATCAATGAGTATGCCCAGGTGCTCAACGAGAACCAGCAAGTGATCCCCGGCCTCTACGCCGCGGGCGAAATCACCGGCGGCATCCATGGCGCCAACCGCCTGGGCGGTAACGCCTTGACCGATCTTCTGGTCTTTGGCCGCATCGCGGGTGAATCAGCGGCCATGGGTCGCTAACTCCCTCCCTTCCCAGGGGCTGCAAAACGCAGCCCCTTTTTATTTTTATGGGCTGCAAACCGTTTTTTGGTGTTAAAATGCCATTGCCTTGGGCATTCGGGTTCGTTTTCGACCAAAAACACGAACATTAAATTATGAACAATTGAAATAGTTCGTAAAATCACTTGACAGCCTGCCTGTCTTTTTTTATCATGGATTTGCGCCAAGAGGCGTACGGCAGGTCGGGAATGCCTGCCTTCTTTCATTTTTAAGACACTGGAGGCAGCAATGAAAAAAGTAGCCATCCTCATGGGTTCCAAGAGCGACAGCAAGGTGGCGGACAAGGCCGTTGCCGTGCTGGAGCAATACGGCATCCCCTACACCATCACCGTCTGCTCAGCGCACAGAACGCCGGGCAAGGCAGCGGAATTTGCCAAGTCCGCCCGGGAAAAAGGCTATGGCGCGCTCATCTGCTTAGCTGGCCTGGCTGCCCATCTGGCGGGCGCCATCGCGGCCAACACCACCCTGCCTGTGGTCGGCGTGCCCGTGGCGTCCGGCGGCCTGGGCGGGCTGGATGCCCTCCTGTCCACCGTGCAGATGCCCAGCGGTATCCCGGTGGCCACGGTGGCGGTTGACGGGGCGGCCAACGCGGCCCTGCTGTGCGCGCAGATGCTGGCCATCACGGACAACGCATTGGCGGTGAAGCTGGAACAAGGCCGCCGGGAGATGGAAGAAGCCGCCAATTTGGCTGATGAAACCCTGCAAACCCAATACCCCAACGCTGTCAAATAGGAAGGGAGAACACCATGAAGCGCGTGTACCAGGGAAAAACCAAGGATGTCTACCAATTGGATGAGGGGCGCTGCCTGTTAAAATTCAAGGACGATGTAACCGGTGTTGAAGGCGTGTTTGACCCGGGCGCTAACACAGTTGGCCTGTCCATCAAGGGCGTGGGCCAGGCCAATTTAAAGATGAGCGTTTATTATTTTGAACTGTTAAAAAAAGCGGGCGTCAAAACCCATTTTGTCAGCGCTGATGTGGAGGAAGGCACCATGGAGGTGCTGTATGCCAAGCCCTTTGGGCAGGGGCTGGAGGTCATCTGCCGCAAGCGCGCGGTGGGCAGCTTTATCCGCCGCTATGGCGCTTATATTGATTCTGGCGCCAAGTTGCCTGATTATGTGGAGATGACGCTGAAGGATGATGAGCGCAATGACCCCCTCATCACCAAGGATGCCCTTGTTGCGCTGAATGTTTTATCCGGGGAGCAGTATGACAGCATCGCAAATGCCACCCGTGCCATCACCAATTTGATCGCAAAGGACATGGAAGTCCGGGGCCTTGAGCTATATGACATCAAGCTGGAGTTTGGCGTCCATGGGGGCGAGGTCATTTTGATTGATGAGATCTCTTGCGGCAACATGCGCGTGATGGAGGGGGAGAACAAGGTGGAAGCCTTGGACCTGACCCGTCGCGTGATTGGGGAGGATTGAGGATGCCCGGACTTCGTGAGGAATGTGGGGTGCTGGGCGTCTACCGCCGTGAAGTAGGCCCGGTGGCGGATGACTGCTATTTGGGCCTGTGCGCCCTTCAGCACCGGGGCCAGGAAAGCTGCGGCATCGCTGTGAATGAAGAGGGCCTCTTCCGCGTCCACCAGGACGCTGGCCTTGTGAGCGAAGTGATGACCCCAAGGGTGCTCTCCGCCCTGGGCCAGGGCAATATCGCTGTTGGCCATGTGCGCTATGGCTCCAAGGAAACGCCCGGCCGGGTGGACATGCAGCCCATCGTGATTGAGCACAGGAAGGGCCGCCTGGCCCTGGCCAACAACGGCAGCCTGACCAACTACCTGACACTGCGGGATGAGTTTGAGGCAGGTGGCTTTATCTTCCATACCACGGGGGATGCCGAAATCATCTCCTGTGTCATCACCAGGGAACGCCTTACCAGCGCCTCCATTGAGGAGGCCGCGCTCAAGGCCATGGACCGCTTGCAAGGCAGCTTTACCTTTGTCTTGATGTCCCCGCGCAAACTGATCGCGGTCCGCGGGCCTTCCGGATTTCGGCCCCTGTGCTATGGCCAGATGCCGGATGGCAGCTATGTGGTGGCGTCGGAGTCCTGCGCCCTCACCTCCCTTGGCATTGCAAAGGTCACGGACATCAAGCCCGGGGAAATGGTCATGTTTGATGAGAACGGCGTCCACCATGATGAAAGCCGCGTGAATAGCCGAAAGACCAGCATCTGCGTATTTGAGTACATCTATTTTGCCCGGCCGGATTCCGTCTTGGACGGGGTCAGCGTGCACGCGGCCCGCGCGGCCGCCGGGGAGTACTTGGCCAAGGAGCACCCGGTGGAAGCTGACATCGTGGTGGGCGTGCCTGACAGCGGCATTGACGGGGCCATTGGCTACGCCAGGGCGTCTGGCATCCATTACGGCATGGGCTTTGTGAAGAACAAGTACATCGGCCGCACCTTCATCAACCCCGGCGAATGGCGCAAGGCCGCCGTGCACATCAAATTAAACCCGGTGTCCGCCGTGGTGAAGGACAAGCGCGTGGTCCTGGTGGATGATTCCATTGTCCGCGGCACCACCTCCGGGCTCATTGTCAGCATGCTCAAAAAGGCCGGGGCCCGTGAAGTGCACCTGCGCATCACCGCGCCGCCCTTCTTAAACCCCTGCTATTACGGCACAGACATCAAATCCCGTGACAGCCTGATTGCCAACCGGCTTAGCAGCGAAGAAATCAGGAAGGAAGTGGGGGCGGACAGCCTGGGCTTTCTAAGCCTTGAGGCGGTGCGCAAGATTGCGGCCCCCATCCCGGAGAGCCACTTTTGCACGGCCTGCTTTGATGGCAAATACCCCACCGCCGTGCCTGAAACGATGGAGCGCGACCGCTACAGCAAGCGCTTGGTCAGGGTAGGAGAAAACACATGAAAAGCCATTCAGAACACTATCAACAAGCCGGGGTGGACATCAACGCCGGCTATCGGGCTGTGGAATTGATGAAGGGCAGCGTGGAGCGCACCCGGATTCCGGGCGTGCTCTCCTCCATCGGCGGCTTTGGCGGCCTGTTTGCGCCAGATCTGTCCGGCATGAAAAAGCCGGTCCTGGTCAGCGGGACTGATGGCGTTGGCACCAAGTTAAAGCTGGCCTTTTTGCTGGACAAGCATGACACCGTGGGCATTGACTGCGTGGCCATGTGCGTCAATGACATCATCTGCGCGGGCGCCAAGCCCCTGTTTTTCCTGGACTACCTGGCACTGGGGAAGAATGTGCCGGAAAAAGTGGCCCAGATTGTATCCGGGGTGGCCGAGGGCTGCCTTCAGGCAAGCTGCGCCTTAATCGGCGGGGAAACCGCTGAAATGCCCGGGTTTTACCCGGTGGATGAGTATGACTTGGCCGGCTTTTCAGTGGGCCTGGTGGACGAGGACAAGATCTTGCGACCAGACAGCATCGTGCCGGGCGATGTCCTCCTGGGGCTGCCCTCCTCAGGGCTTCATTCCAACGGCTTCTCCCTGGCCAGAAAGGCGCTGGATGTTGAAAACGCGGACTTAAAAACACCGATGGATGAGCTTTTGGGTATCTCCCTGGGCGAAGCGCTCTTGATGCCCACCCGGATTTATGTAAAACCCGTGCTGTCCCTCCTTGAGCAAATCACGGTAAAGGGCATCTCCCACATCACCGGCGGCGGCTTTTTTGAGAACATCCCGCGCAGCCTGCCGGAAAACTGTTCCGCCAAGATCATCAAAAGCGCTGTAAGCGTCCCCCCTGTCTTTGACCTGATCGCAAAAAAGGGTCAGGTGCCGGAGATGGAGATGTATGCCACCTTTAACATGGGCCTGGGGCTTTGCATCAGCGTCTCTAAGGAGGAGGCGGATTTGGCCCTTGCCGTCTTAAAGGCCGCGGGCGAAGCGCCTTTTGTCTTGGGCGAGGTGGTAAAGGGCAGCCGGGAGGTTTTGTTTTGACCGCCCAGCCCGTAAAGATCGCCGTCCTGGTTTCAGGCGGCGGCACCAACCTTCAAGCCCTGCTCAAGGCCCAGCAGGAAGGGCAGCTCAAAAGCGGGCAAATCGCCCTGGTCTTGAGCGACAAAAAGGATGCGCCAGCCCTCTTGAAGGCGCGAAACGCCGGCATACTGTCCCTGGGCTTTGACAAAAAAGAAATGGGCCTGCAATCAATGGAGGCGGCGTTTTTACGCGAGCTTGAAAGGCATGAGATTCAAGTGATCGTGCTGGCTGGCTTTTTAACCATTTTATCCCCGGACTTCATCAGCGCCTATGAAAACCGCATCCTCAATGTCCACCCCTCCTTAATTCCCGCTTTTTGCGGGCCAGGGTTTTATGGGTTAAAGGTGCATGAGGCCGCGCTGGAGCGCGGGGTCAAGTTGACCGGCGCTACCGTCCACCTGGTCAATGAGGAGGCCGATGGTGGGCCCATTATCAAGCAAAAAGCGGTGCCCGTTTTGGACAATGATACCCCGCAAACCCTCCAGCGCCGGGTGATGGAGGAAGCGGAATGGCTCATCCTCCCTGAGGCTGTGGAGGAGGTCTGCGCGAATTTGCGCGGCAGAAAGGACAAGCTGTGACAACATCTTCATTGCCCCAACTGTTAAAAAACAACCCCTACCCTGGCCGCGGCCTGGTCTTGGGGGGAAGCGCTGATGGGCAGAGTGCCTTTGTGGCTTACTTCATCATGGGCCGCTCTGTGAACAGCCGCAACCGTGTCTTTGAGGTGGCGGGCAGCGCGCTCTCCATTAAGGCCTTTGACCAGGGCAAGGTGGAGGACCCCAGCCTGATCTTTTACCGGCCGCTAATGGAGACAAAGGACCAGCTCATTCTCACCAACGGCGACCAGACAGACACCATCTATGAGGGCTTACAACAAGGCAAAACCGCGCAGGAGGCCCTCTTTACAAGGAAGCATGAGCCGGATGCCCCCCATTTTACCCCGCGTATCTCTGGCGTTCTTGATAAAAAAAGCGGGGACATGATGCTCTCCATCCTGCGGGCTTCAAATGAGCAGGGGGAACTATGTGACCGCCTGTTTTATTATTACCCCATGAGGGCTGGCTTTGGCCGCTTCATCCACACCTACCAGGGCGATGAAAACCCCCTGCCCTCCTTTGTGGGTGAGCCTTTGGAGGTTGAGATTCAAGGGGATGTTCAGTCCTTCGCCCAGACAATCTGGGACAGCCTGAACCCGGATTTCAAAGTGGCGCTGTATGTGCGGGAAATGAACTTGAAAACCGCGTCCTTCCAGGCCTATGTCTTCAACCGCCATTTAGGAGGTGAGCAAAATGCGTGAACTGCCGCTTAAATACGGCTGCAACCCCAACCAGAAGCCGGCCAGAATCTATTCTGAGGCGGGGGATTTGCCCCTGCGCGTTGAAAACGGCATGCCCGGCTACATCAACTATATGGACGCGCTCAACGCCTGGCAATTGGTGCGCGCACTGGATGAGGCCACTGGCCTGCCGGCCGCTGCCTCCTTTAAGCATGTAAGCCCTGCTGGCGCCGCGGTCGGCCTGCCCCTTTCTGACAACCTGAAGCACGCCTATTTTGCCCAGGATATCGAAGGCTTGGAGGATTCCCCCTTGGCCCAGGCCTATGTGCGCGCCCGTGGCGCGGATCGGCTCTGCTCCTTTGGGGATTTTATTGCCCTCTCCAGGGTCTGTGATGTGCCCACGGCCCGCGCCATCGCGCTTGAGGTCTCAGATGGCGTGATCGCCCCTGGCTATGAGGAGGAGGCGCTTTCCATCCTAAAACAAAAGCGCAAGGGCTCT
>CAYOOZ010000005.1:6760-18779 GCA_964405705.1 uncultured Christensenella sp.
CCATGGACATCAACTATCGCCCCCCGGCGATGGAAACCCGGCAGATTTTTGGCCTCACCCTGGAGCAGGGCTACAACGACACGCAAATCACGCGGGACTTGCTGTCAAACATTGTCACCAAAAACAAGGATTTGAGCGAGCAGGCGGCCCTGGACCTTGTCATCGCGTTGATTACGCTCAAATACACCCAGTCCAACTCCGTTTGTTTTGCCAAGGATGGCCAGGCCATCGGCGTAGGTGCCGGGCAGCAGTCCAGGGTGCACTGCGTGCGCTTGGCCGGGGACAAGGCGGATTTATGGTGGCTGCGCCAGCATGAGAAGGTGTTGGGCCTGCCCTTTTTGCCGGGGCTTGGCCGCCCCATTCGGGACAACGCGGTGGATACCTTTTTGTCCCCCCGAGCGAAGGCGGATTTTTCAAAGGGCAAATGGCAAGCCCTGTTTACAAGGGAGCCGGATTATTTAACAGACAAGGAAAGAGCGGATTGGCTGTCTGCCCAACAGGGAGTCTCCCTGGCCTCTGACGCCTTCTTCCCCTTTGAGGACAGCATCAATCGCTCGGCCGCCTCCGGCGTCTTGTATGTGGCCCAGCCTGGCGGCTCGGTGCGCGACCAGGATGTCATTGCCGCCTGCGACCGCTATCATATGCTCATGGCCTTTACCGGCCTTCGCCTCTTCCACCATTAAGGAGAATCGCGATGAACATTTTGGTGATTGGCTCTGGCGGGCGTGAGCACGCGCTGGTGGACAGAGTTTTGCAAAGCCCCTTGGCCCAAAAGGTCTATGCCCTGCCTGGCAACCCGGGCATGGCGGGGGCCACCCTGGTGCCCGGCAACCCCATGGACAACGCGGATACAGTTCAAAAGGCGCTGGGACTAAACATTGATTTTGCGGTGGTCGCCCCGGATGATCCCTTGGCCAATGGCCTGGTGGACGCCTTGGAGCAAGCTGGCATCCCCTGCTTTGGACCCAGTCAAATGGCAGCGGAGATTGAATCCTCCAAGGCTTTCGCCAAAGCGCTGATGCAGGAATACGGCATCCCCACCGCCCGCTTCGCGGTTTTTTCGCAGGTCGCCCCCGCGCTTTCCTATTTAGTAAATCATCCCCTGCCTGTTGTCATCAAGGCGGATGGCCTGGCCAAGGGCAAGGGCGTCATCATTGCCAATTCACTCAGTGAAGCGCAGCTCGCGGTGAAGTCCATGCTGGAGGACAATGCCTTTGGGGAAAGCGGGCAGCGCGTGTTGATTGAGGAATACCTGCAGGGCCCGGAGGTCTCCGTCCTCACCTTGACCGATGGGGAAAACATCCTGGTTTTGCCCTCTGCCATGGATCACAAGCGCGCGGGGGAGGGGGATACAGGTCCCAACACTGGCGGCATGGGCGTGATTGCGCCCAACCCCTTTTATACACAAGACCTCGCCCAAATGGCCATGGAGACCATCTTTTTGCCCACCCTAACAGCAATGCGCGACAAAGGCCGTGTCTTTCGCGGCTGCATCTTCTTTGGTTTAATGCTGACAAAAGAGGGCCCCAAGGTGCTGGAGTATAACGCGCGCTTTGGCGACCCGGAAACCCAGGCTGTTTTGCAACTGGTTGAGGGGGATTTGCTGGCGGCCCTCATCGCCTGCCGCAATGGCAAGCTGAACCCTGATATGCTAAGGCCATCAGGACGGCACGCCTGCTGCGTGGTGCTGGCGTCCAAAGGCTACCCTGGGGCCTTTGAGTCCGGCTTTCCCATCAAGGTGATGGGCCCTGTCCAAGGCAAGGTGTTCTATGCTGGCGTCAAATCAGGGGAAAATGGCCTGATCACCTCCGGCGGCCGCGTCCTTTGCGCGGTATGCACAGCGCCTGCCCTAAAAGAGGCCATTCAAAAAACCTATGAGGCCGCCGCCCAGGTGTCATTTCAAGGCAAGTTTTTCCGTCGGGACATCGGCGCGACCGCCGTTTAATCAGAAAGGACAAGCAATGGTACAGCGTATTTTTGTTGAGAAGAAACCGGCTCTGGCGCTGGAGGCTAAAGCGCTTTTGGAAGAACTGCAGGTGTCCTTGGGCTTAAAGGGCCTATTAAGCCTGCGCCTGATCAACCGCTATGATGTGGAAGGCTTATCAGAGGAAGCTTTTGAACAGGCGGTTGGCACCGTCTTTTCAGAGCCGCAGACTGACCTTACCTATCGGGAGCTGCCCCAAAACGATGGCGAGCAGGTCCTGGCGCTTGAATACCTGCCGGGGCAGTTTGACCAGCGGGCGGATTCCGCTGCCCAGTGCGTCCAGATGATGACCCTGGGGGAGCGCCCCTTGGTGAAAACCGCGCGATTGTATCTCCTTTCCGGCTCCTTGGATGAGGCGGGAATGGACAAGGTGCACCGCCACCTGATGAACCCGGTGGAGTCCAGGGAGGCTTCCCTGGACCTGCCCAAAAGCTTACAGACTGAGTTTCATAAGCCATCCCTGCCCAGGACGCTGGATGGTTTTAATGCGCTGGATGAAAAGGGCCTTGTGAGCCTTCAGGCTGACCTGGCTCTGGCCATGGATCTGGATGACCTGAAGGTCTGCCAGCGCTACTTCTCCTCTGAAGGGCGCGACCCTATGCTAACTGAAATCAAGGTGATCGATACCTATTGGTCCGATCACTGCCGCCACACCACCTTCTTGACTGAAATCACCGATGTGCTCTGTGAGGACCCGGTGATCAACCAGACCTTGCAGGATTATTTTCAGGCGCGCAAGGCCTTAAACCATAAAAAGCCCTTTACCTTGATGGATGTGGGCACCTTTGCGGCCCGTGAACTAAACGCCAAGGGCATGCTGAAAGGCTTTGAGCAGACCGAGGAAAACAATGCCTGCACCTTGAAAATCAAGGTCAACACCGCAAAGGGGCCGGAGGACTGGCTGCTCTTCTTTAAAAACGAGACGCACAACCACCCCACGGAGATTGAGCCCTTTGGCGGCGCTGCCACCTGCATTGGCGGCGCCATCCGCGACCCCTTGTCCGCCAGGAGCTATGTCTATGCCGGCATGCGCGTCACAGGCGCCGCTGATCCCACAAAGCCCATTGAGGACACCATCAAGGGCAAACTGCCCCAGCGCCGTCTTTGCCAGACCGCGGCCGCCGGCTTTGCCAGCTATGGCAACCAGATTGGCCTGGCCACCGGCTGTGTGCAGGAAATCTACCATGAGGGCTTTGCGGCCAAGCGCATGGAGGCCGGCGCGGTCTTGGGCGCGGCGCCCTTTGCTCATGTCAGGCGCGAACACCCTGCCCCCGGCGACATCATCCTGCTCTTGGGCGGGCGCACCGGGCGGGATGGCCTGGGCGGGGCCACCGGCTCCTCCATGGCCCACACCATGGACTCTGTGGATGAGTGCGCAGCCCAGGTGCAAAAGGGCAACGCGCCGGAGGAGCGCAAGCTGCAGCGCCTCTTTAGAAAGCCCGAGGTCTCCCGCCTGATCAAGCGCTGCAACGATTTTGGCGCGGGCGGGGTCTCAGTCGCCATTGGCGAACTGGCCCGTGGGCTTAAAATCAATTTGGACGAGGTCAAGGTCAAGTATGAGGGCTTAGACGCCACGGAACTGGCCATTTCTGAGTCCCAGGAGCGCATGGCCGTGGTGGTGGAAGCGGGCGATGTGGATGCCTTCCTGGCCCTGGCCCAGGAGGAAAACCTGGAGGCCACCCCCGTCGCCGTGGTGACAAAGGAGGAGCGCCTTGTCATGAATTGGCAGGGCCACGCCGTGGTGGACATTGCCCGGGATTTCCTGGATGAGAACGGCGCGCGCAAGTTCATCAGCATTGAGATCAAAAAGCCGGCCTATACCCCGGAAAAGAAGGTCAAGGGCTTTGCGGATACTCTGCGGGAGCAGGCCCTGGACTTGAACCTGGCCTCCCAAAAGGGCTTGATTGAGCGCTTTGACAGCACCATCGGCGCTGCCAGCCTGCTTTTGCCCCTGGGTGGGAAAAACCAGTTGACCCGCCCGGCGGCCATGGTGCACGCCCTGCCGGTTCCTGGCGGGACAGACACCTGCTCCTTCATGTCCTTTGGCTACAACCCTGATATCAGCGAAAAAAGCCCCTACCATGGCGCTTATCTGGCCGTTGTGGAGTCTGCCAGCGCCTTGGTGGCCGCCGGCGCGCCCAAGGACAATATTTACTTAAGCTTCCAGGAATATTTCCCCAAGCCCGGCAGCGATAAAAAGCGCTGGGGCCTGCCCCTGGCCGCTGTCCTGGGCGCCTATCGCGCGCAGATGGAGTTGGGCTACGCGGCCATTGGCGGCAAGGATTCCATGTCCGGCACCTTTGAACACCTGGATGTGCCGCCCACGCTCATCTCCTTTGCGGTCAACACCGGCACCAGCGAGCGCGTCCTGTCCCCGGAATTAAAGGAAGTTGGCAGCCAGCTCATCTGGCTCAAGCCCACATTGGGGGAGGATGGCCTGCCCACGGCAGAAACGCTGAAAAACGTTTTTAAAACTGCTGAGGAATTAATGGATCAGGGGCTGGTGCTCTCCTGCTTAAACCCGGCGCGCGGCGGCGTGGCCCAGGCGCTCACTCAGATGGCGCAGGGCAATGGCATTGGCGTACATATCCATGAGGACATCAGCCTGGATGACCTGTTTATTGATTCCTATGGCTCCCTGGTGCTGGAGATGAAGGAACAATCCAAAGCGGGCATCCCCCTGGGCATCACCATCCAGGAGCCGGTCTTAAGCTACAGGGATGAGCAAGTCAGCCTTCAGGAGCTCCTGGACCTGGGCGAGGCCCTGGCCACTGTCTACCCCCAGGAGGCGACGGGCCATGAAAAACAGGCGGCCCCCCTGGTGAACAGCGCCCATCAGCCTATGAAAGGCCGCCTGTTCATGGCCAAGCCCCGGGTCATTATCCCAGCCTTCCCCGGCACCAACTGCGAGGAGGACAGCGCGGCGGCCTTCCTGCGCGCGGGCGCCCTGCCAGAGGTGTTTATCATCCGCAACCAGTCCGCCCAGGAAATCGCGGAGTCCGTGAATCGCTTCGCGGCCCTGCTCAAGGACGCGCAGATGCTCTTTTTGCCCGGCGGCTTCTCCGGCGGGGATGAGCCGGATGGTTCCGGCAAGTTCATCACTGCCTTTTTGCGCTCAGGCCCGGTGAAGGAGGCCCTGCTGGAATTGGTTGACCAGCGCTATGGCCTCGTAGGCGGCATCTGCAATGGCTTCCAGGCCCTGGTCAAGTCCGGCCTTCTGCCCAATGGCACCCTGGAGATGGTGTCAGAAGGAAGCCCCACCCTGACCGCCAATGAAATTGGCCGCCACCAGTCCCATCTGGTGCGTGTGCGCATCGCCTCCCGCCTCTCCCCCTGGTTTGCCAAATATGAGGTGGGCGACATCAGGACCGTGCCCATCTCCCATGGGGAAGGCCGCTTCCTGTGTACGAAGGAGCAGTTTGACAGCTATGTTCAATCCGGTCAGGTCGCGGCGCAGTATGTGGACACAAATGGTCAGCCCTCCATGCACATTCAGGACAACCCCTCCGGCTCCGCCTTTGCCATTGAGGCCTTGACCTCAAAGGATGGCAGGATCATGGGCCGCATGGGCCACGCGGAGCGCATGTTATCTGGGTTGTACCGCAACGTGCCCACCTCCGGTCAGGACCCGATGTTTGAGTCGGCGGTGGATTTCTTCAAATAAACAAACCAATGCAAAAGGCGTGGGAAACCACGCTTTTTTGTTTATCCCGTGATACAATTACAGCGATTACAGGAAGGGGCAGGATACATGTGTCAGAGGACAGGCGCTTAAACAAGCTGATCGCGGACAGCGGCTTTTGCTCCCGCAGGGAGGCCGATTTTTTAATAGAACAGGGGCGTGTCTTGGTCAATGGCCGCAGGGCCAAGGTGGGGGAAAGGGTGCCAACCGGCGCGCGGGTGATGGTGGATGGACACCTTCTAAGGGAGAAAACGAAAAAGGTCTACCTGGCGGTCTACAAGCCCGTTGGCATCGTCTGCACCGCGGACACCAGGGAGCCCTACAACATCGTCAGCTATTTAAACTATCCTGAGCGCATCTTCCCCATTGGTCGCCTGGACAAGGACAGCGAAGGACTGATTTTAATGACTTCAGACGGGGACATCGTCAACCGCATCCTACGGGCCCAGGGCCGGCATGAGAAGGAATATGAGGTGGTCGTCAACATCCCGGTCACAGAAGAGTTTTTAAACAGGATGCGCAATGGCGTCCCGGTGCTGGGACAGATGACCTTGCCCGCCCGCGCGAAAAAGACAGGGGAAAACAGCTTCCGCCTGGTTTTGGTGCAGGGGCTCAACCGTCAAATCCGCCGGATGTGCGAGTATTTGGGCTATCAGGTGGTGGGCTTAAAAAGGCTGCGGGTGATGAACATTACCTTGGGCGGCATGCAGGCAGGCCACTACCGGGCGCTTTCCACAAAAGAAATGGACGGCCTGATGGCCGCCCTTGATCAACAGGAGATGGACTAAATGTCTGCTTGCAAATTGCCCCTTGTGCTCAAACGGTTGATGAGCAGCAAAAACAAGGTGGACAGCAGGATGCAGATGACCGCCATGGCCATGCCGATGGACACGCTGCCCTGCTCAAACTCGCGCATGATGTAGGTGGACACCACCAGCATGTTGGGTGGGGAAATCAGGCTGGCCGTTACCAGTTCCCGAAAGGCGATGATGAAGGTCATCATCCAGCCAGAGAGGATGCCCGGCATGATGAGGGGCAGGGTGACCCGGCGGAAGGTGTACCAGGGGCTGGCCCCATGGGTTCTGGCCGCCTGCTCCAGGCTTTGGCCTAATTGTGTATAGGAATTGCTGACATACTGCACCGAATAGGGCAAAAACAAGGCCACATAGGCAATGCCCAGCATCAAGGGCGTGTTGTATATCGGCAAAATATGATAAATCCCGTTCCAAAACAGCATCAATCCCAGCACCAGCACAATGCCCGGCAGCATCTGGGGCAGGAGGGCCAGGCCCTCCACCGCTTTTTTGGCGCGGGCTTTGCTCCTCCTGAGGAGCGTGACCAGGATGGTGCCAAGAAGGGTCGCCGCAAAGGCCGAACCCAGGGCCAAAAGGACGCTGTTTTGAAGCGCGCTTATGCCCTTTACGTTCTCTGTAAACAAGGCGATATAATGTTCAAACGTGAAGTTGCCGGCGCGCAGGCCAAAGCCGCGCAGCTTAATCAGCGAGGTGGCCGCGGTGGAAAACAGTGGCACGCCGATGGACAGGAGAATAATCAATCCCACAAAAGCATAGGCCAGGGCCTTTGTCGCGCCCTTGAGCTGGAAGATTTTCCTGCGCTTGCCCTTGCCTGAGAGCAGGGGATAGGTGTGGTGGCTGGTGACCCAGCTTTGCATCAGCCAGGCGGCCATGCAGATAACCACCAGGAGGGAGGACAGGCTGGCCGCCGTCCCAAAGTCCACGGGCGAGGTGGTGGCAAAACGGTGGATGCTGGTGGTGAACACCTCAAAGCCGATGCGCCGGCCAATGGTGGCTGGTGTCCCGTATTCGGACAGGGTTTTGACAAAGACCAGGAGCGCGCCAATGGCATAATTGCCGCTGATTAAGGGCAAAAAGATGCGCCGCAACCGCTTTAAAAAGCCCGCGCCAAAGACAGCGCCACTTTCCTCCAGGGAGGAGGGCAGGTTGTTCATGGCGTTTTTGAGCATGGTGGTCAAAAAGGGGAAGACGTGCAGGCTCATCACCAATGTCAGCCCGAAAAAGGAAAAGAAGCCCTCGGAAAAACTGCCCGTGAAGGGAAAAATCTGCTGGAAGAGCCCGCGCTTTTGCATGAACAAGATCCAGCCCATGCTGGCGATGTAGGGCGGGGTCATAAAGGGCACCAGGAGCACCACGTCCAGCCAGCGCTTCTGCCCCAGGCTGGTCTTGGACAAGAGGTAGGCCAGGGGAAGCGCGATCAAGGTGGACAAAAGCACCACGCAAACACCCAGGAGCAGGGAATTTTGCATGGTGCGGGCATTGCCTGGGGCTATTACGGCAGACAAAAAGCCGCCCTCAACGGACAGCGCGCGGGCAAAAATCATCAACACTGGCGCTAAAATCAATACCACCAGCACAAGGCTCAACAGGACCAGTCCAGGCTGTCTTTTCTTCACCTCACGCTTCAATCACGGAGGCTGACAGGTTGCCCTGCCAGCCTCCAATTTTGTTGTTTATTTATTTGGCGACGGCGTCTAACAGCTTGGTCGCGGCATCAGTGGACACTTCCATCATCTTGTCCCAATCGGTGGGAACCTGGGGGATGTCATTGAGGTTGGTGCGGCCTTCGGCTTTCACATCAGAAAGGCCGGGCAGCAGGTAGGCTTCGCCCACCAGCTTTTGTGCTTCATCGCTCAAGAGGAAGTCCATGAAGGCCTTGGCGTTGTCCAGGTTGGGGGCGGTCTTGATGATCATGGCCGGGCGCGGGTTGACCACGGTGCCGCCAGCGGGGTAATAGATGGACAGGGGCTCGCCCTTGGCCATGGAGGCAAAGGCATTGTAGTCCACGCCGGCGATCAGGATGCCCTTTTCGCCGGTGGTGACCGCTTCCAAGGCAGCCTTGTTGGCGCCGGGGATGGTCAGGCCGTTTTTGACCCAGGAATCCACGATTTCCTGGCCGTTTTCAAGCCCGGTGACAAAGCCGGCCAGAAAGTCCTTGGCTGCGCCGGACTTCAAGGGGTCGGGCATGCAGATGTCATTTTTGTAGGTCTCATTGGCCAACTCCGCCCAGTCCGCGTTCAAGGTGGCGTGGATGGTGGTGTTGTAAATCACGCCAACGGCGCTGGCGGAATAGCCCCAGAGGGTGTTGTCCGCGTCAGACCAGCCCCCTACCATGCGCTCCGCGTTTTGCGGGGCATAGGAGAACAGCTTGTCCTGCGCCTTTAAGGACAGCCCGTCTGACCAGCTGGCCAGGATAGCGATGTCCACGACGGGGTTTTGCGCTTCCGCTTCCATGCGGGCCAGGATTTCGCCGGTGGTGCCCTGGAAGGTCTCCACCTGGATGCCGGTCTTGGCGGTGAAGGCGGCGGCAATCTTGTCCGCGAGGCCAGCGGGGCTGGGCGCGTACACGGTCACCTTGCCCTCAGCCTGGGCTGAAAGCAAAAGGGATAGGCTCACCACCAGGAGCAGCAGGATACTCAGGGTCTTTTTCATGTGTCCTCCTAAAATGTCAGGATATTGTCCCGGTTTATTGAAACCATCGCCTGTGTGCCCACAGGCTTTGGGTCACGGGTAAAAATGGTAAAGGTGCGCTCCTCATCCTTCAAGGTCAAAAGGTAGCCATCCCCCTGGTAGTGCAGGGCGGCCACCTGCATAGGCAGCGCCTCAGGGTCGCCAGCATCGCCCAGGTTCAGGTGTTCCGGGCGCACCATGCGGTTTGCATCCAGCCAGTTGGATTTACCGACAAACTGCGCTACAAACCGCGTTTGAGGCTTGTTATAGATGGCCTGCGGCCTGTCAAATTGCAAAACCTGGCCTTCCTGCATCACGGCGATGTAATCCGACAGGTTCATGGCCTCAATCTGGTCATGGGTGACAAAGACGCTGGTGACAGAAAGCGCGTCGGTCAACTGGCGAAGCTCCACCCGCATCTCTTCCCTTAGCAGGGCGTCCAGGGCAGACAAGGGCTCGTCAAAGAGGATGCAGGAGGGGGCATAGGCGATGGCGCGGGCAAAGGCCACCCGCTGCTGCTGGCCGCCGGAGAGCTGGTGGGGGTAGCGCTTGTGGTATTCATGAAGGCGTACTTTATCAAGCGCCTCCATCACCTTTTGTTCCAGATTGTCCGTGTCCCTGCGCGTGCGCAAGCCAAAGGCGACGTTTTCAAACACGCTCAGGTGGGGCCAGAGCGCGAAATCCTGGAACACAAAACCCAGCCCACGCTTTTCAGGGGGCAGGTTGATGTTCTTCTCCTTGGAAAAAACCAGCGTGTCCCCCAGGAAGATCTCACCGCTGTCGGGGGTTTCAAGGCCGGCAATGATGCGCAAAAGGGTGGTTTTCCCGCAGCCCGAGGGGCCCAAGAGGGTGGTAAACTGCCTGGACGGCAGGGTTAAATCCAGCGGGGAAATCACGGTTTTTGTGCCAAAGCGCTTGGAAACGCCTCTTAGGGTAATGTTCATTCGACACCTCCCGGGCAGTTTAACCCAGGCAGGTAAAATCCCTGCAAAAACAAAGTAAATTTATTTACAATCCTTATAACCCCCGGCTTTTTCTCCCACACAATGGTAACAAGGCTGGATTTTGCGCTATAATCAATTTGACCATACAATCGCTTTTGGAGTAATAAGCGCATGAAACACACATCCAGGCAGTTTCACGGATTAATGACCCGCCTCATCCTGGTCTTGCTTCTTGTAAGCCTTGTTCCGGGCGTTGGGGCAAAGGGGGAGGGAACAAGCGGCCTTGCCCGCACCCCGGTCCTGGACGCAGCCTTTTCCTTGCTGGAAGAGGGCAATGTCTTTCTGGACAAGTACAATGCGCTGACAGGCGCAAAAATTGCCGCGCGTTTCCCCCTGGGCCTTCCTTATTTCTTTGGCGGGCGGGATGAAGAGCTGCTGTTTAAAGTCATGGAGGCCTGGCAGGACAGCGGCCACTTTAAAAAAGGGCGCAACTATATCTACGGCTATGACTGCATTGGCTTTACCCGGGATGTCTACCGCCATGCAGGGATAAGCCACCCACCCAGCCTCACGGAGATGTTTGAAAACAGGGCGTATTCCAATATGCGCCTGCCCCTTTCCGCTATCCCCTATCCGGAGTGGCAAAACATCCTCCTCCCCGGTGAAATGCTGATTTTGCAGGGGACCTATTATCATGTGATGATCTATATCGGCACGCTCCGGGATTTTGGATTCACCGCGCAGGAAATGGGGGAGACCCTCTTTCGCTACAGTGATTTCCCGCTGTTCATCCATTGTTCGGACAACCCCTGGTCCATCGCCCGCAACCGCAAGCACATCGAGGGCTTAAAGCGCACCCTGCCCATTTTTAACACGGACGGCGGCGTGCATGTGGCCATCCTGGGCGTGCCCCTGATGCAGGCGCCTTTTGAGGTCAAGGTGGACAAGGTGTTGACCCATGCCTTTGAGGTCTTGGGCACCTATCTGCCCATCTATGACCTCTCCAGAAAATCCCGTGTCACAGCCTTTCTGTGGGAGAACCGTCCAAAGGGTTTCGTGTCTGAAAAGGCCAATGTGCAGGGCTATGTGGAACTGCGCGAGGGCATGGAGCACCCCTTGGTGAAAAAGCTGAAGCAGCGCCTGTTTGACCTGGGCTATTACCGCAACAACATCGTCAATGAGCTGTACACCGCAGACACGGCCAAGTATATCAAGGAGGTGCAGCGCGTAAATGTCCTGGAGCAAACCGGCGTTGCCACGGTGGAGTTTTTGGAGTTCTTTTTTTCAGATGTCGTCCTGCCCTGGCACCCGGCAACGCCTTGATGGCAAAGCAATTGTAAAACTCTGTAAAATCCCGGTGAAAAAATCGCCCTTTTGCTTGACCCGGCTTGATGAAAACCTTACCGTAGCATTGTGCACCTTATTATCAGGGCAGATTTGCCCATATTTTTATTGGAGGGTTTATGCGTAAAAGATTTTCGTCCCTGATGGCTTTGTTCCTTTGTTTATGCCTGCTCCTTGGCCTTGTGCCGGCCCTGTCTCTGGCTGAGGAGGCGATGGCGGCCCAGGAGGGCTTTACCCTGCTTGAAACCGGGTATTTTGGCCTGGTCAACGCGCAGACCGGGCTTTACCAACACGATAAGACAGGGGCCCTGGTCCTCTACCTGGCCAATGAGGACAACAACCGCGCCTTTGACATCTCCTTTGTCACCCCGGTGCCGGATGACTCAGGCATCCCCCATGTGTTTGAACACGCCACCCTGGGCGGCTCCCAAAAGTACCCGTCCAAGGAGCTGTTTTTTAACCTGATCAACCAGACCTACAACACCTTTTTAAACGCGATGACCACCAATGTCATCACCACCTACCCGGCCTCCTCGCTCTCTGAGGCCCAGCTGCTCAAGTACCTGGACTACTACACCGA
>CAYOOZ010000005.1:18789-31580 GCA_964405705.1 uncultured Christensenella sp.
CTCTATCCCTCCATCATGGAGGATGAGAGCATCTTCCTGGAGGAATCCTGGCGCTATTCCTTAACCGGCAAAGAGGAACCCCTCACCCTGTCGGGCACCGTCTATACCGAAATGCAGGGCGCCTACACCATCGACACGGACGCGATGTTCAACTACTACAAGAGCATATTCCCCGGTAGCCAAAGGGGCAATTCCTTTGGCGGGCATCCCCTGCACATCCCCCAAATGACCTGGCAGTCCTTAAAGGACTATCACGATGATTACTACCACCCCTCCAACTCCCTGACCATTTTTTATGGCAAGTTTGAGGATGTGACCCCCTTCTTCTCCCTCATCAACCAGGCCTTCACCGATTTTGAGAAGAGGGAGTTCGCCTTTGCTGACGCTGATTATGAGCCTATCACTGGGCCTGTGACCGCCAATTACGAGTTTGCGGTGGAAAAGAGCAGCAATACGGACAAGGGCGCTGTTGTCTACCTGGGCTATGTTTTGGACGATATCACCCAGGCGGATATTGAGGCCCTGGACCTGTTGACCACCCTGATCAACAGCGACTCCTCCCCCTTCCAGCAGGCCATGAAAACACGCCTGCCTTCCGCCACGGCCTCCAGCAGCGTTGATGTATCAAAACCCGCTGTCAGCCTGATGTTTTCTGCCAAGGGCTTAAACGCGCAGGACGCGCCCGAGTTTGAAAGCATCGTGAAGGAGTCCTTAGCCCTGATGCAAAAGGACGGCATGGACAACAATGCCGTGGAAGCGGTCGCCGCCGCCACCCGTTTAAGCCTTCTCTTGTCCGGTGAAATCCGCAATGCTGGAGTCAACATCGCCATGAGCGTTGCCTATTACTGGGGCATCACCGGGGACACCAATGCCTTTGCCCGCTATATTGACAACACCGGCAACTTTGTCAAATTTGCCCAGGACGGCACCTACCAGCGCGTCATTGAGCAGTATCTTTTGAACAACCAGAAGACCGCCCTGGTCATCACAGCGCCCAAGGCCGGCCTGAAGGAAGAGCAGGCCCAGGCCCTGGCTTTTGAACTGGAAGCCAAGAAAGCCAATATGACAGCGGCGGAAATTGATGTGTTGGTGGAGGAAACCAGCCAGTTTGGCACCGATGTGTCGCAGGACGCCGGCCAATATGTTCAAAAGCTTCAGGCTGTTACTGTGGATAGCCTCCCGGTTGAGCGCAGGATCTATGAAGTCAGCGATGAAACCGGCGAAGACCAGGTGCGCAGGCTGCACGCCAAGGCCGATGTGGACGGCGTGGGCCAGGCGCTGTTGATGCTAAGGGCGGACGCCATTCCAATGGAGGATGTGCATTGGTTTAAGCTGTACACCGGCCTTCTTGGCAAATTGGACACCGCCTCCCACAGCCAGCAGGAGCTGTCCTCCCTGCTCACCCGTTACTTCTATCAGCAGGAAATCCGCCCCAGCGCCGTGCGCGAGCCGCAGAACAAGGGATACACCCCCTACCTGCGCACAAGCTTTATTGCCATGGATGAGGATTTTGCCCCTGCCTACGACCTTTTGTACGAATTGCTCTTTGAAACTAAACTGGATGACGCGGGCAAGATTGCTGATGTCCTCTCCCAAATCAAGGAGACCCTCAAACAGACCATCACCAACGGTGTCTACCAGGTGCAGATCTACCGCGCCTTTGCCGAAAGCGACCCGGCTTTTGCCTACACCAACTACTTAAATTACTTGGACTACTATGCCTTCTTAGAGCAGGCAGAGGAATTGCTGAAGAATGATCCGGAGGCGGCTCTACAAAAGCTGGCCTTCATTCAGGACTTCCTGCGCGTGAAGACCGGCGCGGTCTCTGCCTTTGCGGGCTCCATGGACAGCGCCCCCACCCATCGGGCAGCCGCCGACGCCTTCCTTGCCCGCTTGCGGGAGGAGGAGCGCGAGCGTGTCTCCTACCAATTCCCGGAGATTAAAAAGAGCGAAGCCCTGGTGGTGGATTCCGCTGTCGCCTACAACCTGATGTATGCCAACAACAAGGCCCTGGGCCTTGAAAACACCGAGGCCGCGCTGGACGTGATCACCATGCTGGTGGCGGACTCCTTCCTCTACCCCCTCCTGCGCAACCAGTACGGCGTGTATGGCGTGGACCATGGCGCGACGGAGGACGGCATGTACCTGCTCTCCTTTAGGGACCCCAATGTCAAGGAAACCTTTGATGTCTATGCCCAGGTACCCAAGCTTTTAAGCGAGCTTGAGGTCAACCAGGAAAAGCTGGATGGCAGCATCCTGGCCACCTTCAGCGGCTATGCCCAGTCCAGCGGGGAATTATCCGGCGCTCTCACCGCCTTTGTCGATGTCCTGGAAGGCAGGCCGCAGGAGCGCGTGCTCGACTGGATGGAGGAGATCAAGGGGCTCAAGGCGGAGCAGGTGAAGGACTATGTGAAGGTGTATGAAAACCTCCTCAAGAACGGCATCCTCTCCACCTCTGGCGGCGCTTCCTTGATTGAGGAAAACAAGGACCGTTATGAGCAGGTCTACAACCCCTTTGCCGTGAAGGAAACGGTGGTGGAAGGCTTTGATGACTTAGGGGAGGACAGCCCCTACTACGAGGCTGCCATGGAAGCGGTCAAGCAAAAATGGCTCACCCCCCTGTCTGAAAGCAGCTTTGGAACTGAAGAACCCGCCACCTTGGGCGAGTTTGTCAGCGCCTTCTTCACCATGGCGGGCATGCCCCTGCCCCCGGAACAGGGCATCATGGCCTTGAACCAAATGGGCTTGATGGCGGCTGACGCGCAGGTGGACAACCACTTTACGCGCGAGGGCATCGGCCAATTGCTGTATACCATGATGAATACGCTCAGCCCTGGATCCTATACATTGAACCCTGAAGCGCTGGACAAGGTGGCGGACCAGGATCAAATCAGCCCGGAGAACCGCGATGGCGTGTCCTATCTGGTGGACACCGGACTGCTCCTTTTGGACAGTGAAGGCAAGGCGCTGCCAAAGGAGACGCTCACCCGCGCCCAATTTGCCTTCCTCCTTAAGGGATTAAACGAAATGGAATAAGGATAAGCGCCAAAAAACAGCGCTGTGCGTTTCTGCGCGGCGCTGTTTTTGCTTTGGCCATTCAGACCCGGGTGACCCAGCCCATCTCGTCTTTTATCCTGCCATATTGAATGCCGGTTAAGGTGTCATAGAACTTTTGGGACACTGGGCCAATGCCGCCGTCCCCGACTGTAAAGCTCTCCCCCTTGTAGGTAAAGGACTTCACCGGGCTGATGACGGCCGCCGTGCCCGAGCCAAAGGCCTCTGTCAGTTGGCCTGACTTGATGTCCTTTAGGACCTCGTGGATGTCCATGCGCTCCTCCGCCACCTCATAGCCAAAATGACGGGCCAGTTTCAGCACGCTGTCGCGCGTGATGCCTGGCAGGATGCTGCCAGACAGCCTGGGGGTGAGGATGCGCTTGTTTTGATCAACAAAGAGGATGTTCATCGCGCCTACTTCCTCAATGTAGCGCTGCTCCACCCCGTCCAGCCACAAGACCTGGGCAAAGCCCTTTTCCCCAGCGGCAATGCCGGCCAGAAGGGAGGCCGCGTAGTTGGCTCCGGCCTTGGTTTCGCCAATGCCCCCGCGCACCGCGCGCACATACTCATCCTCAATGTAGATGTCATTGGGCGCAAGCCCGCCCTTGTAATAGGCGCCCACCGGGGAGAGGATGATGTAAAACAGGTAGGAGCAGGAGGCGTGCACGCTTAATTTGCAGTCCGTCGCGATCAAGGTGGGCCTGATGTAGAGGCTGGTGCCAGGCAAATGCGGCACCCAGGCCTCCTCCACGCGAAGCAGCTCCATGAGCCCTTCTAAAAAGGTGTCTATGTCCAACTCCGGCATGCCCAGGCGGCGGGCGGAGCGGTTCATGCGCTCCAGGTTGTCCTTTGCCCGGAAGAGCTGCAAGCCGCCGTCCTCCCGGCGGTAGCACTTTAAGCCTTCAAAAATGCTCTGGCTGTAGTGGAGCACCGCGCAGGCCGGGTCTACGCTCAAAGGCGCGTAGGGGACGATTCGCGCGTCCTTCCAGCCCTCTCCCGCCTGGTAATCGCACAAAAACATATGGTCGGTGAACAGGGTGCCAAAACCAAGCTTGTTTTCGTCATTTGGCTTCTCTTTTTTGTGGTTGGTCAGGGTTTTGGAAATGGGCAGCAATTGCTTTCGCCTCCTTAATGCAGCGCTTCAAGGAGCGCCTTGGTCATGTCACTGCCATTGATAGATGGGCCGCCCCAGGCGATGTCCCGTGTGCGCAGGCCATTTTGAAGCACGGTCTCCACCGCGCTTTCAAGGGCCTTTGCCTCTTCCATCAGCCCAAAGGACAGCCGTAGCATCATGGCGGCGGAGAGGACGGTGGCAATGGGATTGGCCAGGTCCTGCCCCGCAATGTCAGGCGCTGAGCCATGGATGGGCTCATACATCCCGCGCTTGTTTTCCCCCAGGGAAGCCGAGGGCAAAAGGCCGATGGAGCCGGTCAACTGGGAAGCCTCGTCTGAGAGGATGTCCCCAAAGATGTTGCTGGTGAGGATGACATCAAACTGCGCCGGGTTTTGCACCAATTGCATGGCCGCGTTGTCCACCAGCATGTCCTTTAAGGCAATCTCCGGGTAATCCTTTGCCACCTGATGCACCGTTTCACGCCAAAGGCGGGAGGACTCCAGCACGTTGGCCTTGTCCACGCTGGTGACTTGCTTGCGCCTGGTTTTGGCGGTTTCAAAAGCCACCCTGGCAATGCGGGTGATTTCCTTGACGGAATAGGTTTCCGTGTCAAAGGCGGTCTCCCCGCCTTGCGATTCATAGCGCCCGGACTGGCCAAAGTAGATGCCGCCGGTCAATTCACGCACAATCAGCATGTCAAAGCCTTTTTGCGCGGTCTCCTCCTTCAGCGGGCTGGCTGCCTTCAAGACGCTCATCAGTTTGGCCGGGCGCAGGTTGGCAAAGAGGCCCATTTCCTTCCGGATGTTGAGCAGCGCGCGCTCTGGCCGCAGGTGGCCGGGCAGGTTCTCCCACTGGGGGCCGCCCACCGCGCCCAAGAGCACCGAATCACTGTCCAAACAGGCCTTCAGCGTGTCCTCTGGCAGGGGGATGCCATACTGGTCCAGGGCCGCGCCGCCGGCCAAAACGCTGGTATATAAAAAGCTGTGCCCGTAGATTTGGCCGATTTTGTCCAGCACCTGGCAGGCGGACTGGATAATTTCTGGCCCAATGCCGTCCCCCGGCACCAGGGTTAAGTTGAACTTCATAGCACACCCTCCTTTAAGGCCGCCATCAGCCCGCCACGCGCGATAATGCCCTGCAGAAAGGGGGAGAAGGGCGGGAAGCTGTCCTTGGTGCCCTGGGTCCGGTTTTCAAGGACGCCCTTTTCCAAGTCCACCGCCACCAGGTCGCCGTCCTTGATGTCAAGGTCGCTTACCACAATGGGCAGGCCGATGTTGATGGCATTGCGGTAAAAGATGCGCGCGAAGCTCTTGGCCACCACGCAGCTCACCCCAGCGGTCTTGATGGCCAGGGGCGCGTGCTCCCTGGAGGAGCCGCAGCCAAAGTTGCTGTCCGCGACAATCAGGTCGCCCTTTTCCAAACGCTTGTGGAAATCCTTGTCAATGTCCTCCATGCAGTGGCTTGCCAGCTCCATGGGGTCAGAGGTGTTGAGGTAGCGGGCGGGGATAATGACATCCGTGTCCACATTGCTGCCGTATTTGAGCGCTTTTCCCTGTAAAATCATCTTTCTCCTCCTCCTTATACTTCGCTGGGCTGCGCCAGGCGGCCCAAGACAGCGGAAGCCGCGGCCACAGCCGGGCTGGCCAGATAGACCTCGCTCTTGGGATGGCCCATGCGGCCCACAAAATTGCGGTTGGTGGTGGACACGCAGCGCTCGCCTTCGGCTAAAATGCCCATGTGCCCGCCCAGGCAGGGGCCGCAGGTGGGTGTTGACACAACGCAGCCGGCCTCAATGAAGATGTCAAACAGGCCCAGACGCATCGCGTCCAGGTAAATCTGCTGGGTGGCCGGGATTATCAGGCAGCGCACATTGGGATGAACCTGCTTGCCTTTGATGATTTCAGCGGCCGTCACAAAGTCGCTCAAGCGCCCATTGGTGCAGGAGCCGATGACCACCTGGTCAATGGCAAGGTCGCCTGGAATCGTGTCAAAGGTCCTGGTGTTCTCCGGCAGGTGGGGGAAGGCCACGGTCGGGGTCAACTCGCTTAAGTTGATGTGAATGACGCGGGAATAGACCGCGTCCTCATCCGCCGCAAAGACAACAGGTTCCTTGGCTTTTCTGTCCTTCAAATAATGAAGGGTGGTTTCATCCACTGGGAAAATGCCGTTTTTGGCCCCGGCTTCAATGGCCATATTGCACACGCACAGCCTGTCATCCATGTCCAGGGCATGCGCGCCCTCGCCCGCAAACTCCAGGGACTCATACAGCGCGCCGTCCACGCCAATTTGACCGATTAAATGCAGCACTAGGTCCTTGCCAGACACATTTTTTTGGAAGCTGCCGGTCAATACCACCTGGATGGCCTCGGGCACCCGAAGCCAGGCCTTGCCAGTCGCCATGCCTGCGGCCATGTCCGTTGAGCCCACCCCGGTTGAAAACGCGCCCAGCGCCCCATAGGTGCAGGTGTGGCTGTCAGCGCCAATGACCACGTCGCCTGCGGTCACCAGGCCCTTTTCTGGCAGCAGCGCGTGCTCCACCCCGGCCTGGCCCACATCATAAAAATGGGTGATGCCCAGCTCCCTTGCAAAGCCGCGCACCAGTTTTGACTGCTCAGCGGCCTTGATGTCCTTATTGGGGGTGAAGTGGTCCAGGACCAGGGCCACCTTGTCCTTGTCAAAGACCTTTTGGATGCCCGCCTTCTTAAACTCGTTGATGGCAACGGGGGAGGTGATGTCGTTGCCCAATACCATGCTCACCCGTGCCAGGACAATTTCACCGGGCGCAACCTTTTTTTGCCCGCTGGCATGGGCCAAAATCTTCTGGGTCATTGTCATGCTCATACTGTTTGTTCTTCCTTTCGATGTAAAACATATTCAAGTGAGTCGCAAAGCGCTTCCCAGCTGGCGGCCACCACGTCCGTGCCCACGCCCACTGTGTTCCAGGCGGTTTCCCCGTCTGTGGACTCAATCAAGACCCGCACCTTGGAGGCCGTGGCCTCACCGCCAAACAAAACGCGCACCTTGTAGTCAATCAGGCGGACCTCAGACAGCCCCGGGTAAAAAACGGACAAGGCTTTGCGAAGCGCGATGTCCAGGGCGTTGACTGGGCCGTTGCCCATGGCGGCGGTGGTCTCCTCCTGCTCACCCACCTGGATGCTTAGGATGGCGCTAGCGCTGCGCTCCCCATCAGGCGGGGGGTATTCCCCGCTGGTGCGGTAGATCACCGGGGTGAAATGGGCGTTAAAGCGCCTCAGGGTCTTTAAGGCCATCATCTCAAAGCTGGCGTCCGCCGCCTCATACTGATAGCCCTGGTTTTCCAGCTCCTTGATCTTTTCAAGGATGAAGGCGACCTCCCGGCTGTCCCGTTTCAGGTCGGGGGCTACCCGCTCCAGCTTTTTCATCACCGTGGTGCGGCCGGATACCTCGCTCATTAAGAAGCGACGGCTGTTGCCCACAGTTTCAGGGGCGATGTGCTCAAAGGAGGAGGACACCTTGTTTACCCCGTCAATGTGCATGCCGCCCTTGTGGGCAAAAGCACTGTCCCCGACATAGGGCTTGCTGGGGTAAACGCCGATGTTGCTTAGCTCGCAGATGTGCCTGACTTTGGAGAACAGGCCGGACAAGTCGCTGCCCACGCAGTCATAGCCCATCTTTAATTGCAGGTTGGGGATGATGATGGACAAATCCGCGTTGCCGCAGCGCTCCCCTGTGCCCACAAAGGTGCCCTGGACCTGGGTTGCGCCTGAGAGGACAGCGGCGATGGAGGAGGCGACCGCGCAGCCGGTGTCGTTGTGGCAATGAATGCCGATTTTGGCCGTGGGGAAGCGCTCCCGCACCAGGTTCACGTGGCTTGTGATCAGGTGGGGCAGGGTGCCGCCGTTGGTATCGCACAGGCACAGGCAGTCCGCCCCCGCGTCATGGGCCGCGCCCAGCACCTTGATGGCATAGTCCTGGTTGTGAATCGCGCCATCAAAATAATGCTCCGCGTCGAAGATGACCTCACGCCCCTCTTTCTTTAAAAACTGGATGGTGCTGTACACCAGGTCCAGGTTCTCCTCCAAGGTGGCTTTGATGACCTTTTCAACGTGCAAATCCCAGGATTTGCCAAAGATAGACACCGCCTGTGCCTCCGTGTTTAAGAGGGAAAGCAGGCCCTGGTCCTCCTCTGGCTTGACGCCCTTTCTGGCTGTGCTGCCAAAGGCGCAAAGCCGGGCATGGTGGAGTTTCACCCCTTGCAGCTGCTCAAAAAAGGCGATGTCCTTGGGGTTGCTGGTGGGGTTGCCAGCCTCGATATAATCCACCTGGAAGTCGTCCAGCGCGCGCACGATGGCCAGCTTGTCTGTTACGGAATAAGAGATGCCCTCCCCCTGCGCGCCGTCACGCAGGGTGGAATCAAAAATCTGAATTTTTTTCATAGCAGCTTGTTCATGCCGTTGATGTAGGCCAGGATGGAGGCCTCCACCACGTCGGTGGATAGCCCGCGGCCGATAAAGTTGCGGTTGCCGGTACCCAGTTTGACCACGGCCTCGCCCTGGGCGTCCCGGCCTTCTGAGATGGTCTGGATGGAGTAATCCTCCAGCCGGTGCTCCGGCGCTTTCATGATTTTGTCAATCGCGTTAAAGGCCGCGTCAATGGGCCCATCGCCCAGCGCCACCTCCTCAAACAGCTCGCCCTCATTGTTCTTTAAGCGCACAACGGCGGAGCAGGACACATAGTTGCCTGAGTTGACGGTGAAGCGGTCCAATTTGTACTGGGCGTTCACATCCATGCCCCGGTGCAGGATTAGGGCTTCCAAGTCCCCGTCGGTCACGGTCTTTTTCCGGTCAGACAGCGCTTTAAACTGCGCAAAGAGGGTGTCCATCTCTTCCTTGGTTAAGGTATAGCCCAGGTCCTTGAGCCTGTCCTCCACCGCGTGGCGGCCGGAGTGCTTGCCCAGAATCATCTTGTTGGTCGTCAGCCCAATGGATTCAGGGGTCATGATTTCATAGGTCTGGGTGTTGGCCAAGACCCCGTGCTGGTGGATGCCGGCCTCATGGGCAAAGGCGTTGGCGCCCACAATGGGCTTGTTGAGGGGCGCGTTCATGCCGATGATGGAGTAAACCTGCCTGCTGACCGGGAAGATGCGCCTGGTATCAATGCCGGTGGTGTAGGGGTAGAAATCCTGCCTTGTGTGCAAGGCCATGACCACCTCCTCCATGGAGGCGTTGCCCGCGCGCTCGCCCAGGCCGCACATGGTGGTTTCCACCTGCGTAGCGCCCGCCTTGATGGCGGCCAAGGTGTTGGCCACCCCCAGGCCCAGGTCGTTGTGGCAGTGGACGGAGAGGTCAATCTTGTCAAGCCCGTCCACTGTTTCCAAGAGGTAGGTGAGCAGCTTCTCCATCTCAAAGGGGGTGGTATAGCCCACGGTATCGGGGATGTTGATGGTGGTGGCCCCGGCCAAAACGGCGGCAGATACCGCGCGCGCCAAAAACGCCGGGTCAGAACGGGTCGCGTCCTCGGCGGAAAATTCTACATCCGACAGCTTGGTCTTGGCGTATTTGACCATTTCGCTGATGGTGTCCACCACCTGGTCCTGGCTTAAGCGCAGCTTGTACTCCATGTGGGTGGGGGAGGTGGCCAGGAAGGTGTGGATGCGGGGGGAAACCGCGCCTTTCACGGCCTCATAGGCAGTGTCGATGTCCTTTTTTGTGGCCCGGGCCAGGCTGGCCACGGTGGCGTTTTTGATCACGCGGGCGACCTCAGACACGGACTCAAAATCCCCCGGGGAGGCGATGGCAAAGCCAGCCTCCAGGATGTCCACACCCATTTTTTCAAGGGCCAAAGCCAGTTCCAGCTTCTCCTTCAAATCCATGCTGCATCCGGGCGCCTGCTCCCCATCCCGTAAGGTGGTGTCAAAAATCTTGATGCGTTTCATGCCTCGTCCTCGCTTTCTTTGAAGATGGCCCCCTGGTCAGCGGAGGTGACCAGCATGGCGTAGCGCTTTAAATAGCCTGTCAGCTTCTTCTTTTCCGGTTGTTGGCGCGTTTCTTCCCTTTGTTTAAGCTCATCCTCTGGCACCATCAGGGAGAGGGAACGGCCTTTGATGTCAATGGATATGAGGTCGCCTGTCTTCACCAGGGAAATGGGCCCCAAGGCCGCGGCTTCCGGGGATACATGGCCAATGGCAGCCCCCCTGGTCGCGCCAGAGAATCGTCCATCCGTGATCAGGGCCACCTCGCGGTCTAAGCCCATCCCAGCAATGGCGCTGGTTGGGCCCAGCATCTCCCGCATGCCCGGGCCGCCCTTGGGCCCCTCATAGCGGATGACCACCACGTCGCCCTTGTTGATCTTGCCGCCAAAGATGGCTTTTGTCGCCTCGTCCTCTGAGTTAAAGACCTGGGCAGGGCCAGTGTGTGTAAGCATTTCAGGCGCGACCGCGCTTTGCTTGACAATGGCGCCTTTTGGCGCCAGGTTGCCAAAGAGGACAGCCAGGCCGCCGGAAGCATCATAGGGGTCTAAAACCGGCCTGATGACGCTTTTGTCCTTGATGCGCGCGTCCTTCACCACTTCGCTCAGGGGCAGGCCCTGAGCGGTCATGGCGCTGCCGTCCACCAGGTTTGCGTCCAGGAGGGCTTTGATGACGGCGGTTACACCGCCTGCCGCCTGCAAATCCTGCATGTGGTGGCTGCCCGATGGCGCTAATTTGCACAGGTTGGGGGTGCTCTGGCTGACCTGGTTAATCATGTCCAAGTTGAATGCCAGCCCCGCCTCATGGGCGATGGCCGCCAGATGCAGGGCGGAATTGGTGGAGCAGCCCAGCGCCATGTCCACGGTCAACGCGTTTTTCAAGGCCTTTTCTGTCAGGATGTCCCGGCAGGTGATGCCCTTATGAAGCAGGTTCATGATGGCCATGCCCGCGCGCTTGGCCAAGCGGATGCGCTCCGCGTACACAGCGGGGATGGTGCCGTTGCCGGGCAGGGCCAGGCCCAGGGCCTCTGATAAGCAGTTCATGGAGTTGGCTGTGAACATGCCCGAGCAGGAGCCGCAGGTGGGGCAGGCATTGTCCTCCACGGCATTCAATTCCGCCTCCTCCATCTGCCCGATGGCGTAAGCGCCCACCGCCTCAAACACGGAGTTCAAATCAAGGGGGCCCTGATCCCCCTGTAAGGACAGCATGGGCCCGCCGGACACAAACACGCAGGGCAGGTCAAGCCTGGCCGCGGCCATGAGCATGCCGGGCACCACCTTGTCACAGCTTGGGATTAGGACCAGGGCATCTAACGCATGGGCACGCGCCATGCACTCCACCGAGTCGGCGATTAACTCCCTCGTGCACAGGGAATAGCGCATGCCCTCATGCCCCATGGCTAAACCGTCACAGACCGCGATGGTGTTAAACTCCATCGGCGTGCCCCCGGCCATCAGCACGCCGTCCTTTACCGCGCGGCTGATTTTGTCCAGGTTGGTGTGCCCGGGCACGATCTCATTAAAGGAGCTGGCTATGCCAATGAGCGGCTTTTTAATCTGCTCATCTGTCAGGCCATCCGCTTTTAAGAGGGAGCGCTGGGGCGCGCGGTTTGCGCCTTTTGTCATCAGCTCGCTGTTGTATGCTTTCATTTATTCCTCGTAGCTTTCGCGTTTCCAGGTCATCTTCTCTCGCAGCGCCTTGCCAGTTGTTTCCAGCAGGCTCTCCTGGGCTTCCTTGCGCATGCGGTTGAAGTTGGGGCGGCCTTCCTTGTTTTCCTTGATCCAGTTCCGGGCAAAGGTGCCGTCCTGGATTTCGCCCAGCACTTTTTTCATTTCCTTCTTGGTCTCCTCCACAATCATGCGCGGGCCCACGGTGTAGTCGCCGTATTCCGCGGTGTCAGAGATGGAGTAGCGCATGAAGGACATCCCTCCGGCGTTGACCAGGTCGATGATCAGCTTCATCTCGTGCAGGCACTCAAAATAGGCGCTCTCAGGCTGGTAGCCCGCCTCCACCAGGGTGTCAAAACCGGCCTTCATCAGGGCGGTGACCCCGCCACAGAGCACAGTCTGCTCGCCAAACAGGTCGGTCTCGGTCTCTTCCTTAAAGGTGGTTTCCAATACGCCCGCCCGCGCGCCGCCAATGCCCGCTGCCCAGGCCAGGGCCAAATCCTTGGCCTTTCCGGTCGCGTTTTGATAAACCGCGATGAGGCAGGGGACGCCGCGGCCCTCCTTGTACTGGTTGCGCACGGTGTGCCCGGGGCCCTTGGGGGCAATCATGATGACGTCAATGTCACTGGGCGGTACAATCTGCTGGTAGTGGATGTTAAAGCCATGCCCAAAGGCCAGGGCCATGCCAGGCTTCAGGTGGGGGGCGATGTCTTTTTGGTACAGGTCGCCCTGCTTTTCGTCATTGACCAGAATCATAACCAGGTCAGCGCCCTTCACGGCCTCCGCCGTGGTTTTGACGGTTAACCCGGCCTTTTCGGCCTTGTCCCAGGATTTGGAGCCCTCATACAGCCCTACGGTCACATCAAAGCCCGAATCCTTGAGGTTCAGCGCGTGGGCATGCCCCTGGCTGCCATAGCCCACCACGGTGATTTTCTTGCCTTTTAATAGGTTCTGGTCACAGTCCTTCTCGTAGTACATCACAGCCATGTCAGTTGTCCTCGCTTTCATT
>CAYOOZ010000006.1:0-7894 GCA_964405705.1 uncultured Christensenella sp.
AAACGGAGTCCAAAGTTGCGAACTTGATTTGACAGTACCTACAGGTACCGGCTTCAAGCAGGTATTTTTGATCAACAACCATGAGGAAGTTTATGTCAATTCCGGCTTTCTCACGATCGGCAGGCCAAGGTATGGAAACTTCGTCTACAACTCGCTTTTTAATAACGCTGACCAGTTGGATGGCTACAACTTCATGGCGCGCTACAGCATGGGCAACAGAGGCGGTCTGGACTCCACGCCAAAATGGGTAGAGTTTACTTTTCCAGACGACATTGAGGTGACTGGACTTCAGCTTCTTGGACCGCAAAACCTAACAGCCGATGTGGAAATAGAGTATAAATTTAGCAGCAAGACCCTCCCCCTCACCTTCAGTATCGGCGGGGAAACCTTGAAAACTGCCATTATACGCAACACAGACCTGGGCGGAGCCATAGATACCCCCATCAAAGCATTGCGGTATAAACTGAACTTTTTAGACAACGCAGACCCCAACAACAATTTTTATTACGGCATTAGAGCAGGGGCAAATTCGGATGTGACTGCTTATATTTATGGACGGTTTACGCATGCTGTCGCGCCTGGGGACACCATTAGAATCCCTCTTAAAATCTCCAATGTCAGCGTAGGACCCAATGACCTGCCATTGACCGGCCATAGCGTCATTTCAAAAACCACGATTCAAAACGCGATGAGTGTGGCGACCACCGAGAACCTGAAGGTCTATAACCCTGGGGACACCATGCACTTTACATCCACGATTTCCTCTGTCCAATCAAGCGGTTATCCTCAATTCAAGTTTGCCAAAACCCCCATTCTCTATCTGCGGGATGAGACTGGAATTGGTATCAGCAATGTCAAATTGACCAGCGTATGGTCTGCCACCCCCACAACAGGGGTGGACGTAATGGCTACCTACGGCATCCCCGTCACCTTTTCCCATGATGAAACGGTGGACGGCAATGGCGATGGACGCTTTGCCAAGGTTTATACAATTGACACCAGTGCGCTGTCAAACCAGGCCAGCTTCGCAGACCGCTATGCATCGGCAGTGGGCACCTTTACCCCCTATATGCCCGCAGATGGGCACCATCAGCAACTAAAACTGACCTGGGACGTAATCATCCCGACCAATTATGACGACGGCGCCATTGAGCATCATAACCACCATATCGTATACGCTACAGAACCCATCATGGATGCCTCTAACAGCACTGGCAAGGTGTTGGGGGATCCGTTTGATGTGGATGAGAACGGTCAAACCGTTAACAATGTCATGATTGGCATGCTCAACAACAACACTTTCTACCAGATTAAGAGCCGTAAGGACATTGTGGTGAGCACCCAAGCCAAAGCGGTGGACGGGGTCTATGCTTCCTGGGATGAGAATATCCAACACGCCATCAAGGTTGACTTTGTGGATGGTTACCAGGTGATGACAACCATCACCAACAACTCCGGTGCACCGACTGAAGAAGGACGTGACAGCTATTTCTACATTCCTATCCCCAAAAAAGGGCAGGAGTGGGGCGCGCTAAATAGCGGCTACCCCGGCGGCGACACGATGGGTAACTTGCAATCTGGTTTTGGCTTTACCTCCTATCTGACTGGAGCGCTGAGCAACCCCCTTCCTGGCAACTTTATCATCGAATACGCTAATTTTGACACCAGTGTCTTTGGGCCAACCACTGCCGCCAGCGTCGTAGGCGAAGCGCTGAAAGCGCACACAAGCTGGTCGACTGATTTTGCCACAGCCAATGTGGTGCGCATTACAGGCAAGCAGATACCCACCTCCGTCCCTTACTCCTTTGAAATGAGCCTGGACAGCGATATGCCCGAGAATAGTGAGAACGCTGTCAATATCTATCAGCCTGTGTATTGGGAGGATGTAACCAGCACCAGCGAAACCTTTACCCTCTGGAACACCGGCAGCCCCATGGCCATTCAGTTGATGCGCGGCAGGCTAGAGGGGCAGGTATTCCTGGACGATAACATCAACGGTCAATGGGATGCGAGTGAGGCTTCGATCACTGGGCAGGACTTCTCCGCCTGGACCATCGGCGCCTATGACCCTGCGGAACCAAATGTTCCGGTATCCCAGGTCAACTTGAGCAGCACTGGCAGCTACCTGTTAAAAAACCTGGCCCGCGGGACTGCCTATGTGCTGAAGGTGACCAATCCCGACAACCAGGTCTGGCACTTTACCAAGGCTGTGCCGGTTTACTCCGGAGCCAATGTCCTGACGGTTGGAACCTACAATTTTTTCCAGGCAAACACCGGAAACCATGCCATTGGTGAGGCTACACAGGCCTATCCAGTTGATAAGCCTGGCACCGGCAATGTTGATCCGCCTGTCGCATCCTCAAAGGGTAACGGGATTTATAACATTGGTCTGACGAACAAGACCCTGATCGCGGCGCAGAAAAAATGGGTGGATGAGTCCATTGACAACGCAAGCCTGCCTGCGCAGGTGATTATCTCCGTGTTGCAAAATGATATCCCTTATTCTGAATTTGTGTTAAATCAAGGCAATCAGTGGCAAGATCAGCAGACTGTCCCCCTGGCGGACGCGGCACAAAAGCCCTATGTGTATCAGCTGGTTGAAACGCCATTGGCGGCTTATACCACTTTTGCCCCAAGTATAGAAACCACCCCGGAAGGAAGCACCTGGACCTTTACCAACATCAGAAAGATGATGTCAGTGTCCGCGCAGAAGGTCTGGGTGAATGATACTGATGTAGAGAACCCAACAAGCATCATCTTGCAGCTTCTGCGTAATAGTGAAAACTACCAAGACGCGGTAAGCGTTTCCGCCAGCAGTTTACCGATTGCCTGGGCAACCGCCTGGGAAAACTTGCCCACAATGCCGGTCAACAGCGACACCCCCTTTGAATACACCGTGAAAGAAACGCTCAAGGGCTACACAACCCTGATCACTGGGGATGCCCAGACTGGTTTTACTATCACAAACACCCGTGACATCACAGAGGTAAGCGCCAGCAAAATCTGGGAGGGCGGACCGGAGACGGACCACACTGGCGTTGAACTGTCCCTGTATCGGAAAACCGCTGCAATGACAGAACCAGAAAAGGTCAATATAGACCCTGTTATCACCGGGAACGGTCCCTTTACCTACACCTGGTCCGGGTTATCAAAAACAGATGTGGACGGAAACCTCTACACTTTCAGTGTGCAAGAATCAGCGGCGAATGGTGGAACAGTCCTCATCAACGGCAATACCTATATCGTGGACATACAAGGATTTGAGGTGACAAACACCTATGTTCCGCCAAGCGCAACCAGCATCCAATTGACTGCCAAAATGGAATTGCAGGGTACAGCCTTGGGCGCTGGCCAGTTTAGCTTTGAACTGATCGATGCGGCGACCGACACCGTGCTGCAAAGCGTTAAAAATGAAGCTGATGGCAGCGTGGTTTTTGAAGAGATCCCCTATGCTGAGGTGGGCGAGTTTATCTACCACATCAGGGAAGTCTCGGGCAACCGGACTGGTATCAGCTATGACGCTGCGGAATACACCATCGCGCTTGCGGTCGCCCTGGAAGAGGGCAATATACTTAAAGCAAGCATCATAAGCATTCAAAAAAATGGCGAGGAACTGCCAAACGATGCAGCGATTACATTTACTAATACCTATACCCCGCCGCCACCGCCGCCCACTTATTCCAGGATCAACGTGCCGCTCACTGCCAAGAAGGTCCTAAAAAACGGCAGTTTGAAAGCAGGTGCCTTTAGTTTTGAATTGCGGGACGCGCAGGGAAAGGTTCTTGCAACTGTTCAAAACGGGGCTGACGGCAGTATCGTGTTCCCAGACCGTACCTTTAGCCGAGAGGTAAGCAACTACCTATATACCATCAGGGAAGTGAAGGGAACGGACAAGAGGATCACCTATGATGCCACGGTGTATACTGTGAAGGTGACCGCCAAGGCTGAAGGAGGGGTGCTCAAGTCGAGTGTGTCCATAGAAAAGAACGGTGTGCCCACGGCCTCCTCAATCATCTTTACAAATACACGGGTTGCACCGCCTACCGGCGACAGCAACATCACCCTCATTGCGCTCCTTCTCTTTGTCAGCCTTGCCCTGGGGACAGGGGCCATCCTCCTACACAAACGCCAAAGGACAGACCAAAACTAAGACGGAAACAAACCAATTAAAACCAGGGGGGAAAGCTAAACCGCCGCCCCTGGTTTTCTTTTTCTGAGATCCATTATTGACCCATGCCTTTTTCAAGGAATGGCTGTGTGTTCTTTTAACCTTGCCTAAATTCCAGCCACCACAATGCGATAGCCATCAAGGTCGCGGAACCAAACCTCCCGATGGTGGGCATAGGCATTGAAATAGGGGGCAACCTCGGGTGTGATGCCTGCGAACTTCAGACGCTGCACCTGGGCATCAAAATCATCCGCCTGGAACCAGAGCAGCACACCGCCGCCCAGGTGCTCACCCTCCTTGGTTAGGGCAGGGTGGTTCATATCCCCTTCGCTGTTGTGCAGTTGAAGCAAGAGCTGATCCCCCTGAACCAATTGATCATATTCATCCCCGCCATGAGCGCTTTTTAAGCCCAGGACCTGCTCGTACCAGCGCGCGCTGGCTTCTACATCCCGGACAACAATCATCGGGCTAATCTGCATACTGCCTCCTTTTAGGCAAATGTAATGACGCTTCAACAAGGCTTTAAACGGCCTTGCTCAAACGGCCTCATGCCATCAAAACGTAGCAAAAGCGCCACATTTTATCTGTTTATACCCTGGCCTGGACCTTCTCAAGCGAAACCATGGTTGCCTTGACGGCATGGGCTGATGAATCGACACACCTGAGCAGGTTGCAGAGGAGAGCTGCATTGAAATGCTGTGATTGGGATGGTTTGGTCTGCGCATTCTGCATATGAAAACAACACCTATCCCGAAATCTCGTTCATTGTTTTCCTTAAAACAATTATTTTTGGTATTGACAGACTGTCGGATTCTGATATACTTCAATTAACAGAAAGTGAACGCCGTGCCGCAATATCGCACGACAAAATGAAACGCCTCTCTTAGCCCTAAAAGAGGATCCCCCATTGGAAATAATTGAATCAACATTTGAAAGGAGGGAATCCGTGAACCTGTTCATTCAAAACCTGGATCTGAAGCTCTCAGTGTCTGAGGGTCAAAGCATTGTGGATGCTGTCAGACAACGCTTTCCACGCCACCAAATGGTAGGTTGTCTTGGCGGAGGCTGTGGCGTTTGCCGCGTCCAGATAGAGAGCGGAGAGTACACAACAGGCAGAATGAGCAGCGAGCACATCACAAAACCGGGCATCCATCCCCCCATCCTGCTGGGATGCAGGGTATATCCGCAAAGCGACATGATCATTACTTACATCGGGAAAGGAGAACAACAATGGCATTAACAGGTATTCTTCGTACAGGATTGGTTCAACTGAGGGTTTTGGATTTTGAGGAGACCCTGGTGCACTACCGCGACCGGATCGGTATGGAAGTGGTCGGCCAGATTGATGACAACCACCTGATGCTCAAGGCGTATGACGAGTTTGACCATCATTCCCTCGTGCTGCATCGCGCCGACAAGCCTGGATTGGACTTTATGTGCTTTAAGGCCCGGGATGAGGAAACGGTGGAGCGCATCGCCAGGGAAAGCCAGGAAAAGTATGGCTACAAGGTAGAAATTGAGGAGAACCATCCTGGCTTTGGCCGCATCGCCTTTGTCGCGATTCCCACAGGACACAAAATCGGCTTTTACGCTACCGTTGAGCTCAGCGACAATGCCCCCATGATTGAAAACCCCCATATCTGGAAGGCTGAGCCGCGCGGCATGGGCGTTGCCTGTGTGGATCACGCGCTTTTGTGCGGCCCCAACCAGGGCGAAACTGTCAAATGGTTTACGGAATGCGTCGGGATGTCCATCAGCGAATATGTTTCTAACCCCGATGGACAAGGCCACCTGTGCACCTGGCTCACCGCCAACACCCGCGGCTATGACGTGGCTGTGCTCAGCTATCCGGAGCCCGGGCGCATCCACCACCTGTCCTTCCAACTCCAGAGCTGGGATGAGATTGGGCGCGCCGCGGACATCATTGGCCGCTATGGCATCAAAATTGACGCCGGCCCCATGCGTCATGGCATCACCCGTGGACAGACCATTTACTTCTTTGACCCCTCGGGCAACCGGGATGAGACCTACGCGGGCGGCTATGAATACTTCCCGGATCATCCCACCCGCCATTGGTCCGCTGACCATGTGGGCGAGGGCATCTTCTATTATGACAAGGTGCTCAACGAGCGTTTCCTGAGCGTGTTGACCTGATCTGTTAAAAAAGTGAAGGGCAGTGGTTTGATGACCACTGCCCTTTTAAAACGATAGTAAACTACAATTTCATGATAAATGCCTTGCGTTGAATGATCAAACTGCTTGTGCCTTTTGCCTTCTCCTGAGGACCTGGAGATACCGAAATCCGCAGACGATGATCAGCACCCAAATGCCGGGGTTTGTGAAAATGTCCCTAAGAGCGCTGAATAACCCCGGGCTAACGGCGCTCGCCAACAGGCGCTTTGCGTTGAACAAGAAGAGAACAAAGCCGGTCAATCCTATCAGGGAGAGCAGGGCCATGTAGGGAGCTTGCGCTTTGTTGGATTGATTGGATAGGTAGTCTGGCAGCCAGTAAATCAGCAGGTTGGATAGGATGTGCATGAGGCAGGGGTAGAGCAGACTGCCCGTTAGCCAGTATGCCAGGGCCCAGAGAAAGCCGGTGTACAGCATACCCAGGGCAACGGCAAACCGCCCGGTTTGCAGGTGCATTAGTGAGAAAACCAGGGCGGACAGGCAGATGAACAACATTGGGGCCTGAGCAGCCAGCCTGTCGCCCAGGAGGCCGCGGGCCAGGACCTCCTCCAGGACTGGCACCAATAGGACAATCAGGGCGGATTGTGCCAAGGATTTTGGCGTTTTATCCGGTATTAGAGCTTCTTTTGGGAGGCCGGTCAGCTTTACTTCTACAAAGGTGAAGAGGCCAATGAGGATAATCGCAAAGAACTGCGCCATCAGCAATATAAGCAAGTCCCAAACCGCAGGTTCATGATGGGGCAGCGGCAAAACGGGCAAAGCACCAATGAACAGCCACATCAGCAAGAATCCTGGCAGGTAGAGCGTCGCAATAGACAGCAAATCTTTTTTTAATGGGGATAAAATGCCCTTTTTTTGAAACGGTTGAATCATCAGGTCGGAAAGAACCCAATACAAAACAAGCATAGCGCTCAACCCCAGGGTGAACAGTAAAATCACAGGATTGTTCATCTTATCTCCTTCCATCAGTCAGGATTTAGCCCGCCACCATTGAACGGTGGCGGGCTAACGCTTCATATCAGATGCCGCGCAAGCGCCTTTGCCGGTTAACAAGCAGGGAGGCTGCCAGCAGGACCGCCAGCATGAGGCCTAATATCCCAAGGCTACGCCAGAAGTTTTGCAGGATGGGGGCACTCAAAACAGTGGACTCACCCAGGCCGCGGACCGCGTCCGTATACCAGAAGGCCGGTAAAATCTTGCCCAGGCGGACGACGTTTTCCCCCAGCACCTCCACTGGGACAAACACGCCGCCCAGGAAGCTGGAGCCCAGGGCAATGACATTGGAAACCCCAGTGATGACACCGATTTTCTGCGTGAAAGCGCTGACCAAAAGGCTGATGGCAATGCAGACCGCCATGTAGAGGTAGCTGGATAAGAGCATGAGAAGGAAGCGGGGCTTCAATAAATCCGCAAGCGGCAGTTTGGACACCACCATCCCGGTAAGAATGAGGAGCAGCCAGATAGCAGAGCAGTACACCCAAGCGGCCATGCCGATTTGCGCGGTGCGGGCTGAGTCTGACAGGCTGGAGGCGCGGT
>CAYOOZ010000006.1:7904-28924 GCA_964405705.1 uncultured Christensenella sp.
CCAGGATTCTTTCACTCAGGATGGCCAAGACGATGCCCAAGCCGGATGAGATGGCGGCTAAGAGGGGGTAGCTGAGGTAGCGGAAGTACCAAGCCATGGTGGTTTGGGAATGGCTGTCCACTTCCTCACGCGCGCTGGTTACATTGGTCCCACCCAGGCTGCCCTTTTGAGCGCGGGAAAGAGCATCCATCTGGCTTTCCCCTGGCAGTTGTGAGCGATACAGCGTGTACAGTCCCAGGAAGCGGTTAATGTAAGTGTCCACATACATCTTTGTATAGGAATTGGGGCTGGAATAGGTGGCAATTTCAAGGGGCTTATCGCTGCCCACGCTTTGGCCAAACCCCTCCGGGATCACAAGGACATGGTCCGCGTCCCTGTAAAACAGGGCATCCCTGATATCGCGCTCGGTTTCACCAATCTGTCGGATTTGAGCGCGCTCTTTTAGCATATTCTCAAGCGCGTCACTCACCGGGTCGCCCTTGTCCTTGTTGATGATGGCCAGGCGGTAATTGTTGGTGTTGACACTGAGTTGCCCCGGGTCCTCCCCCAGGCTTGAGACAATGATGGTAGAGATTAACAGCATGATGCCGACATAGATCAGGACGCTGCCCAGTTTACGCTTGGCGACGTCGAAGAAACTGCTAAATACTGTCATGGTAGCGCCTCCTCAAGCTTAAAGAGATGATAGCCACAAACACCAGGCAGGCGGTCGCCATGCTCCATACGTAGCGCATTTCAACGCGCTGGTAATAGTAAAGTGAATAGAGCGAGTTGACGATCATGCTGCCCGGGTTGACGCTGGACAGCCAGGGGGCTGCGGTATCCACCATGCGTTTGACCTGGTCTGACATGAGGCCAGACAAAAAGCTGGAGAAGAGGTAGAGACCGGAAACCAGGCCCAACACCGTGTTCTCACTCCCCCTGACCACACAAGCCAAGGCCATGCCCATCAAAAAGCCTGTCAGGGTACCCAGACAAAGCAGCAGGGCTACAACGCCCAGGCTGTCGCCGTAATACTTGCCCAGCACCAGGATGGTAAACAAGAGGACAATCAGCGTGAGCACAGCCTGCACCAAGAAGGCAGCCAGCCCCCAGGCGGACACCCTCAGCCACTTGCTGCTGGCAGTCACGCTGGCTCTTGCCCCCTCCATTGACTTGTTGGCCTGCTGCTGGATGAGGGCTATGGCGCCGGATTGGGAGGCCCCTAAGCAGGCCATAGCAAAGAGGGCAAAAAAGTAAATGATGTCCACATTCATCCTGTCCTTAGAAAAGCTGATCTCCTGGGTATAGGAGGACTTGTTCAAGGCCTCGCTGATGGCCTGGGGCGCTGTGGGCGCACCGGCTTTCATGAGGGTAAAGGTGGCGTCCTTAATCGTGGTGACTGAATCCAACACTTGCAAAGTGACCACCTGGTTTAAGCTGACAGAGCGGACCATCATTTGGGGAGGATCCCCCTCTAAGATGGCAGCCTCCAACTTATCCTCAGCCACCAAGTCGCGGGCATCTTCCAAGCTCATTTCCTGCAGTTCAAACAAGGGGGCGTCCTTTTCATCTTTGATGGAACGCAGAATCTCAGCCGTGTTGTAGAGCGGGTTGGGGTTTTGAGGCGCGACATAGGCCAATTTGATGGCGGAATCCAGTTTTTCAGATGAATAAATATTGGAGAAGGCCAGGGAAAAGAAGGTGGCCAGGATGATGGGGAAGGCCAGGGACCAGAAAATCAGCGATTTTTGCCGGAGAGAAAAGCGAAGGGAGTTACGGAAGATATTGCTAAACATGGTCGCGCAACTCCTTTCCGGTGACCTCCAGGAAAACATCGTTGAGCGTGGGCTGACGCAGGTTGATTTCACCCAGAGCCAGGCCGCGGCCTTCCAGGAAGTTGATAAGCCCGGCCAGCTTGTTGTCGCCCCGGCCAAGCTTTAAAAACAGCCTGTCTTCCTTGAGCTCGCTTTTATTCACATAGGGCAATTGGCGGATGGCCTCCAAATCCTGTGAATTGTGGGAGAGCAGCTGGATCATCACCTTGTCACCCAGGTTGACGGAGGATTTGAGTTCATTGGAGGAGCCTGTCAGGATGGCCTTGCCCCTGTCCATGATGGTGATGCGGGTGCAGATCTGCTCCACTTCTTCCATATAATGGCTGGTATACAAAACAGTGGTGCCCATTTGATTGAGTGCCTGGATGCCCTCTAAAATGCTGTTGCGGCTTTGCGGGTCCACAGCGACGGTGGGCTCATCCAAAATGATCAGCTCCGGCTTGTGCGCAATGCCGCAGGCAATATTTAACCGGCGCTTTAAGCCGCCGGACAGCTTCTTGGGCAGGAACTTGCGGAACTTCTCAAGGCCGGTAAAATCAATGGCCTCATCCACCAGCTTTTTGCGCTCCTTATAGGAAGGCACATACAAACCGCAGAAGTAATCAATGTTTTCTACAACATTCAACTCCCCAATCACCGCGACTTCCTGAGGCACCAGGCCGATTCTGCGCTTGAGCGCATAGGAAGTGGGCTTGACGGGTGTATCAAAAAGCTTGATTTCCCCTTTTGAAATGGTGAGGAGCGCCAGCATGGAATTAATCGCGGTGGACTTGCCAGAGCCATTGGGGCCCAACAAGCCATATACCTGCCCTTTCTCCACCTGTAAGTCAAAATGGTCCAGAGCCACCAGCTCCTTATAGCGTTTAACAACCTTTTCCATTGAAATAATCATCTTCAAACCCTCCTTTACGCTGCCATTGTAGACCGTCCTTCCTGTGTTCAATAGTGAAGACAAGCACGATTGACAGGTGACAAATGTCATGTCTGTGATAAACTGGACAAAAGGAGGGAGCATGAGCATAGAAGCATGGGTCAGCCAGGGGCTGCTGGCAATCAGCGGCATATGGCTGCTGTTTATCGGGGCTTTCACGGACACCGGGCTTGTCTTAAGCCTGGCTGGCTGCCTTTGCGCGCTGCTGATGAACCTTTTGTCAAACAGCGGCATGAAGTGGCTCCCCCTTTTAGGCTATACGGGCGCCTGTGTTTTTTATCCACAGTTGCTGGCCTTTTTGCCTTTGGTATTGTATCTATTGGCAGGCTGGGTCACGCCGCCTGTGCTTTTCACTTATCTTCTCCTCCTCTTATTGTTTCATTTCATATCTCTCAACTGGGTGCTTGCCTTATTGATGGTTTTTGCCTATCTGTTTTATTGGAAGGACAATGCTTTATCAAGCGCCAGGATGAGGCTTTTTGAAGCGGAGGACCAAAGAAGCGAGCAGGCCAGTAAAACCACCAAGGAACTCAGCCTGTTGCAGCAAAACCAGGAGGACAGGCTGAAATTGGCCATTGCCCAGGAGCGCAACCGCATCGCAAGGGATATCCACGACAACGTAGGCCACTTGCTCTCAAGGGGCATATTGCAATCAGCTGCCCTGATGGCGCAAACAAAGCAAGAGGATATCAAAGCAGACCTAAAGGACTTGCAGACCACCCTAAACACTGCCATGGATGCCACAAGGCGCAGCGTACACAACACGCGCCAGGATGCCATTTATTTAGACGAGCAGATCAATTCCTTAATCCGCGCCTTTTCCTTTTGCGAGGTACGCTACACCAACACTGCCCTTCACCCCTTATCCCTGCGGCAAAAATACGCCGTCATGGCCATCATCCAGGAGGCCTTGAGCAATGTGGCACGCCACTCATCTGCAACCCTGGTCAACATCACCCTCTCTCAAAATGAAGGGAAACAGGTCCTTCTGATTGCGGACAACGGGCAAACACCGCCCTCCGGCACAGAGCATGGACTGGGCTTGGCCGCGATGGAGGAGCGGGTGCGCGGCCTTTCCGGCAGCATCCACATCAGCGCTGAGAATGGATTTAGAATCTTCATCACCTTGCCAAAGGAGACAGAAAAACAATGAGACTGATCATCGTGGATGACGACCTCATCGTCACCAAGGCGCTATCTGCCATCCTCACTCAAGAAAAGGAGGTGCAGGTGCTGGCCACAGGCAAAAGCTTTGAGGACACTCTTGCCCTGTATGAGCAGCATCAGCCGGACATCCTGCTCTTGGACATCCGCATGGGCGAAAAAACAGGCTTAGACGCTGCCCAGGTCATCCTTGAAAAACATCAGGAAGCGCGCATCGTCTTTTTGACCACCTTTTCAGACCGGGAGTATATCCTGCGCGCCCTCCAATTAGGCGCGAGGGGCTATTTGCTCAAGCAGGACTATGAGGGCATTTACCCAGCGCTGCAGGCGGTGATGAGCGGGCAGACCGTCTTTGGCAATCAGATCACCCAAGCCCTGCCCGACCTATTAAAGCCCGAGGACAACCGCCACTCAACAGCCAGTCTTTCCCAGAGGGAAGCTGAAGTTTTAAAGCTGTGTGCCAGAGGGCTATCCAACAAGGAAATCGCCCAAGAGCTGTTTTTAAGCGAGGGTACGGTGCGCAACTACATCTCATCCCTCCTTGCAACCTTCAACCTCAGGGACCGCACACAGCTGGTGGTCTGGTTTTACAGAGGCAGTACAGAAGAGGACCAGAATTAAGCAAATTTTTACCCCGGGCTGTCCCGGGGTTTTACATTTTATGTCTATCCTTGACTCAAACCGTGTACGCACGGTCAAAGAAAGGATGGAAATCAACTCATGAAAAAACTGACCGCGTTGTTTCTGGCGTTTGCCCTGCTGCTAAGCTGCGGCTTGGCCCTGGCTGAGGGCGAAACGCAGAAGGCCAAGTATGTCTTCTTCTTCATTGGAGACGGCATGAGCAGCCCCCAGACCACCCTGGCGCAGTATTACCTGGGCACCAAGACCAATCCTGACTCCAAGACCCCCGTCGCGGCCCCCCTGAGCTTTAACCTCTTCCCGGTGAGCGGGCAAATCAACACCTTTGACTCCACCTCCTTCGCGCCGGACTCCGCTTCCACCGCCACCTCGATGTCCACAGGCAAGAAAACCCTGTCCGGCACCATCAACGTGGGTTTTAAGGAAGGCGAAAAAGGTTTGGAGCCCGATGCTGAGCAGCCCTACAAAATCGTCACCGAATATGCCAAAGAAGCCGGCATGAGCGTAGGCGTGATCACCTCTGTGTCCTTGGACCATGCCACCCCCGCCGCTTTTTATGCCAAGGCCCCCAAGCGCAGCGCCTATTATGATATTGCTGTGCAGGGCTTGACCGGCGGCGTTGTGGACTTCCTGGGCGGCGGCGGCTTCCTCCAGCCCACCGGCCCCAACAAGGACCAGAAGGACGTTCTGGAAATCGCCAAAGAAAACGGCTTTACCGTACTAAACACGACGGAAGACATCAAGGCCATCTCCGGGCAAAGCGGAAAGGTGCTGGCCATCTCCCCCGAGTTGCGCGACGGCAACGCCATGGAATATGAAATCGACCGCAACGCCGGCGGCAATGTCAACCTGTCCCTGGCGGACTTCACCCAGGCTGGCATTAAGGCCCTGGAAGGCAACGAAAAAGGCTTTTTCATCATGGTTGAAGGCGGCAAGATCGACTGGGCCGGCCATGCCAATGACGTAGGCGCTGTGATCCATGATGTCTTTGCCCTGGCTGACGCTGTGAGCGTTGCCGTAGAATTTGCCAAGGCGCATCCTGAGGACACCCTGATTGTGGTCACCGGTGACCATGAGACCGGCGGCATGACCATCGGCTATGCTGAGACCGGCTATAGTGTAAACATGGACTACCTGCAAAGCCAGAAGCTGTCCTACGTGGCTGTTGACGCCCTGATCTCCCAGATGGAAGCCCCTACCTTTGAAGACGCCCTGGCCCTCATCAATGAGAACTATGGCCTGACAAAGGAAGAAGGCCAAGAGCTGAGCTTGAGCGCGCGCGACATCTCCCGCCTGTCTGCTGCCTATACCTTTGGCATGCTGCCCTCTGCCCAGCGCAAAGGCGTAACTGGCCCTGAGGAGCAGCTGCACTACGGCGGCTACAACCCCCTCTCTGTGACTGCTTCCCACATCCTGGCCAACAAGGCCGGCATCAACTTTGCCTCCTACGCGCACACCGGTGTCTCCCTTCCGGTTTACGCAGTGGGCATCGGCGCTGAAATCTTCGGCGGCCATTATGACAACACCCTCATTTTTGATAACTTCATGGAAGCCATGGGCCTGGTGAAGTAAGACAAGTTAAAAGCCCAGCGCCCCCGCGAAACCGCGGGGGCGTCTTTTTGTCAATTGCATGTAAAATATATCATATTTGATGTTAAAAATACTTGGCACTCTTCCGTTTGGATAGTATTATTCTGGCCTTTAACCTGGGATGGACGCTTTCTTTAAGGCCCTGGCTTTCACCTTCATCTGCTCCTCCCTGGGGTTGTGGATCGCCTATCTGGTGGGCTATGAGAGGGGAACATCAATGGGCAAGACCTGCGTCACCAACAAAATCCGTACCCTTCGCTTTTTCAATGAGAAAATGACCCAGCAGCAGCTGGCAGACAAGGCGGGCAGCGCCGTCATCCAAATGGAATAGGGTATATTTTGAACAGAAAACCTAAAGGAGGGCCTATGGACAGACCGGATATCCGCTTTGGCGCTGTGACCATTGATTGCGCGCCGCACCAGCACAAGCAAATGGTGGAATTTTATCAAAAGCTGCTTAATCTGACCTTGGAAGGGCAGGAGGATGAACTGGGCACCTTCCCCTACTTGTACACCGATCATTTTGGCATCACCATCCAGGCGGAGGAAGGCTATACACCGCCCACCTGGCCCGATATGGAGCGGGGGCAGCAGATTCATCTGGATTTGCTCACAAAGGACATCCCGGCCGCCGTGGCCTATGCCCTCTCCATTGGCGCGACAGAATCCAAGGTGCAGTACGCAAGAACCTGGCACATCATGTTGGACCCCGCCGGGCATCCCTTCTGCTTTTGCCAAATGGCAGACGAATGACCTTCAAAGCATTGTAAAATTTTACCCTGAGCTTACAAAGGATTTACACCCAGCCTCAAGAAGGCTGGGTGGCTTTATGTTACGCTGGATGGGGCGGTCTGTCTGCCCTAATGTATGGAGGTACGCATGCGAAAATCAAGTAAACGCGGTGTCGGCAAGCTGGTTTTGCTGTTGGTCCTTGCCGTCTTGGGTGTTTTTTATCTAATCGGCAGGGAAACCGCCAATAAGCCAGTGAGCAAGCCAAACCTACCCATCATTGGGGAGGCCAACTACCCGGTAACGCTGAACATCGTCTCCGGCTCTGAAAACAAGGAGCTGGAGCCCCTCCTGGAGCGCTTTGCCAAGGAAAACCGCATCGCGCTAGCCATGCAATATCAGGGCTCTGTGGATATCTCCCGCATCCTGGGGGAGGAAACCATCGCCTATGACGCGGTCTGGCCGGCCAGCAGCATGTGGATTTCCATCGGGGATACACGCCACAAGGTCAAGTACACTGAAAGTGTATCCATTACCCCGGTTGTCTTTGGCATCAAGGAATCCTTAGCCAGGGAGCTGGGCTTTGTAGGAAATCGCGTATCTGTAAGGGATATATTGAGCCAGATTCAAAAGGGCAAGCTGACCTTCTGCATGACCAGCGCCACCCAGTCCAACTCCGGCTGCTCAGCCTACATTGGCTTTCTCTACGCCCTCTTGGGTAACCCCGACATCATCACCAGCCAGAGCCTCAAGGATGAGGCGCTCAGGAGCGATATCCAGGCCCTCTTAGGCGGGGTTGACCGCTCCTCTGGCAGCAGCGAATGGCTTAAAACCCTGTTTCTGCAGGGCGATTTTGATGCCATGGTCAACTATGAAAGCCTGATTTTAAGCACCAATGAGGAATTGGTCAAGACGGGCCGGGAGCCTTTGTACCTGGTATATCCCTACGATGGCTTGTCCATCTCCGACGCGCCGCTGGGCTATGTAGACCAGGGCGACAAGAAGAAGGAGGAAGCCTTCCTAAAGCTCCGGGATTTCCTGATGTCCTCAGAGATTCAGGCGGAAATTCAACGCTATGGCCGGCGTACTGGCTTCTCTGGCATCTTGCCTGAGAACCTGGATGTCTGGAAAAAGGAGTGGGGCGCTGACCCCAACAACCTGCTCTCCCCCATCCGCATGCCGGACAGCGAGGTGCTTTTTGAAGCCCTGAGCCTGTATCAGACCCAGTTCCGCAAACCTTCCATCACGGCTTATGTGCTGGATTACTCAGGCTCCATGTCCGGAGAACCCAGCCGCAAGCTCAAGGCTGCCATGAGCGAAATCCTGCTGCAGGATCGCGCGGCCAAGAATCTATTGCAAGCCTCTGAGCAGGAAGAAAACATCGTCATCCTCTTTTCTGGGGAGGTCCTCAGCAACAATACCGCCAGGGGCAACAAAGACATTGAAACCCTGTATACCATCGTCAACCGCCAGGACCCCACCGGTGGGACGGCCATGTTTGAGGCCCTGGACGCGGCTATGAAAAAACTAAAGACCTTTGACCTCAACAATTACACGCCAGCCATTATCTTAATGACGGACGGCCAAGCCAACGGCAACATGAGCCTGAACGTGTTTGAACGCAACTACAAGGCTCTGGGGCTGGATATCCCGATTTTCTCCATTTCCTTTGGCAGCGCTGACCTAAAAACCTTAAATGCCTTGGCGGAGCTGACCCATGCCCGGGTGTTTGACGGGGACAAGGATTTGATTGACGCTTTCAGAAAAGCCAAGGGGTACAACTAAGGAGAGTTGAAAATGAAAGAAACCATACGCGCGGTCCTGGCCTTTATCGTGGGAGCTTCCTCCTTTGCCATCTTATTCTTTTCCGCCAAATGGCACATCCTGGTCTGCGCGATGATCGCGCTGTTGATGTACGGCGCGGTCTTCCTGCTGACCATGCCAATTAAACGCATTGGCAAGACCCGGGTGGACAGCCTCAAGGGCGGGCAGGAGCTTTTGCAGATCATGTCTGAAGCGCACGAGGACATGCAGGTGATTTACAGGGCCAGCCAACAAAAAACAGACGCGCAGATCGCGTTAAAGGCCGGGAAGCTGCACGAATTGGGCAACCGGATGCTGACCTACCTGGGCGAAAATCCCAAAAAAATTTTCTCAGCCAGGCGCTTTTTCAACTTTTATTTGGACACAGGCGCCAACATTCTGGACAAATATCTAAAACTTACCGCTTCCAACCCGGATAGCCCGCAGGTGCAGCGCTTGACCCCGGAAACCACCCGTGCGCTGGACATTTTGCAGGACGCCTTCATGACCCAATTTAACAAGCTCATGCAAAACGAGGTTATGGACGTGGAAGCGGACATCGACTTGCTTGAAAAAACATTGCATCTGGAGGGCGGTCTGTGAAAGCAAAGCATTGGGGCATACTCCTTTTGGCGCTGGTCATTGTGGTTGCAGGTGTATACACCTTTATTGAAGGGCGACACATTCAGCAGACTGCCATCACCGGCTACATCGGCGGTGAAAAAATCGGCCTGGTGGATGACCCGGAGGTCAAGAAGATTTTGCTGGACAAAAAGGGCTTAAGCCTGCACTACCAGAAAGCCGGCAGCCTGGACATGATCAAATTGGACCACAAAGGGCGGGACTACCTCTGGCCTTCCAGCCAGACAGCCCTTGATTTATATGAAAAAACTTATGGCAAGCCGCCGCAGAGCGAAATCGTCTTTAATACGCCCATTGTGCTGTACACCCGCGGAATGGTGGCTGATGCCCTGGTAAAATCCGGCTTTGTCACCAAAACGGACGGGGTGCACTACCTGGACATGAAGGCCTTTTTACCAGCGCTGGAAGAAGGCAGGAGTTGGGACAGCCTGGGGTTGCCGCTGTATGGCTCCATCCTGGTGTCCACCACCAACCCGACCAAGTCCAACTCTGGCAACATGTTCGCAGGGCTTTTGGCGAACATGATCAATGACGGCCAGGTTGTGACCGAGGAGCGGGCGGACATCGTCATCCCCCGGCTGAAGGCCTTGATTGAGCGGCTAGGCTATATGGAAACCAGTTCCGCTGATATTTTTAGCCAGTTCTTAAAAACGGGCGTAGGCGCCAGGCCCCTGGTGGCCGGCTATGAAAGCCAGCTGATTGAGTTCGCCCACACCAACCCCCAGGACTACCAGCAAATCAAGGATGATGTTATCTTGCTCTACCCAGTGCCCACCGTCTGGTCCAGCCATGTCTACATCGCCCTAAACGACAAGGGCAAGGTGGGATTGGAAGCGCTGATGCTGCCTGAAATCCAGAAGCTGGCCTGGGAGCGGCATGGCTTTAGGACAGGCTTTAACGCTGCCAATGTGGACGTGTCCGGCCTGGCTGTGCCAGGCGTCGCGCCGGTTATCTCACGCATCATTCAGATGCCGGACTCCCAGGTGATGGAAAAGCTGATTCATTCCCTGGAGAATTGATTTGGCGGCCCCGTTTGACCCGGCGCTGATTGCCGATGATTTTAAAGCACGGGAAATTCCGGACCTTGATGCGCTGGCAAAGCAGGTGGACCTAAGCCAGGCTTTGACCGCCACCGGCTATGGAGCAAAGGAGCAAAGGGGCTTGGGCGAGGTGTCCGCTTATTTGTTAAACCGCACGGACAACAAAGCCATGGACAGAGCGCTTGCAGCCATCAAAGCCCTGCTGTCGCAGATTGAGGAAATCAACATCGCTTCCTTGTCAGAGCCCAGGGGGATATTCGCCGGCCTGTTTTCAAAGAACGGGCGGCGTTTTAGCGCCTTGAAAAAGGATTATCCCAGAATCAGCCAATTGGTGGACCGTCTGGCCGGTGAACTGGATATGGCCCAATTGATGCTGCAAAAGGAAAACAGCCTATTGCAGCAGATGTATGACAGCAACAAGGCCACCTACCACGCCCTGGACGTAAAAATTGCCGCCGGGGAAAGGGCGGTCGCGCTGCAGCAAGCTGGGGAAAACATGGAATTTCTGGACTTGTTCATGAATCGCTTAAGTCAATTAAAAACTTCCAAAGCCCTGGGCTTGCAGACCGGCGTACAAATCCGGCTAACCCAGCACAACATCAGCCTGGTTTCCGATAAGTTGAAGGAAACCATGGACGTGCTGCTGCCGCTCTGGCAAAACCAGTTGGCCCTGGCCATGAGCCTGCAAAAAAGCCAGGAGGCTTTCCGCACCACAAAGGACACCGCGAAAAGCGTGCAGGCGTCCAGCGTTCAAACCGGTGAGGACTTAGCCAGCTTGAAAGAGGCGGATGAGCGGCTGCGCGCAACCATGCAAGAGGCGCTCAGGGACGGCCAGGAAGGACAATCAACGATATGAAAAAGAGACCGCAAATTATATTATTTTGCCTGGTGATCCTTGCAGGCTTGTTCTTTGGGTACACCCAATCTCTGCCGCCAAAGGCGCCCAGGCACCTGGAAGAAAGCCCTGTTAGCAGCAACCAGGTGAGCAAAATGCCGGGTTTTCCTTTGATGCTCTCCCACATCAAAGCCATGGCCAGCGAGGTACACCAGGTGGGCAGCCCCGGGCTTGAAAGAAGCCAGGCCTACCTAAAAAACCAGATCACTGAGATGGGTTATTCTTTTGTGCAGGAAGATTACCTGCTCAGCCAGGAGGAAGTGTTGAGCCTGCTGAAGGAGCGGGCAGACTTCCGCAACACAAAGGAAAATTCTACCCTGGAGGATGTGATGAACAGGGCCGGGCTATTAGAAGGCGAAGGCCTGCCCCTGTCCAATATCTCCGTGTTGATAGACGCGCTGGGCACGGAGGAAACCATTATCTTTATGGCGCACACCGACTCTGTTATCGCAGGGCCGGGCGCCTTTGATGACACGGTGTCTGTGGCTGCCCTGATAGAGGGCCTACGGGCACTCACGGGGCAGGAAGTAAAAAGGGACTTGCTGTTTTTATTCACAGACGGGGAGGAGCAGGGCCTCTTAGGCGCTGCTCAGTTTGTCAAAAACCATCCTGAGTTCAAGGACAAGACCAGCCTGGTCATCAACCTGGAAGCCAGGGGCAATGCGGGCGCGCTGATTCTCTTTGAGACAACCGGGGCAAACCTGAACATGATTCGCGCCTACCAGCAGGCGGTCAAGACGCCCTTTTCCGTGTCTATCGCAACGGCTGTTTACAAAACCATGCAAAACGACACCGACTTGAGCCGTTTTGTCATGGAAGGCTATCCGGGCATTAACTTGGCGGCGATTGACGGCTCCTGGGTCTATCACACGGAGCATGACAATTACGACACCTTTAGCAGGGACAGCGCTTATCACTATTATGAAACAGCGCTGGGCCTGGTGCGGCATTTTGCGCTGGAGGATGAATTAAATCTTGTAGCCCATGAAGACGCGGTGCATTTCCCCTTCTTTAAGGGACAGCTTGTGGTCCTGCCTCAAAGCCTGGCCAATGCGCTGGCCATCCTGTCCATTTTCTTGCTTGTAATGATCATTGTTCTTCGCTTGATTCAAAAAAGCTTTCAGTTTGCTTCCTTTATCAGGGCATTGGGTGTTCAGGTGCTGTGCCTGATTGGCACTGGGCTTTTCAGCTTTGGAATTTTGCAGGCGATGTATGCCATCAATGAAAAAACTGGTGCGTTTCAGCAGGTGCTCTTTGACAACCTGGGCGATGTGATAAGCTTGGCACTGGCCCTGGTTTTCATCCTTCTCACGGTTTTATTAACCTTAAAGAGCTTCCGCGGGAGTCAAAGTCCCGTGTCCTTTAGTCTGGGCCTTTTAGCCCTGCCCGCCCTAATGGCCCTTTTGACGGCGTTCATCTTCCCTTCCGCCAGCTACCTGTTTTCCATGCCGGTTATCTTGGGCACGTTAGCTTTCTTGCCGGGCAGAAGGCAACCATGGCTCAGAATAATCCTGGTTTATCTGACAAGCTTTGTCACCCTGATGCTCTTTGTGCCCATCATCCATCTGTTTTATATTGCCCTGGGCATCCATGCCATTTTTATCATTCTGCTCCTCATGCTCTTGCCCCTGGGCTTGATTTTGGGCCAGGGTTTGCGGTTGCAATTCTCCTCCAAAGGCTTATACTAAAGGCAAGAATAATTCTTAGGAGGCAAAAATGAAAATCGGTATCAGTTCTTATTGTCTGGATTCCCTCATTCGCTCAGGGCAGATGACCCTTGAGGAAGTGATTGAATGGGCAGCGCAAAACGGCGCGGACATCCTGGAATTGGTGCCCTTTGCCTTCCGGTTTGATGACCCACAAACCGGTGAAATCAACACAGAATATATTAAAAAGATCAAGCGCCACGCCAAGGACGCGGGCATTGAGCTGGTGAACTACTCTGTTTTAGCCGACCTGCTAAAGGCCGGCGAAGAGCAGGTGAATGAAGTGGAGCGCGTTAAAAAACACGTTACCATCGCTTCTGAACTGGGCTTGCCCCGGATGCGCCATGACATCAGCGCTTTTCGCCGCCCCCAGGAGCAAAACACCCAGGAGGCCTTTGACGCCCTCCTGCCCCAGATGATTGAGGCCGCCAGTGAAATCACCGAACACGGGGAGAGGTTGGGCGTTCAAACCTTGCTTGAGAACCATGGCTTCTTTGTCAATGGCGCGGACAGGGTGGAACGGCTGCTAAACGGCGTGAACAATACAAACTATGGCCTGCTGCTGGACACGGGCAACATCATCTGCGTGGATGAGGACCCGGTCGCGGCCGCCAGGAGGCTGGCGCATCGCTGCGAGATGGTTCACTTAAAGGACTTTTATGTCAGGAGAAAGGATCCGGGCGATACCACCCAGTTTGATTGCGGCGGCCACTGGTTCCGCTCCAGGGGCGGCCAATACCTGCGCGGCTCCATCTTGGGCCAGGGCGACCTGGATGTAGAGGCCATCATCAAATCGCTCAAGGATGTGGACTACAAGGGCAATATCGCGCTGGAATTTGAAGGCATGGAGGAACCCAGCTACGCAACCGGGGTCAGCCTGATGAACGCCAAGCGCCTCTGGGAATCTGCCTGAGCCAATTCTTGCCTTGATGACCTGTCCTGATGGACAGGTCTTTTTGTTGGTTTTCCCCTTTTTATCCCTTGAGCTGCTGGATGTTTCGGGATACACTGTGGGAGAGGAAGAATACACTGTGGGGGAAGCTGAATGGAATCTTCTGATTCATCTGGATTTTCAGCCAGGTTTTTATTTCTTGTAACCGCGGCCTTCTGGTGCGCGCAATACAGCTATTCCCAATTTATCAACCCAGAGCTTGAATCGATGGGCGCCAGCGCCGTCATCATGGGCCTGGTGTCCGGCATCTATGGCTTTACCCAAATGCTGGTACGCATTCCGCTTGGCATATTAGCGGACAAACAGGGACGGCAAAAGCCCTTTGTGGTGTTCGGCTGCGCCTTGGCCGCGATGTCCGGGGGTGGGATGCTGCTATTTCATACGCCCTTAGGCTTTGTGTTTTTCAGGGGCATTGCAGGGCTGGCCGCTGCCTCCTGGGTGAGCTTTACGGTGCTTTACTCCTCCTATTTTCCCCATCAGGAGGGGCCCAACCGCATTTCCCATTTGAACATCGCCAACATGTCCGGTCGGCTCATCGGCTACCTTTTGGTATTATTGGTCATCCCAACCCTTGGCACCAATTTTGCCTTTATCTTCAGTTCTTTAGCCGGTGTCCTGGCCCTTTTTCTCAGCTTTTCACTCAAGGAAGAACCCCACGCACCCCAGGGCATCAACCTGAAAGCTTTTTTGAAGGTTTCCGGCGACAAATACCTCTTGATCTGCACGCTGCTGAGCATTCTGAGCCAGGCCATTGCCTTTTCCACCTATTTCAATTTCTCCATCAATATCGCGAGAAGCCTGAACGCCAGCAGCAGGGAACTGACCTTTGTGAACATATTTATCTTAATCCCCACCCTGCTGATGACCTGGCTGGTCACCAAGGGCAGGCTTAAGAACCTGCCACCGCCGATTTTGGTGGGTGCTGGCTTTTTCTTATCCGCGGTCTATTGCTTTTTGATGGCCAGGGCTAAAAGCCTTACCCAGGTCTTTTTCCTTCAGGTGTTGGCTGGGTTCGCTAATGCGCTGACTTTTAATATCTTATTGGGCCAAAGTGTCCGGGACATCAAAAAGGAAGTCCGCGCTGTGGCCATGGGATTACACCAATCCCTTTATGGCATTGGGATGACCCTTGGCCCCATCATCACAGGGTTTTTGATTCAACAAAACGGCATCAGCAAGGCCTTTGACCTGGTGGGCATCTTCGCCCTGGTTTCCATGGTGCTGGCGCTGAACCTCCTCAACATCAAGCCCAGGGCAGTTGAGGATTGAGGGCTTATCCCTTATGATAGGTTGGGTGAAAAGGAGGACGGAATGGAACTGCCATACAAGCCGGACTTAAGCGGGAAAACAGCCGTCATCACAGGCGGCAGCGGCGTATTAGGCGCTTTTTTCGCGCGGGCGCTGGCTGCCTGCGGAGCCAGGGTGGCTGTCTTGTCCCGGAACGTGGAAGCAGCGAAGCAAACTTTTTCACAAGGCGAGGGGGAGTTTGCCTTTGTAAGCGCGGATGTCACCGACCTTGCCTCCTTAAAAGCGGCGCGGGACAGTGTCCTTGCGCGCTTTGGCAAGCCCACCATCCTCATCAACGCGGCCGGCGGGAACAGGCCCAGTGCGACCACGGAGGACGAAGTCTTTAAAGCCGGGGAAGAAGTCAAGAACTTTTTTCAGCTGAGCGAGGAAGGGCTCAAGCAAGTCTTTGATGTCAACTATCACGGGACCATGCTCACCAGCCAGGTGTTTGCCCAGGATCTTCTGGGACAGGAGGGGGCCTGCATCATCAACATCTCCTCCATGAACGCCTACCGTCCTTTGACCAAGATTCCCGCCTACAGCGGGGCCAAGGCCGCCGTGCAAAATTTGACCCTTTGGTTGGCCACCTATTTTGCCCAGTCCGGCATAAGGGTCAACGCCATCGCGCCGGGCTTTTTTGTCAGCCATCAGAACAAGGCGCTCTTGTTTGATGAGAAGGGTCAGCCCACCAGGCGGACAGAAAAAATTCTAAACGCCACCCCCATGCGGCGCTTTGGGGAGCCAGAGGAACTTTTAGGCACGCTCTTGTACTTGGTGGACCCAAAAGCCAGCGCCTTTGTGACCGGGGTCATTATCCCGGTAGACGGCGGGTTTTCCGCCTATTCTGGCGTTTGATCAAAAGGAGACAGCCATGAAGTATGACTTGATAGCCCCTACCAGCATGGGCATCAGGCTTAGCCCACAGGAGCGGCAGATGGTGGGCGTGGGCAACACGCTGACCATGTACGCGACCAGCGCGGAGAGCAATGTGCTAAATATCTCCGCCTCCCTGGGGTTATCCACCTGTGTGCTCACCGCCTTTGTCAAGGACAGCCCGATTGCAGCTTTCATCAAGGGGGAGCTGCGCCGGCGCAACATCGCCTATCTGGGCCCGGATATCTCCCAGGGCGGTCCCTGGGGCTACCGCCATCAGTTCAATATCGCGGACGCCGGTTTTGGAGCCAGGGGCCCGCGGGTACATAATGACAGGGCGGGCGAGGTCGGCCGGGAGATGAGCACCACGCAATTTGACCTTAAACAGCTATTTGAGAAGGACGGCGTCAGGATGATGCATGTCTCCGGCCTCTTTGCGGCCTTGTCTGAAAAAACAGCGCAGATGAGCGTACAGATGGCGCAGATGGCCAAGGCCAATGGCACAAAGATCAGCTTTGACCTAAATCACCGCGCTTCCTTTTGGGCGGGGCGGGAGAGCGAGCTACACACAGCCTTTACCCAAATTGCTTTCCTGAGTGACATCCTGATTGGTAATGAGGAAGATTATCAATTGGCCCTTGATATCAAGGGCCCCAAGGCCGGCGGGCAGGGCATTAAGGACAGCGCGGAGGAATTTCAACAGATGATCTATGCCGCTGCTGACAGATTTAAAAACACCTCCGTCTTTGCCAACACCTTGAGGGAAGTTTTGGACGCCAACCGCCACCTCTGGGGCGCGATGCTTTTTGCAGATGGCCAGTGGTTTATGGCCAAGCAGCGGGAAATCCAGATCTTGGACCGCATCGGCGGCGGGGACGGCTTTGTGGGCGGGCTGTTGTACGGCTTGCTAAAAGGCTGGGAAAAGGAAAAATGCCTGCAATTTGCATGGTCAACCGGTGCCCTGGCCACCACGATGATTGAAGATTACGCAAGCCCCCTTGATGAACAGCAGGTATTTGCCGTCTGGGAAGGCAATGCGCGCGTGATACGCTAAAACAAAGGAGAAGAACATGAAAGCAGACATTGGATTAATCGGTTTGGCCGTGATGGGCGAAAACCTGGTGATGAACATGGAGAGCAAGGGCTTTACCGTGGCGGTGTATAACCGCACATTAAGCCGGGTGACCAACTTTATGGAAGGACGCGCCAAGGGCAAAAACATCCTGGGCGCCAGCACGCTGGAAGAGTTTGTCAGCCTGCTTGCGAAACCGCGCAAGATCATGCTGATGGTCAAGGCCGGGCAGCCGGTGGATGACTTTATTGAGCTGCTGCTCCCCCTCCTTGATAAGGGTGACATCATCATAGACGGAGGCAACAGCCATTACCCGGACACCACAAGGCGTGTTAAGTATGTAAAGAGCAAGGGCCTGTATTATATTGGCGCTGGCGTATCCGGCGGTGAAGAAGGCGCGTTGAAAGGCCCCTCCATCATGCCTGGTGGCAGCAAAGAAGCTTGGGCGCATGTCAAGCCCATCCTGCAGGGCATCGCGGCCCAAGTGGATGGGCAGCCTTGCTGTGACTGGGTGGGCGAGGGCGGCGCTGGCCATTTTGTGAAAATGGTGCATAACGGCATAGAGTACGGAGATATGCAATTGATCGCTGAAGTCTATCAAATCATGCGTGATGTTCTAAACATGACCGCAGATGAAATGGCGGAGGTGTTTGCCAAATGGAATGAAGGCAAGCTGGAAAGTTATCTGATTGAAATTACCAGGGACATCCTGCGTGTGAAGGATGAGGACGGGCAGCCCTTGGTGGACAAGATTTTGGACGCCGCCGGGCAAAAGGGCACCGGCAAATGGACAGCCCAAAACGCTCTGGATGAGGGCGTGCCCCTCACCCTGATCACCGAAGCGGTCTTTGCCCGCGCGCTGTCCTCCAACAAGGAGGGCAGGGTTCTGGCGCAAAACACTCTGCATTATACTGGCCAGGCGCCTGAGGTGAACAAGGAGCGGCTACTTGCCGCCCTACATGACGCGCTGTACGCGGCCAAACTGGTGAGCTATACCCAAGGCTATATGCTGATGCGCTCTGCCGCCAAGACCCACGATTGGCACTTAAACTATGGCGGCATCGCCATGATGTGGCGGGGCGGCTGCATCATCAGGAGCGTCTTCCTGGGCAAAATCAAGGAAGCTTTTGAAAACAACCCGGAGCTTGAAAACCTGATGCTGGATCCCTATTTCGCGGGGGAAATCGCGGCTGCCCAGCCCGCCTGGCGCGAGGTTTGCGCGGTTGCCGTATTAAGCGGTATCCCCTCTCCAGCCCTGACCTCTGCCCTGGCCTTTTTTGACGGCATCAGGACGGCAAGGGGCAGCGCCAACATGATTCAAGCCCAGCGGGATTACTTTGGCGCGCATACCTATGAGCGCGTAGACCAGAAAAGGGGCGAATTCTTCCACACCAACTGGACCGGGGAGGGCGGGGATACCGCCTCCTCTACCTACAATGCCTAAGCTTCAGGGTTTAAAGCCGCTGTCCATCACCGCAGCGAATGGCATCTTAAAAGAAGAGAGGGCGTCCGCCATCCGCCAAGCCTTTTCTGGGTTGGCAGGGCGAGTTAAAAAGGTGTTGCTGCTGGTCCCGGACGCGACAAGGCCGCATTCCTTGGCGGGCCAAATCGCAAAGGATTTGTACACCCTCTTTTCCCCCACTGCCTGGGTGGATGTTCTGGTGGCCCTGGGCACCCATGTGCCCACGGATAGGAAGGATTGGGAGAGGATGTATAGCGGCATCCCCTTTGAGAGGATGCTGGTGCATCATTGGCGGGACGAGGTCAAAAACCTTGGAGAAATCCCGGCAGCCAAAGTGCGCGAGGTTTCAGGTGGTCTCATGGATATGGAGGTGCCGGTGGAAGTCAACCGTCATATCCTGGACCCTTCCTATGGCCTGATTATCTCCATTGGCCAGGTGGTACCCCATGAGGTGGCCGGCATGGCCAACCATACCAAGAATGTGTTCGTGGGCTGCGGCGGGGCGGGCTTTATCAATGCCTCCCACATGTTGGGCGCGGTGTATGGGTTGGAAAACATCATGGGCCTGGACAGAACGCCGGTGCGCGCGCTGTTTGACTATGCTGCGGAGCATTTTACTGCCCACCTGCCCCTGTGCTATGTGCTGAGTGTCACCACAACAACAGACGAGAACACCGAGCTTAACGGGCTCTTCATCGGCCAGGAAAGGCAGGTGTTTGAGGAAGCGGTGGCCCTCTCCCAGCAGAAGAACATTGTTTACCTGGAAAAGCGAGTCCAAACCATGGTGGTCCGCCTGGATGAGGATGAATTTCACTCCACCTGGCTGGGTAACAAGGCAGTATACAGAACACGCATGGCCATCAAGGACGGCGGGGAGCTGATTATCTTAGCCCCCGGAGTAGCCCGCTTTGGCGAGGACGAACAGGTGGATTTGCTGATCCGCAAGTATGGCTACCGCGGTCGGGAAAAGGTCCAAAGCCTGGTAGCAGAGCAGGTGGATTTGCAGGAAAACCTATCTGCCGCTGCCCATTTAATCCACGGCAGCAGCGAAGGGCGCTTTCACATCACCTATTGCACACAGCACCTCACAAAGGAAGAGGTGGAAGGGGTCGGCTACCGCTACCTCCCCTATCAGGAGGCAATACAGCGGTATAAAGGCCTTGATCCTGGAATAAACACCAAAAGCAACGACGAAGAAATCTATTATGTCCAAAACCCCGCCCTGGGGCTTTGGATGACAAAGGAAGTATATGAGTAAACGCGTTTATCTGAAACCTACCAAGGAAATGAGGGTCTACTCCGGGCACCCTTGGGTTTTTGCAAGCGACATTGACCGTGCGGAAAAGGACGTCAACGCCGGCGATGTGGTGACTGTGGTCTCCGCCCGGGGCAAGCCCCTGGGTCAGGCGTTGTATAACAACAACTCCCAGATTACCTTGAGGATGATGACCTCAGGTGAGGAACGGGTGGCCCCGGCGCTCATTCAAAACCGGGTTAAGACCGCCATCGCGCTTCGCCGCCAATTGGGCGACCTGAATGCCTGCCGCCTCATCAACGCGGAATCAGACCGCCTGCCGGCTGTGATTGTGGATAAGTTTGACAGCGTGCTGTCGATCCAGATTTTATCCCTGGGCATGGCCCGGTTTCAGCAGGACATCCTAGACGCTTTGGTGAGCGAACTAAACCCCATGGGCATCTATGAGCGCAATGACGTGCCTGTGCGCGAATTGGAAGGGATGCAGCAGCAGACCGGCCTTTTGTATGGCGAGGTACCAGAGCGGGTAACCATCCTTGAAAACGGGCTAAAAATGCTGGTGGACATCAGGCAGGGTCAAAAAACAGGCTATTTTTTGGACCAAAAGGAAAACAGAGCCGCCCTCGCCCCTTATTGCAAGGACAAGAGGGTGCTGGACATTTGCACGCACACCGGCGCTTTTGCCCTGCACGCGGCCATGTATGGCGCGCGGGAAGTGACCGCGGTGGACATCTCCGAACACGCCCTGGCCACCGCCTATGAAAACGCGCAGCTCAACCAGTTTTCCCAGGTCAACTTTGTCCTGGCCAATGCCTTTGATTACCTGCGGGACAAGTCCGATAAGGGCGAACAATATGACCTGATTGTCTTGGACCCACCCGCCTTTGCCAAGAACAAGGCCAGCCTTGCGGGTGCCATCAAGGGATACAAAGAAATCAACCTGCGCGCGATGAAGATGCTAGACACAGGCGGCATTTTGGTCACCTGCTCCTGCTCGCAAAACATGGTGCCGGACCTTTTCTTGCGCACCATTTTAGAGGCGTCCAGGGACGCACGGGTCACCATTCAGCAATTGGAATGGCGGGGCGCTGGGCGGGACCACCCCAATTTGCCGGCGGCCAGTGAGACGCAATATCTCAAATGCGGTATCTTCCGGGTACTGC
>CAYOOZ010000006.1:28956-29215 GCA_964405705.1 uncultured Christensenella sp.
GGGCCAGACTGCCTTGCCCGCTTTGGTTTTACTATGTATAATATAGGTCATCAGACGAAGGGTGGTCTTTTTATGAGTTTAGAAAATGCCAAGTCCAATTTTATTTGGGACGCGATAGAGCAGGATTTGAAGGAAGGCTTTGCCGAGCGGGTGCACACCCGTTTTCCCCCGGAGCCCAACGGCTACCTGCACATTGGTCACTGCAAAGCGCTGATGGCCGACTTTGTGACCGCGGAGAAATTCGGCGGCCTGTGCAACC
>CAYOOZ010000007.1:0-9498 GCA_964405705.1 uncultured Christensenella sp.
TTATCGCTGCCGCCCAGGGAGATATCTACTACCTATCCAGGGATGATTTTAAGCAGTTTGCTTCCCAAGGCGCCTTTGTGGACCTTGGCCCAGCCATCAATCAGGGCGTCATCAATGTTGATGACCTGAACCTGGCCAGCGGGAAAGTGGTGGAGGTGGACAGCAACCCAGATGGCAGCCTGATCGCCCTGGGCGAAGCCAAGCAATTTGGCATCCCCACAGGAGAGCTGTTCAAATTTGCCACCGACCTGATGATTGATAATCGGGACATGGTCCTGGCAGTCGCAATCAACAGCCAGAATGAAGAGCCCTCAATTCAGTTCTTAAATGCCCTGATTCAAGCAACAAGGGGCGAAAAACCAGATTTCTTTGAATAGGGATGTCATGAAGTATCAAGCAGTCATCTTTGATTTGGATGGAACCCTCACCGAGTCCTCAAAGGGCGTCCTAAACGGCGTCCGTTTTGCTTTTGACAAGCTTCGTATCACACAACCGGATGAGATCAGCCTGCGCTGCTATTTGGGCCCGCCGCTGCATAGAAGCTTTATGGAGTTTTCTGATTTTACTGCAGAGCAGGCCACCCTGGGGCAGGATTATTACCGGGAATACTACAATGAAACCGGCGCTTATGAAAACGAGGTCTACCCAGGCATCCGATTATTGTTGCATACCTTAAAGCGGCAAGGGGTCTATTTAGGCGTTGCTACCCACAAGCCCAAGGAAACCAGCATTGAAATTCTAAAAGCCTTTGACCTCTACCGCTATTTTGATAGCGTGCAAGGCCCATTGTTTGATGAGGAGCCGGAGCCTGACAAGGCAGAACTCATCAGACGTGCCAACCCAAAAGGTTTAAAGGCCGTAATGATTGGCGATAGGGCGTCTGACGCCAGCGCTGCTCATGAAAACGGCGCGGACAGCATCGCTGCCTTGTACGGGTATGGGCATGAGGAAGAGTTCCGCCAGGTGGGAACCACGATGTTTGCTCATCACGCGGATGATATTTACGCCTTCCTGGGCATTAAAAAGCCGGAGAGCAAAGGTTTTTTTATCAGCTTTGAGGGCAATGACGGATCCGGCAAGTCCACCCAGGCCAAGACCTTGGCAAGGCGGCTGGCCCAGGCCGGTTTTGATGTCGTGCTAACTCGTGAGCCAGGCGGCACAAAGGTGGGGGAGCAAATAAGGGACATTTTATTGGACCGGGACAACAACGACATGGACAACCTGACAGAGGCCCTGCTTTATGCCGCGGCCCGGGCGCAGCATGTCCGCCAGGTTATTAAACCTGCGCTTGTTGAAGGCAAATTGGTCATTTCAGACCGCTATGTGGATTCCAGCATTGCTTACCAGGGGGCAGGGCGCGGCCTTGGGGTGGATTTGGTCCGCGGCATCAATGCCCCGGCTGTTGACCACTGCCTGCCGGATTTGACCATCTTTTTAAAGCTCAATCCGGAGGTGGGGCTTAAGCGCTTTTCTGCTTCCAGGGAGGCAGACAGGCTCGAATTGGCCGGGGAGGATTTCCACCGCGCGGTGGCCGAGGCCTTTGAGAACCTTATCAAAGAGGATGAGCGATTTGTTACCATCAGTTCCCAGGGCATCAAGGCGGATACCGCCAAATTGGTGTATGAGCAAGTGATTGCGAAACTGAATGAAAAGGATATGCCGTGACCCGCGTTGTTGTCGGAATGTCCGGTGGGGTTGATTCCGCGGTCAGCGCCCTGCTTTTAAAGCAACAGGGTTATGAGGTCATCGGCGTTTTTATGAACAACTGGGAGGAGAAGGACGAAAATGGTGTCTGCACCACCCAGGCGGATTGGGAGGATGTCCAGAGGACCTGCGAAGCCATTGACATCCCGTATTATTCTGTCAACTTTGCCAGGGAATATGAAGAGCGTGTTTTTTCGCATTTCCTAAGTGAGTACCAAGTTGGCAGGACACCCAACCCGGATGTTTTGTGCAACCGGGAAATCAAGTTTCGCGCCTTTTTGGATTACGCGATCAAAATCGGCGCGGATAAAATGGCGACCGGCCACTTTGTCCGTACCAACGCGCAGGGACAGCTGTTAAAAGGCGCTGACCCCACTAAGGAACAAAGCTATTTCCTTTATATGCTCAAGGACTGGCAGCTTAAAAAAAGCATCTTCCCTGTGGGTGGGCTGACAAAAGCTCAGGTACGGGAAATTGCTGGCCTGGCCAATTTACCTGTATCCAACAAAAAAGATTCCACCGGTATTTGCTTCATCGGTGAGCGCCGGTTTAAAACCTTTCTTAAAAATTACCTGCCCACCCATCCAGGCGATATGGTTTCTCCATCGGGTGAAGTCATTGGTCGGCATGAAGGCCTGATGTATTACACCATCGGTCAGAGAAAAGGCCTGGGCATTGGCGGCCAGGGAGATGGACGCAGTTGGTTTGTGGTGGACAAGGATCTACAAAATAACCGCCTCCTGGTTGTCCAGGGAGAGGATCACCCGTCTTTGTATCGCTCAAGCGCACAATTGGAACAAATCACCTGGATTGGGGAAAGCCCAGCGCGTGTGGGTGAGGAAACAGCGCTTTCTGTCAAGCTGCGCTACCGCCAAACGGACCAGGAAGCCACGCTGGTGTATCGAGGCGAAACTGGGCAACTGGTGTTTAAAAACCCGCAACGCGCGGTCACGCCCGGTCAAAGCGCAGTCTTTTATCAGGGGAATGTCTGCCTGGGCGGCGGCATTGTGGTGTCCTGATTTACAGGTCGATTTCATCCACCTGCGCTTTTTGAATGTAATCAATAAAGACCCCGTTGACGCCCATGGCATAATGCAGATCGCCATAGGGGAAAAGCGCCAGTTCGCTTTGACCCTGCAAGGTATGTAAAGTAATCATAATTGTTGGCTCGCTTGTCTTAGGCACATAATCTTTTGGCAGGCGGCCGCTGTGTTTTAGCGCCATCAGTTTTAAGTATTCCCGGACAAATTTGTCAGCGTCGATTTCTTTCCCATCAACAGTCACATAAGGCTCATACAGTGTATTTCCGTCTTTATCTAGCTCGATTTGGTTGTTGGGCAGGATTTTTTCAATGAAGTCAATGGCATACCGGGTTCCACGCCCTGCCTTAAGAACTTCCAACTGTGTTACGCGGTTGAGCGGCAGTGTGACAGGGCCAGGGGAGAGCAGGGACAGCGCCGTTAAATCCCGCAGAAAGCCCATGGACACATTGGTGGCTTGATATACCTTGCCCTCATACAGGCAGTAAAGCCCAATGAGATCAATGTTGTTCCCAAAGGCGAGGGTCAAGGTCTGCTCCGGCACCAAGGTGCTGTCAATTGGAGCGCCTTCCTTGTCAAACCCGGTGATGGTGCTTTGTGACAGGTGGAAGGTGATGGTGCGTTTGGGTGGGAAAAGCCCCAGTTCATCCAGTTGAAGCTCCTCCGCCTTGCCAAAATACTGGGCAAAGCGCATCTTGCCAATGCTGGTGAGCATTGTGGATACCTTGGTATCATCCAGCGGATAACTGTAGGGGGACTTTAGCTCCCAAAGGTTTTCCTGATGGGACAAGGTAAACTGCTCATCCCCAACAATCTCTATGCTGTCAACAAGGCGCTCATTGAAATTAATGGATGGAATCTGATGAAGGGAAGTAAGGGCCCGGTCAAAATGCTCCCTGGTTTCTGGAGATACAAAGTAGACCTTGTTATCCCCTTCAAACATTAAATAATCAGAAGGAACCTCCGTCTGCGCGGAATTTCCAAAGACCACTGTCAGGCTGCTGCCGTCTGTATAAGTAGCCTTGGCGCGTGGCGCGCTTTGCCCAAGCCCCAGGAGGTCCAAGGCTTCCTGTGTGGTATGGACCTCACCTGCCAGCTCGTTGGCGATGAGCAAAGTTAAATCCTTAACCATCAGGGAGACATCCACTGCTTCCAGCAGGAAATCATCCTGCCCTAAAACCCGAAAGTCTTTTTTGTCTTTCACTAAGGTGAAGCGGTCACCGCTTTTGTTGGTGACTTCCATTTTGATTAAATCAGCTTCGTTTTTCTTGATGAGGACGATGCTGTGGTCCTCGCTTTTAGGCAGGGGAACCGCAGACTTTTTTTGCAGAACCAGCATCAGCGCAACCAAAAGAACCAAGACTGACAGCAAAGCGATCAGCTGCCAGGTTTTTGGCTTTTTTCTTTGCTTTTTCCCGACTGGCTGCATGCTATCTCCTGGAACGCTTCATTAAAACAGGGATGGCCAGCATGGCGGTTAATACTGGCAAGAGGATGATGAGCAGAATAGGAACAGCCGGCTGTACGATGCCAAGCGGCTCTCTCACCAGGGTTTTGGGAGCGATGTCCAGGTTGATGGGCTCAGACGGGCTCAAATAATTAACCATATGCAGCAGGAATTGGGAGCCATAGCTGACCTCATGGAGCCAGCTGTCCAGGAGGATGGCGGAATTCCCGATGATCATGGAGCGGGCGTGGGTGCCGTCTGTGTGGGCGTAGTCAGACAGCAAGGCCACATAGAACTGCCCTGTCTCCTCGCCTTCTTCATAGGCCAAGGTCAAATTGGCCTGGCTGACGGATTTGATGTAAGCCATGCCCGAGGTTAACAAGGGCTCTGCCCGCGCTGTATCGCTGGTGGAGGTGATGGCAAAGGCCCGGGTGCCAGGCAGACGCAACCGTACCTGACCTGCCCCAATCAAGGGGGCGGTGGGCTCCGTCATGTCCATGTAGGGGGTTAGGTAAAGGGGGTTATCAATATAGGCATTAAGGTCCGCGCCTTCCGCTATAACGATGCCAGGCTTGCGCTCAAATCCCATCAGGCGGTAGAGAGAATCAAAGCGCGGCAGGCTGTCCGGGTCGCTGTAATCGCTTGTGATGAGCATGTTGCCGCCCGCCTTTGAGAAGTCCAGGATGGTTTTTAGCTCGCCCTCTGTCAGGTCCTTTTGGGGGGAGAGAATCATCAACAGGTCCCTGGGGCTTAAGGTATCCCCGGCGAGGAGGTTGACCCGGCTGATTTCAAAGTGATGGCTTTTCAAAAAGGTTTCCATATAGGCGGTATCAGTTTCACCAATTTCACCATGGCCACTTAAAATTCGGATGCCGGGCACGCTATCCAGGGTCAGGTAGACCAGGGCTTCCACAATGCTTTTTTCATAGGAGATGCCGGACAAGACAAAGCCTTGTTCGGCGGTGTTATAGCTTTGCTGCAGGTAGTTATAGGTGTTGAGCACCCGTGTACGGCCGGTCTGCTCGCATACAAGGATGAGGGAGTCTGCCGTCACCTGCTCGTCTGAAAGGTCGCTGGAAATGGTATTGACCAGCATGGGGTTTTGAACCAGGCTCTCCTTGGAATAGGTAAAATTGGGGGAGAGGGAGGACAGGCGGTTTAGCAAGCCCAAGAGAGACTGATCCTCCATCCCTGGGGTAAAGAGGGCATAGGCGTGCACCTTGTATGGCAGGCTTGCCATCACCTTATTGGTCTGTTCGCTTTGGGTGGTCACGCTGTTAAAGGAAAAATCCAGCCTCAGCGCCTTGTCATTTTCTACCTGGTCAACAAGCCGCACCAAAAGGAATCCTGCAATCACAACGAGAGCGCAAAGAAAGAAAGGCAGGTTTTTCTTTAAAAATTTTATTGCTTTATGCTTCATCTGCGCCTTGCCCTTTCTGTTTGCAGTACCAGCATGGATACCAAAAGGGCGCAACCGCAAAAGACCAGGTAAAACAAGGTGTTGGCCGGGCTGAACTGCGCGTTGATAAAGGGGACAAATCGGTTATACAAGCTGAAAAAAGCGATGGGCTCTGATACAAATTTGGGAATAGTTGCGCTTTGCGGCAGGAGGCTGATGAGCCAGACAAATAGGTTGACCCCAAAGGAAACCGCGGCTGCGGAAACCGTGTTGGACAAGCCGCTTGTCACCATCAAGTCCAGCGCGATAAAGGCGCAGCCCTGCATCACAAAGCCCAGGTATCCGGTGATGATTTCCATCAGGAAAACACGGGCATACATTGCGATCAACAGGGGATATAAAAAGCTCAAGGCCACCGCGATTAAGAGTACCGTGCAGGCGGCCAGGTACTTGCCAAGGACGATGGAGGAGATTAAAAGGGGCGAGCTTTTAAGCAGCAGGTCCGTCTTCATCCGCCGCTCGCCGGAGAGCAGGCGCATCACTAAAATGGGGGTTAGGAGCATCCAGACATAGCTCATCATGCTCAAAAAGGGGGTAAAGTCGCTGCTTTTTTGCTGGATATTGTTTAGATAAAAGATCAGGCTGGCAATGCCCAGGAACACTGAAATAAACAGCCAGCCTGTTGGCGTATAAAAATAGGACTTGATTTCCTTTTGATAGACCGCTTTCATGCCCTGTTCTCCATTTCGCCGCTGGTGACCCTTAAAAACAAAGCTTCCAGGCTGTCATTAGCCGGAGTCAATTCCAGAATCGGCGCGTTTAAGCCGCACAGCAAAGTAAAGACCTGGGAGGGGAAAACCTGGCCGCCCTCTGCTTCAACCATCATCTTGGTGGTCTTCTGCTCATTCTCACTCAAGAGCCTGACCCGACGAACGCTTTTTAGCTGCCTTACCGGGTTTAAGACCTTGGCAGGCGGGGCGTCCACAACCAGGCGGTAGTGGGCGATATCCTTGTATTCATCCTGGTGGTAATCCAAAATCATCCTACCCTGATGGACAATCAGCACCCGGTCACAGATTTCCTGGACCTCGGTGATTAAGTGGGAGGAGAAAAGGATGGTCCTGTCCTTTGAGAGCCGCTTAATCAGTTTTCTAAACGCGACGGCCTGCGCTGGGTCAAAGCCGGATGTAGGCTCATCTAACAAGAGGACGCTTGGGTTCCCGCACAAGGCCTGAGCCAAGCCCACGCGCTGGCGAAAGCCCTTGGACAGGCTGCCAATGAGCTGCTTTTTAACGCTGTCTATGCCTGACAGCTCAATTAATTCCTGGACATGTTTCTTTACATCCGCCTTGACCACCTGTTTGATTTTGGCGCAGAAGACAAGGTATTCAAGGACAGTCATCTCCAGATAAAGGGGCGGGTTCTCCGGTAGATAACCCAGGGCTTGCCTTGCTTCCAGGCCATCCTCTGCCAGGTTCTTGCCGGATATGAGGATTTGCCCAGCACTTGGGGCCAGGCAGCCTGATAATATGTTCATGATGGTGGTCTTGCCAGCGCCATTTTGACCAAGCAGGCCCAAAACCTCACCCTTCTTTGCAGAAAAGCTGATTTTGCTGACCGCTTCAAAGTTTCCATAGAACCGGCTGATGCCGTTTGCCTGAATCAATGGTGCCTCCCAATTTCTTGTGAATGAATTATACCATGCTCATCCTTTGGGATGGTGAACATTCTGTGAAAAGCGCCGTCCTTGTCTGCCTTATCAAATCATGATAAACTGATAAAATCAGGAGGGTTTATGAACAATTATCGTTTCCAGAAGAAACCAGCCTTTCAGCAGTACGGGACCAAGAACCAGCAGCGTTTGATGTTGGTTGCGCTTGTGCTTTTGTTAATCGCGGTCATCGTGCTGGGCATTTTGTACTCAGGAAGCGTCATCTTCCAGCATAAGACCATCGCCCAGTTTGAAAGCCGCATCAATAGCAACCTGGTGGACGCCATTGGACAGGTCAGCCGGATGACGGGCTCAGTTCAGTCCAATTCCTCAATCAAATTGGGCCAGATACGGCAATATGTCTTTGCCATGGATAACATCAACAACATCAGCGTGTTCATCAGGGGGGAGGGGGGCAGAATCATCCCCCAGGAAGCACTCACAGCCATATTTAGCGTCCTGGATCGCTATGAGGTGGCTGTCCAGACAGCGACGGGCAACACGCTTGAGCTGCGCACGCTCCTCTTAACGCACCTGATGTCCCTGCAGAAGGTATTGACCCAGGAGCCATAAAATCAGAATTAAAGTTTGACCTTGTTTGACTATCAGAAATCTTGGGTATTATGCTTGCAGACCTTCACAAGAAGGCGCACATGAAAGGAAAGTACCCATGTCCAAGAAAATCGGTATTCTCGTTGGTTCCCTCAGAAAAGATTCATTCACCAAGCAGGTGGCCCAGGCCGCTGCCAAGCTCTTTCCCCAGGATGTTCATGTTGAATTCGTTGAGATTGCGCATCTGCCCTTCTTCAACCAGGATTTTGAAACACCGGACACCGCGCCTGAGAGCCACACCGCTTTCCGCAAGCAGATTGAAGGTTTTGACGGCTTTGTGTTCGCTACCCCGGAATATAACCGCTCCTATACCCCTGTGGTGAAAAACGCGCTGGACATCGCCTCCCGCCCCTATGGTGAGAGCAAGTGGAACGGCAAGCCCTTTGCCATCCTGAGCGTGTCCTCCGGCGCGATTGGCGGCTTTGGCGCCAACCATCACCTGCGCCAGGTGCTGTCCTTCCTCAACATGAAGCCTGTCCAGCAGCCGGAAGCCTATATCGGCGCTGTGCACACCCTGTTTGATGAGAAGGGCCAGCTCAACGCCGACACCACTGCCTTCCTGCAGTCCGTTGTGGATGCCCTGGTGGCCCTGGTCTAAACGGCATTAACCCCTGGTTTGTGCCAGGATACAGACTGGAAAGTTATCCTTGAGCGCTTCTTTTGCGAGAAGCGCTTTTTCTTTGTTGGAAAAGACGCCAAAAACGCAGGAGCCGCTGCCGGTCATCTGCGCGAAATCAGCCTGGTGATAATAAAGCGCAGTGATCCCTTCTGAAATAGCCGGCAGCATTTTTGCCGCTGTGGCCTGCAATTGATTATGGCAGGCAGAAAAAACCTGCTGCGCTTGCCCACCTACAAAGCCGGTCATCGCTGTGTTGATGTCAGCTTGTCGCTCGTCTGGTTTCTGATCATAAGCCCTAAAGATATCCGCTGTGGATAGGCCCTTGTCCGGCTGAAGGATGATAAGACTGAAATTTAATTGATTGTCAATTTCCTCAATGATCTCGCCAATCCCTTTTACACGCATCAGCCCGGGGTAGAGGCAAAGGGGCACATCAGCCCCCAGATTTACGCCGATTTCGGCCAATTCTTCATTCGATAACCCAGTCTTCCAGAGGGCGTTTAATCCTTGAAGGGTAGCCGCGGCATCAGCACTCCCGCCGCCCAAACCGGCCTGGCTGGGGATCATTTTCTTTAAATGAATGTGCGCGTTTTCATTTGTTCCACTGGCTGCTTTCAAGGCCAGCGCCGCCTTGACCACCAGGTTGTCCTTGTCCAGAGGAAGCGCGCTTCCCTCAGTGGAAAAGGCCATGTCCGAACTTTTTGTAAAGTTCAATTCATCACAAAGGCTGATTCTTTGAACCAGCATGTCCAAAAGGTGGTAGCCGTCCGCCCTTTGCCCGGTCACATTCAAAGCCCAATTGATTTTAGCGTAAGCCTTCGCCTGCATGCTGCCTCCCGGTGTTTTCATCGGCTTTTGCCAGGGTAAAGCGGAAGGCCGCGCCTTCATCGCTGTCAAGGAGCATAATGCCCTGTTCGTGCTGCTCCAAAATGGCCTTGACAATGGCCAGGCCCAGTCCAACGCCTT
>CAYOOZ010000007.1:9508-19327 GCA_964405705.1 uncultured Christensenella sp.
TGTGGGATTGCTCCGCCTTGTAAAACCGGTCAAACACATGGTCCCTGTCCTCTTTGGCAATCCCAAGGCCATTGTCTTTTACGGTGATAGCCAGGGTCTTTTTGTCCTGGGTTTGAACGCTCAGGGTGATGACGCCATTGGCGGGGGTATATCGGATGGCATTGTCCATCAGGTTAATGAGCACCTGCTCGATCTGCTCCTTTACGCCCAAGGCGTACATATCGTCCTGCTCAAAATCTGTTTCAACCCGGATAGATTTGCTTTCAATCTGATTAATCCTTGTGATGAGGACCAGGCGAATCAGCTCGCAAATATTAAAGGGAACATGCTTCACCTTGGTCTGCGGTGCCTCTGCGCGGCTTAAGGTCAACAAAGCCGAGATTAATTTGTTGAGGCGCTTGCTTTCATCCAGCACAATCTGCAGGGTCTGGTTCTGGTTTTCGGGCTTGACGGTGCCGTCCAAAACGCTTTGCACAAAGCCCTGGATGCTGGTCATGGGGGAGCGCAGTTCATGGGAGAGGTTGGCGATAAAGGCTTTGCGTGTCTCCTCGGTGTCCTGAATTTGTCTGGACATATGGTTAAAGGCTTCGCCCAGTTCATTGAGTTCGGCAAAATCAGTTTTCTCTACCTTTGGGGCCGGCAGCCCCCTGGCAATCAAGCCGGCTGAGGCCGCCATCCGCCTGATGGGGGTAACCAGGCGCCTTGAATAAAAATAGGCAATCGTTGCAGCCACAAAAAAGGTCAAAAGGGCTGCGACCGCGGCCTGCTGCCAGATGTTGGAATAGGCATCCGTCATGGTCTGGGCGGAGGTCTGAATATAGACCGCGCCGACCACCTTGTCGTTTTGCAGCCAGGGCACGGCCACGGTGAACATAGGCCCCAAGGTGCCACGGGTCTGCAGGATGACTTCCTCGCCCATTAAGACCCGGGCTAAGGTTCTGGCGATGTCGCCTGTGTCCAGCTGGGAGGCCAGCTCCTTGTTTTCCCGGATGAGATCTGAGAAGTACCCGGTCATGTTGCCGGCTCTGTCCACCACCAGGCAATAGGCCGCATAGTCTTCATAAACCTGGCGCAGCTTGCGGCCCAGCATTTGTCTGGTCGTCACGTTGGGGAGGTTGATGATGCCGCCCAAGCGAATGCTGCTGTTCTCGCTGGCCAAATAGGCAATGTCATAGGCTTGAACCTTCAAAGCGCTCACCCGGCTGTCAATCTGGGTCTGGCGGGAGGACAGCGCGAACACAGCCAGCATCAAGAGCACGGCAATGAGGATTACGCCGACCAAGACCATCAAAAGACGGCTTAGGATGCCGGTCTCCGGCTTATTTGGACTCAAATTTATATCCTACGGACCAGACTGTATGAATGCTCCAGCCAAAGCGTTCGCTGCCCTGCAATTTTTCCCGCAGGCGCTTGATATGAACGTCCACAGTTCGGCTATCACCAAAAAAGTCAAATCCCCAAACCTTTTCTAATAGTTGCTCCCTGGTAAAGACCTGGTTTTGGTGCTGGGCCAAGAAAAAGAGCAGTTCCAGCTCCTTGGGCGGCATGGCGACCGTTTCCCCGTCAAAGGTAACCTCATAGCTGTTGATGCTGATGGTAAGGCCCGGAAAGCGCAGGGTTTCGTCCGCGCTGATGTTGCTGACAGATCGGCGCAGTACGGCCTTGACCCTGGCAATCATCTCCTTGGGGTCAAAGGGCTTGGTGATATAGTCATCCGCGCCCAGTTCCAGGCTCTTGACCTTGTCAAATGTTTCTTCCTTGGCGCTGAGCATGATAATGGGCAGTTTGCTAAACTTGCGGATTTCCCTGCACACATCCCAGCCATCAACACCTGGCAGCATGATGTCCAAAAGCACCAGGGAGGCATCCCCTTGCCGGAGGGCAGCAAGCGCCTCATCCCCTCTGATAAAATGTCGAACCTCATAGTCCTCTTGCTCCAGGTACAAGCGGATGAGTGCCGCGATGTTGGGGTCGTCATCTACTACATAAATAATCTGTTTCATCATACATTGCGCTCCTGATTGATAGTTTATTATAGCATGCCATCTTTGAATAAAGCGTAAACAAAAGGCAGCGCTCTGGCTGCCCATTGTCATTTCAGGCTCACAACGGTGACCCCGCCCTCACCCTCCCCGTATTTTCCCGCTCTAAGACCTGCAATCAAGGGGTGCTTGTTTAAGTAGGAGCGAAGGCCAGTCCGCAAGACGCCCGTGCCTTTGCCATGGATGATGAACACCTCGTGAAGGCCTGCTAAGGTGGCATTGTCCAGGTAGTTGTCCACAGCGGCCATCGCCTCATCAAGCGCCATCCCCCGGACGTCACATTCCATTTTGACGCTGCGCTCAGAGGCCTGTGTGGTGGAGCGGACCACGGTTTGTTTCTTGGCTTTGGGTTTATCCGCTGGCTTTAGTTGTTCAAGGGGCAAGCGCATCTTCATCACGCCCGCTTGTACCTGCACCTCGCCCTTGGCATCGGGCAAACTTAAAATAGTGGCAGGCGCGTTGTTAACCAGGAGCTGCACATGCATGCCGATTTTGACCTGCTCAGGCAATATTTCATCCCCAACCGCGTCCAGGTTTAGCCCGCCGGCCATCTCATCACCCAAATCCCGCAGGCGTTTTCTCAACTGGTTGAGGGCCTGGGGATCCGCGGCCTTGAGGTTTTTGAGTTCACCCAGGATTTCAACGCTTTCACGCTTGGCCTTCTCTACGATGCGTCGGCCTTCTTCCCGGGCCTTGACACGCGCGCCTTCCCGCAGGGCGGCCATCTCTTTATGCAGGGTTTCCGCTTCCTGTTTTAGGCGCTGAGATTCCATTTTCAGCTCCTCGGCTTCCAACCTGTCCTTTTCAGCGGCCTGGCGCTGGGTTTGAGCGCTGGCGATCACATCCTCAAACAACAAAGTTTCACGGGTCAACAGCTGCTGCGCGTCCTTGATCAGGCTGTCAGAAAGCCCTAAGCGCCTGGAGATCTCAAAAGCGTTTGATTTGCCAGGCACACCAATAGACAGGCGATAGGTGGGGGAGAGGGTGGCCACATCAAACTCCACGCTGGCGTTTTCTGCCCCTGGCGTGGCCAGGGCAAAGGCCTTTAACTCGCTGTAGTGCGTGGTTGCCACACTGCGGATGCCCATTTTAAGCATTCTTTGCAGGATGGCCTGGGCCAAAGCCGCCCCCTCGGTTGGATCTGTCCCGGCGCCCAGCTCGTCAAACAGGACCAGGTCTGTCTTCTCCGCCTCCTCCAGAATGGACACGATGTTTTTCATGTGGGAGGAGAAGGTGGAGAGGGATTGCTCAATGCTTTGCTCATCGCCGATGTCCGCGTAGACATTTTGAAAGTATGACAGCGTAGTGCCCAGCTGGCCCGGTACATGCAGGCCGGACAAGGCCATAATGGTTATAAGGCCTACAGTTTTTAAAGTGACAGTCTTGCCGCCGGTGTTGGGGCCTGTGATGATCAGCGTTGTAAAGTCTTCGCCCAGCCACAGGTCACAGGGGACGACCAAGTCATCCGGGATAAGCGGATGGCGGACTTTGACCAATTTGATGTATCCGCGGTTGTTCAGCGCTGGCTTGATCGCGCGCATCCGCCGGGCCAAGGCAGCTTTTGCAAAGCGGAAGTCCAGCTCGATTAAAATATCCAGGTTTTCAAGGATGCTGTCGGCTTCCTGTCCCACCCGGGCGGACAAATCCGCCAGAATGCGCTCAATCTCAATCCGTTCCTTGGCTTGCCATTCCTTGAGTTCATTGCCAGCCTCAACAACCGCCATGGGCTCAACAAATAAGGTTGCGCCGGAGGAAGATTGGTCATGCACCAGGCCTGGTACCTGCGCGCGATACTCCTGGCGCACCGGAAGGACATACCGGCCATTTCGCATGGTGATGAGGCTATCCTGCAAGTATTTGGATGAATTGCTGCCATGGGCGATGGACTGTAATTTATCCCTAATGCGGTCATTGCAAAGGCGCATGTGGCGTCTGATGTCAGCAAGCGCCGAGCTTGCGTTGTCTGACACCTCTTCTTCTGATAGTAAGGCGTCGCTGATGAGGCGCTCAAGCGTTCTCAAAGGGGTCAATCTGGCGGCCAGGGAGGTCAACTGCGGCGTGCGGTTTTGCTCATCCTCACCCAGGGCGTTTTTGGCGGCAGAAGCCGCGCGGAGCAGCTCAGCGCTGTCCAAGAGGGCGCGGGGCGGCAAGGTGGAACCTTTCTGGGCTAAGCCCATAAAGGGGCTGATGTCCTTAAAGTAAATCAGCGGGCTGTCCCCCCTGCGGAGCAATACCAGCAGCGCTTCCTCCGTCTCATGCTGGGCACGCTCCACCTGCTCCAATTGGCTGTAGGGAACCAGGCTTTCACAGCGCGATTGCCCCGGCTCTGTCAGGGCCAGGGTGGCAAGTTGCTCCTTGATCTTATTAAATTCCAGGGTGCGCAGCGCTTTTTCGTTCATTTTGAATCCTATTCCACGCCCAGGAGCGCACGGCCAGGCTCTGTTGGGCGCAAGTCGTTGACGTCTTCCTCCCTTAAAAGGGCGGCATAATACGCGCAAACCGCAAGGGCATCCTGCATTTTCTCAAAGCGCAGATCCAATAGCCAGCTCATTTTGGGGGCCAATTGACCCAGGTGCTGGACCTTGTGGTGGTAAAGGGTGATGAGGCAGCCTTTGTTAAAATGCGTAGGGGATAAGGGATACTCAGCGGACATCCTGTCCTTGAGCGTCTGTCCCAAAAGGCCATGCCCACGCTCACAAAAGGTGCAACCGGCCTTGTGTTTGGATAAGCTACGGCTGACCCGTTCCGAGCAGTGATTTAAAAACATCAGCTGTGTACGCCCATAAACCGGCAAAATCAACTCCAAGGTGTCCGGGTTCAGCAGCTTAACTTCTGATAAACTCAATTCACGGGAGAGCACAGCGCTTTTAACGCCAAAGGCGCGCAGCACTTCCTGGCTCTTTGTGTTCCAGACCGGGATGCCTTCACCGGCATAGTGGACATCGCCCTTAAGATGCGCCAGGTTATCCGCCATGATGGAAAGGCCGCGTGCCTCTACAAGATTTTGAACCCGGCTTAAGTCCTCATCATCTATTTGCCTGGGCAAGAGTAGAATGTCGTCCTTATGTACCTGTTCTAAGTGCTCTTCAAGCTTTTCTTGACGGTAATTGTCCAGGTAGACAATGATCTGCTCAGCGCCCGCAGAAAGAAAGGCTTCCCTGTCCATTCCGTTTTGAATCAAAGCAAAAATGCGAGGCTTTGTTTTGCTTATTTTAGGCAGGTCAAAAGACAGGGTTGGTTTGCTGGTTGCCGGGCGCTCATGGGCGGCAATGACAGTTTCCTCCAGTTGGTTCAAGGCATCCCGCCTGAGGGCATTGATGGCGGCAGAAGGCAAAAAAACGGGGGAGGAGGCAAACATCTCTAAATGATGCAGCACAAAAGGTGTGCCGCCGGTCTTGCCTATCAAACGCTGCAAATACTCCAAAGACAAGGGCTGCTTGTCAGCCGTCTGGACGATATCACCCGTTGCTTCAAACTCAGCATTCCCGCTTTTTACAAACAGCCGCGCTGCTTCGCCAGGGTTCAGCGTTAGCCTTGCGTCAAAAGGCAGGGGTGGCATGCTTTGCGCGGCCTTGCGCGCGTTTTCAAGCTGTTCCTCATCCTGCAGGCGGAACAACAGATCACCCGGGCTTGGGCTCTGACGCAGCCGAAGGGTGGCCACCTCACCTTTTGGCACAGCAGGTCCAGAATAAATGAAGTCCTGCTCATTTTTCCCGCGGATTTGCAAGCCATCACCATTGTTTAATTGTTCGCTCAGCTTGGCCTGGGCCAAGACAAAGCCGTCCTTTTGTCTGAAGCTTTGTATGCTGCCCATCTGGATGCCCAGGTGGGATACGCGGGATATGCCGATGAGCGCGCTGTCCTGCGCTGAAAAATGGTGACCGGATGTGAAGCCGCGGCTAAAGACCTTGGTCAATTCCATCTGTTCTTTTTCAAGGTCGGACAAGGGTTTTCCTGAAACAGCGGCCAAAAGCGCCTTATGATAAATGGAGGTCACGATGCCCACATACTCCGGGCGCTTGAGCCTGCCTTCTATTTTGAAGCTTTGCACACCAACATCAAGGAAGGCCGGCAGATGCTCCAAGGTGTTCATGTCCCGCATGGACAAAAGGGCGCCTTTTTGGTCCCGATAGGTATATTGCAGCCGGCAGGGCTGGGCGCATTTGCCTCGGTTGCCGCTGCGCCCTCCTATCTGGGAGGAGAACAGGCACTGACCGCTGATGGATACACACATGGCGCCATGGACAAAGACCTCGGTCTCTATCCCTGTCTTCGCCACTTCCCTGATGTCAGAAAGCGTGCACTCCCGTGCAAGCACCACCCGGCTGACACCCAGTTTTTTAAGGTTTAAAGCACCCCTGGCATTGTGTACGCTCATTTGTGTGCTGGCATGGATGACAAGGTCTGGGAATTCTTCTTGAATTAGCTTTATTAATCCCAGGTCCTGCACGATCACAGCATCGGCCTTCAAGGCGGTTAAGGTGGCCAGCACCTGGCGCGCACTATCCAGCTCAGCTTCCTTTAGGAGGGTATTGACCGTGATATAGACCTTCCTGCCATATAAATGGGCCAAGCGAATGGCTTTTAAGAGCGAATCATTGTCAAAGCCGACGCTGGCGCGGGCGCCATGGGAACTGGCGCCCAGATAGATGGCATCCGCCCCTTGGGAGATGGCTGCGGACAGCGCATCCAGGCTGCCGGCGGGGGAGAGGAGTTCAGGCTTCATCACGGGTTTCCTGTTGCTTTGTTTCTAATTCCTGGCGCAGGCGCTCTGAGAGCGCTTGCGCCTTAATGAGTTCATCCGCAAGAGAAAAACAGGCTGCCACGGCGCAGGCCTCGGCGCTTAAAGAAGGGTTTTGACCGGCAACCTCACGGATGCGTCGGTTGGTCATCTCCGCTAAGTGCGTGAAATGCTCCTTTTCCTCAAGGCCGGACAGCTGATAGCTCTTTCCAGCAACTGTAACGGTGACGGTGGTTGTTTTCATTTATTTAATGGGGTCGAAGGGGTAGTCCACGCCTTGGGTTTCAACCTTGATGCTTTTGATCACCTGGTCAACAAGGGGCTTATCCGCGTTGTTGCGCTTCTGGCCTACTACCTCATCAATGGCTTCCATGCCGCTTGTGACCTTGCCAAAGGCGGCATAAGCGCCGTCCAAGTGGGGGGCATCCGCCACCATGATGAAGAACTGGCTGCCGGCGGAGTCCATGCGCATGCTGCGGGCCATGCTCAGGATGCCCCGGGTGTGCTTAAGCGGGTTATTTACACCGTTTTGGGCAAACTCACCCTTGATGCCATAGCCAGGGCCGCCCATCCCAGAGCCGTTGGGGCAACCACCTTGCACCATGAAGCCAGGGATGACCCTGTGGAAAATCAAGCCGTCATAAAAGGAAGAATTGGCCAGGGAGATGAAATTGCCCACGCTCTGCGGCGCGGTTTCCGGGTAAAGCTCGCCTGTGATGACCTGGCCGTTTTCAAGCGTGATGGTGAATGTGGGGTAATTTGACATGGTGTTCTCCTTTTGTGTGTTGTTTTCTTCAGTCGCCATAACTGGGACAAATGATACCATGAAAACCAAGGCAGCCACAAGGATTATCAGTCCAAAAGGCTTGAATTGGATTGTTTTGCGCGTGGCTTTTTCCCTGTTCATTGTCATGTGTTTTGCCTCCTGAATGATATGTTGTGTTCCAACACCCCTATTGTAGCAGATTTGCTCAGGGGATGCGCGATAAAATCCCCCGCATGTTGCGTCCTTTGTCAAAACCTTGTATACTAAGCATGTTTGAATCAGCAGCCTTAAGGGAGGTTTATGATGGAATTCAAGATTAAAAACGAAATTGGCACCATCTATATTTCTGAAGAAGTTATGTTGAAGGTGGTTGGCTACGCTACGCTTGAATGCTACGGTATCGTGGCCATGTCCAGCAAAAGGGCCAAGGATGGCCTGGTGGAATGGCTTGGGAGGGAAAACCTAAGCCGAGGCGTTGCCTTGCGTTCGGTGGAGGACATGATTGATGTGGACCTCTACATCGTTGTGGAATACGGCATTTCCGTTACCGCCGTTTGCAATTCCATCAAGGAAGTAGTTAAGTACAAATTGGAAAGCATGACAGGCGTAAAGGTGCGCAATGTAAACATCACTGTAGAAGGAATCCGCGTGTAAGTCAGCGGGTTCGGAGGATAACAAATGGTGAATCAAGGTTTGCTTGACGCAAATACTTTGCGTGAAATGATTAATGCGGGTGCCGCCCTTCTTGAAAAAAACAGGGAAGCGGTCAACGCGCTGAATGTTTTCCCGGTTCCTGATGGCGACACCGGCACAAACATGTCCATGACCATGATGTCGGCTGTGCGTGAAATCAACAGCAAGGACTTGTCTTCCATTGGCGAATTGGTGGAAGCCCTGTCAAAAGGCGCGCTTCGGGGCGCCAGGGGCAACTCCGGTGTCATTTTGTCCCAGCTCTACCGCGGTTTCTCAAAGTCTCTGGCTGAGAAGGAAACGGTCTCCCCGGTAGAATTTGCCCAGGCGCTCAAAGCAGGGGCGGACACCGCCTACAAAGCCGTGATGAAGCCCAAGGAAGGCACCATTTTGACCGTGGCCCGGGTGATCGCGGATGACGCTATGTCGCAGGCCCAAATGTCTCCGGATGATTTTCCAGCGCTGATGCGCGTGGTGTTGACCAGCGGCGAAGCCATCCTCAAGAAAACCCAGGAAATGCTGCCCGCCTTGACCCAGGCTGGCGTGGTGGACGCGGGCGGCCGCGGTCTTTTGCTCATTTATACCGGTTATCAAGCCGTCATCAACGGCGATCAATTGGACGACTTGAGCGTTGATATGAGCGGTGACAGCAGCACCGGGGATGAGTATGAGGACGACCATGATTCCTTAGAAAACATCACCTTTGCCTACTGCACGGAGTTCTTTATCCAGGAGCTCAAGCCCGGCACCACGGACGCGGACATCGCCTCGCTTCGGCGTAAGTTTAGCCGCATTGGGGATAGCGTGCTGGTGGTGGGCGATTCAAGTTTGATTAAAGTCCATTTGCACACCAATGACCCGGGCAAGGCCCTTCAGCACGCCCTGCTTTTAGGTGAGCTCAATGGCCTTAAGATTGATAACATGCTCCAGCAGCGGCGCGAGCTGGATGCTCAAAAGCCCAAGGAAGAAAAGGACTTCGGCATTGTCGCCGTCTCCCAGGGCGATGGCTTTGATGACATTTTCAAAGATTTGGGTGTGGACTGCGTGGTGCGCGGCGGTCAAACCATGAACCCCAGCATTGACGACATCAAAAAGGCGATTGACAGCATCTACGCCAAGACCATCTTTGTCCTGCCCAACAATGGCAATATCACCTTGGCCGCCCAGCAGGCCGCCAAGCTCTCTGACAAAAATGTGATCGTCCTGCCCACCAAGAATGTGGCCATGGGCATTGCGGCTGTGGTCGCCTTCCAGATGGAGGAAAGCCCGGAGGAGAACGCCCGGCGCATGGAAGAGGCGGCTGAAAAGGTCCGCACTGGCATGATCACCTATGCCGTCAGGAACACCAACATGGGCGATATGGAAATCAAGGAAGGCAGCATCATCGGCCTAAACAATGGGCAAATCACCGTCAACTGCGACACAGCCAAGGAGGCAGCCCTCCTGTTGATGAAGCAGATTGTGACGGAGGATGATGGCCTCATCACCGTTTATTACGGGGACAAGACCGACAAGATTGAGGCTCAGAAGGTCCGTGATGAACTGGAAGAAATGTTTCCGGATTGCGATGTGGAGGTGCA
>CAYOOZ010000007.1:19337-21941 GCA_964405705.1 uncultured Christensenella sp.
GCACCGCGGTGGCCAGCAGCTCTACTTCTACCTTCTGTCTGTTGAGTAATCTGCCAAAATGATTTTGAAAAGCTGTCCTCACCGGCAGCTTTTTTTGAAGGGAAAAAGTGAAATCCTTAGCTGATTTAAAGGGACTGGGCCAAAAGCGCCTGGCCGTCCTTGCGGAAAACGGGATTACCGACTTAAAAGGGCTTTTGTCCTGTCTGCCCAGGAATTATCTCTTTTCACAGCAGCCTTTGCCCATTGCCAAGGTTGCACCTGGCGAAGTATGTGTACAAGGGAGCGTTTTATCCGCGCCCACCTTATCCTATTATGGCGGACGCTCCATCGTACGCTTGAAGGTGGGGGATGAGAGCGGCGTTTTGCAGGTTGTATACTTCAACCAGTCCTGGATGGCCAAGCAGCTGATTACCGGTCAGCCTGTCCTGCTATACGGTTTGATTAAACGCTATAAAAACAGCCTGATCCTTCAAAACCCAAAGATTCTTTCTGAAAAAGGGTTCATCCCTCAGTATAAGCCATTCAAAGGCCTGCCCTCCAAAGTTTTCGCAAGCCTGATTGATCAAGCACTGGATTTTGTTGACCAGATCAAAGACCCGCTCCCTGGTGACCTTTTAAGTGAAAAAGGCCTGGCTCCCTATGCTCTGGCTATGCGCCTGGCCCATCGTCCCAGCTCCCAGGCAGATATTGAAATCGCCCAGCGCAGGCTGGCCTTTGAAAACCTGTTGTTCTTCCAGTTGGCCATCCGCAACAGCGGTTTGATTGAGGAAAAAGGGCCGGACATGGCGCAAACTGCCTTTGAGCCCCGGGATTTCTGGGCCAAGCTACCCTTCACGCCGACTGGCGCGCAAGAAAAAACCTTGAATCAAATCATTGAAGACATGAAAAAACCCGTTACCATGCGCCGCCTGGTGCAGGGGGATGTGGGTAGCGGTAAGACGGCTGTGGCTTTTGGCGCGGCCGTTATGGCCATCAAATCCGGGTATCAGTGCGCCTTCATGGCCCCTACAGAGCTCTTGGCCAGGCAGCATTATCAAAACGCGCAAAAGCTCTTCTCTCCCTTTGGCATCACCTGCGCTCTCCTGCTGGGCAGGATGAAAGCCGCGCAAAGAAGGGAGACCTTGTCACAGATTGCAAATGGCACCTGCCAGTTCATCATCGGCACCCATGCCGTCATTTCGCCTGGCGTCCATTATTTTAATTTAGGGCTCACCATCACAGATGAGCAGCACCGCTTTGGTGTCAGGCAGCGTCAGAGCTTGGCCGAGCGAGCCAAGCACCTTTCACCCCACATCCTGGCCATGTCCGCAACGCCCATCCCGCGCTCCTTGGCCCTGGTGCTGTATGGGGATCTAAAGATTTCCATCATGGATGAATTGCCACCTGGACGTACCCCGGTAAAAACCCGCATTGTCCCTGAAAACAAGCGCGCGGATTTGTACCGTTATATTTTGGCCAAAGCTAATTCAGGCGAGCAAAGCTACCTGGTTTGCCCCCTGGTATCAGATAGCGAGGAGGAGGACAACGACAAAAAATCGGCGGTCAGCCTCTATGAGCAGCTGAAGAAGACACAGCTCAAGGGCCTTGGCCTGGCACTGACCTATGGCAGCCAACCTGATGAAGAGAAAAACCAGGCCATGGAGGACTTCTATTCCGGAAAGGCTGCCGTTCTGGTCTCCACAACGGTCATTGAGGTGGGGGTGGACGTGCCCAACGCGACCACCATGGTGATTGAAAACGCGGACAATTTTGGTTTGGCACAGCTACACCAGCTGCGCGGCCGGGTCGGCCGGGGACAAAAGGAAAGCTGGTGCTTTTTACTGGGCGAGGAAAACGCGCGGCTTTCAACTCTGGTCAACACCAATGATGGATTTGAAATCGCAAGGGAGGACTTAGAGCAGCGGGGGCCTGGCGAGTTTTTGGGAACCAGGCAGCATGGCAGGCTGTTGAATGTCTATGGCATTCATGACATGCGCCTGGTGGAGGAGACCTCTTTATATTTGGATGAGCAAATGATGAGCAGCGAGAAAGCGGACCTATATCGCAGCTTGAGCCGCACAGCCCTTGAAAGGTTTGAAACCCTTATTAAAACCACTGGATTGCATTGATATGATTGACAAGTTATTGGAGCGGTGATATTCTGTTTTCAATTCCGATTAAAACAGTCGGGATAAACCGGAGGAAGCATGAAACTGACTTCAAAAAGCCGCTACGCCATGCGCGCCATGGTTTTTTTGGCTGAATATGAAGAATTGGGCCCCCAGCCCCTAAATCGCATCGCCCAGTGCGGGATGCCAGGCAATTACTTGGAGCAATTGCTGGGTACCCTGCGCCGAAACGGCTTGATTCGCAGCGTCAGGGGCAACCAGGGCGGCTATTTATTGGCCAGGCCCGCGTGCGACATCACCCTGGGGGAAATTATCACCGCGGTGGATGGCCCGATTAAAAAAAGTTTATGCTTTGCCGATAAAAACGACTGTAGCCATCAGGCTGACTGCGGTGTCAACAAGACCTGGGACCTGGTGACCAGCGGCATAGAGCAGGTGGTCAATCGCTATAGCCTGATGGATATGCTGGAAAAATCCCAAATTAATTCCTTCCTGG
>CAYOOZ010000007.1:21951-29130 GCA_964405705.1 uncultured Christensenella sp.
AATGAACAAGATTTACCTGGATAATGCCGCGACTACCAATGTGCGCGCGGCGGTGCTGGACAAAATGCTGCCCCATTTCACCGCTTTTTATGGCAACGCGTCCAGCGTCTACCAAACTGGCCGGGAGGCCAAAAAGGCCCTGGAAGGCGCCCGGCGCCAGGTGGCCAGCGCCTTAAACTGTGATGTGACAGAGGTCTTTTTTACTTCTGGCGGCACAGAAAGCGATAACTGGGCCATCAAAGGCGCAGCTTTTGCCAATATGAAAAAGGGCAAGCACTTAATCAGCAGCACCATTGAGCACCACGCTGTATTGCACACCCTGGAGTACCTGGAAAAACAGGGTTTTGAGGTTACCTATGTCAAGGTGGATGAGTTTGGCCGCGTCAACCCAGGGGATGTACGCGCAGCCATCCGGCCAGACACGACCCTGATTACCATCATGGCTGCCAACAATGAAATTGGCACCATCCAACCGATCAGTGAGATTGGCCAGATCGCCCGCGAGCACAAGGTGCTCTTCCACACAGACGCCGTTCAGGCGGTGGGCGCTATCCCGCTTGATGTGAAGGAACTGCAGGTGGACCTGCTCTCCCTCTCCGCACACAAATTCCATGGACCCAAAGGTGTTGGTGCCCTGTTTGTCAAAAAAGGCGTCCGCCTGGAGACCTTCCTGCATGGTGGTGCTCAGGAGCGCGGCCGCCGCGCTGGGACAGAGAACCTGCCAGCTGTTGTGGGTCTTGGGGAGGCGCTGGAATTGGCTGTACGCGACTTGGAGAAAAACGCCAGACAAATAAAATCGCTCAGGGATGATCTGCAAAATGCCATTTTGACCACCATTCCGGAAACCAGGCTCAATGGCCACCCAGAGCACCGCCTGCCCAACAACCTCAACATTTCTGTCCGCTATATTGAGGGCGAGGCCCTCCTTCTGCGCCTGGATTTGGCTGGCATAGCCGCTTCCTCCGGCTCCGCTTGTACCTCCGGTTCCCTAGACCCCTCCCATGTGCTCCTGGCCATCGGCCTGCCGCACGAAATCGCCCATGGCAGCTTAAGGATGACCCTGTCAGATGAAACCACCCAGGAAGAAATCGACGAGGTCAAAAAGGTACTTCCACAAATTGTTCAAACGCTCAGGGAGATGTCCCCCCTGTATGAAAAGGAGAATACCCATGTATTCGGATAAAGTAATGGATCACTTCAGCAACCCCCGCAACATCGGCTCCCTTGAAGATGCCAATGGCATTGGTGAAGTCGGCAACGCCAAGTGCGGCGACATCATGAAAATGTACCTCAAGGTCGAGGACAACATCATCAAGGATGTGCGCTTTAAGACCTTTGGCTGCGGTGCCGCGATTGCGACCAGCTCCATGGCCACCGAAATGGTCATTGGCAAAACCTTGGAAGAAGCCTTACAATTGACCAACAAGGCAGTTACCGACGCCTTGGACGGTTTGCCCCCTGCCAAACTGCATTGCTCTGTTTTGGCTGAGGAGGCCATTCATGCCGCCATCACGGATTATAGGGAGCGGCAAGCCAAACAAAAAGGAGAGTAAATGCCCGAATTAAGTGGCAACCTGTCCGGCATCCGGGAAAGCGTCAAGCAAAGCCTGCTTGCGCTGTATGAGGTAGAAGTCGCGTCTGATGAGTTTCTACCTCTGGAATTGGCGACCCAACTGGCAATGCTGACCGCGCTCACGCGCCGGGAGATTGCCGTTTACATTTCAAGGGATGGCAAGGTGCTGGATGTATCCGTCGGTCAGGCGGACAGGGTGAGCTTGGTGGACCTGGGCCGGCGCCGCAGCGAAACGCGCCTAAGCCGCGTACGGCTGATTCATACCCATCCCAACGGGGATGCTGTCCTCTCTGATGTGGACATGATCGCCCTGCCCAGTCTGCGGCTGGACGCCATCTGCGCTCTGGGCGTAGATGAGACGGGGGAATTGACCGGGGCCACCCTGGCCCTGCTCGCGCCGGATGAGGAAGGGCAGCTCAAGCCCGGGCCTATCACAGCGGTTCCCGTTTCTCTTTTGGCCCATCCCCAGTTGATGGCCACCATCGTTTCAAATGATCTTCTGGCCGTTGCCAGAGACACCGCAACTGAAGACAAAACCGAGCGCGCCTATTTGGTCAGCGTGGACAGCCAGTATTCCTTAGATGAATTGGCTGCTTTAACGGATTCCGCGGGCGCTGTGGTCGTTGGCAGCGCGCTGCAAAACAAGGCCAAGCCCGATCCGCAGACCTATATCGGTTCTGGCAAGGCCAGCGAGGTGTCCTTGGACGCCCAGGCCAGGGAGGCCACCCTCATCATCGTAGATGATGAATTAACCGGCATGCAGGCCAACCGCTTGGAGGACATTGTGGGCCTTCCGGTGATTGACCGCACCACCCTGATTTTGGACATCTTTGCCCAGCGCGCCACCAGCGCTGAGGGCAAGCTGCAGGTTAACCTGGCCCAGCTTAACTATAGGGCCAGCCATTTAATTGGCGCGCGCGCCTCCCTCTCCCGCTTAGCCGGCGGCATTGGCACCAGGGGTCCTGGTGAAACCAAATTGGAGATGGACAGGCGGTTCATCCGCGGCCGGATCCAAATTTTAAAAAACGAGCTCAAGGAGCTGGAACGCCAGCGCCAGGTAAGGCGGAAAAACCGCCTGAGCAGCGAAATCCCTTCCGTCGCCCTGGTGGGCTATACCAACACCGGCAAGTCCACCTTGTTAAACGCGATTTCAGGCGCTGATGTGCTGGTAAAGGATCAATTATTCGCCACCCTGGACACCGTGTCAAGGCGCATTGAGTTAAGGGATGGGGATACCTTCCTTTTGACAGACTCAGTTGGCTTTATCAGCAAATTGCCTACGGACCTGGTGGAGGCCTTTCGCTCCACCCTGGATGAAGCAATGGGCGCTGATGTGTTGCTGATTGTTTCTGATGCCTCAAACCCAAAGGCAGATGCCCAAAGAATGGCTGTTGAGGAAGTGCTTCAAAGCCTGGGCGCTTGCGAACAGCCCCGTATTGAGGTATATAATAAGTGGGACATCGCTGTGGCTGAAAACCGTGCCTTGCCCAAGGGGGCTGTCCCTGTCTCCGCCTTAACAGGGAAGGGGATTGATGAACTGCTGGCCGCCATTGCGGATTTGTTGCGCGCGAAAGAAAAGGTGGTGGAGGTTTTGATTCCCTTTGCTACCTACCAGGCGCTCAATGAAATCCGCAAACATGGCAAGATTCTGAGTGAAACCCACGAGGAAACGGGCACCAGGGTCAGCCTGCGCATCAGCCAAACCAACCTGGAGCGGTTAAAAACGCTCTTTCCGGAATTATTTTAAAGGGGATTCGTCTTGTTTCAACAGTTGGCCAGCATCCTTCTCATCGCCTTGACAGTGTTCCAGGGAAGCGTACACGGCCTTGTTGAGCAAACCAATCTGGGTGGCAATCTTTACCTGGTCAACCGCACCTATCGCTTAAGCGAGCGCTATGTGCCCGATGATTTGGTGGTTCCCTCAGTGAGGCGCGCCACGGGCAATATCCGCCTGCGACCTGAACCCGCCCGGATGTTGGAAGCCATGTTTGAGGAGGCAGCAAAGAACGGCCACCACCTGTTCGCTGTTTCCGGCTTTCGTTCTTTTGAAACCCAAAGGTTGATTTACCAACGCAAAATCAAGACCGCCGGTAGCGAGCAAAAAGCCATGCTCTTGGTCGCCCCGCCCGGTACAAGCGAGCACCAATTGGGCCTGGCCATTGACATTGGCCGCAAGGCGTCTGACAAGCTCAACTCCTCCTTTGGCAAGTCCAGGGAAGGGCAGTGGGTGCGGGAAAACGCCCACCGCTTTGGGTTTATTATCCGCTATAAGGCAGAATGGACGGAAATCACTGGCTATGCGGATGAGCCCTGGCACCTTCGGTTTGTCGGAGTCCCGCACGCGGCCGCTATTTATCAGCGCGACATCCCCCTGGAAAACTACATCAGGGAGCTGTCAGAACTGACGTTTGGAGAGATGTATGCCCATGCCAATTAGGAAGATGACCCTACCGCTTCTGCTGGCTTTGCTGCTGGCAGTGCCTTTTTTTGTGGCCGCTGAAACGCCGGAATGGACTTATGCCTTGCCGGCCAACCTGCTGGAGAACAAGAACGGCCATCTGACGCTGGTCAACCGCACCTCCCTTTTGGAAAGCAGCTTTGTGCCCAATAACCTGGTGCCCTTGAAGCTTCGCTCAGTGAGCGGGCCTCATGAGTTACGCAAGGAAGCGGCTCTGGCCTTAAGCGCCATGTTTTTAGCAGCGCAGGAGAGCGGCTATGAGCTTTATGTCAAATCCTCCTACCGTAATTTTAATACCCAAAGCACCATGTACCACAACCGTCTGGAAAAATACGGCAAGGACGATGGCGTGGTGGCCTTCCCCGGCTCCTCTGACCACCAGACCGGTCTGGGCGTTGATGTTTTAAACCGCGACTGGGCCAACCGGGAGGGGATGACCCCAGCCTTTGGCCAGACGGCTGAAGCCAAATGGATGGAGGCCAACTGCGCAAACTTTGGTTTTATCATCCGCTATTTGGAAGAAAAGCAGGACATCACCAAGATTATTTATGAGCCTTGGCACTTAAGGTACATGGGGCCTGAGGTCGCCAAATACATGATGGAAAACCGCCTCTCCCTGGAGGAGTTTACCGAGGAATACCAGGCCGCCATCAGGGATTATGAAAGCAGGGGCGGGAGCTTTGCTGGCTTGTTGGCAAAATTGAATGCGCCGCCGCCCGTTGTGCACCTGAATGAGACCGATAATGATGGGGACAGCGAGGTCTCCTTTGGCGGTGGCAGCCAGAGGCCCTGATGAGAAAACTGCTTTTTCTGGTTTTGATCTCCCTCTTGTGCGCAAACGCCGTTTTGGCGTCTGATTTGCCCTCTCCAAGCCCCGCGCCGAGCACAAAGCCGCCCATTTTAAGCCTGGGCGGAAACCTGCTTTTGGTCAACCGGGACAATAAGATCTCAAGGACCTACGCGCCGGAGGATCTTGAGCTGCCCAAGGTGAGCACCCGTAAAAAAAGCATACAGGACAACATCTATTTAAGGCAGGAGGCGGCCCTGGCGCTGGAAAAGATGTTTGCCGCTGCCTTGAACGAAGAAGGCTATATTCTTTATGCCACCTCAGGCTACCGCTCCTTTGGTATCCAGCAGATATTATTCAATGCCAAGGTGGAGGAAGTGGGCAGCAGGGCCAAGGCGCAGTACCGCGTCGCGCCGGCCGGTACCAGCGAGCACCAATTGGGCCTGGCCATGGACATCCAGGCGCCTTCACACTTAAACCTCAGCCAAGCCTTTGGCGAGACGGAAGAGGGAAAATGGACGGGGGAAAACGCCCACCGCTTTGGCTATATCCTGCGCTACAAAACAAAATGGCGGGATATCACCGGCATCAGCGATGAGCCCTGGCATTTCCGTTATGTGGGGGTCGCCCATGCCACTGCGATGTTTGAGTTGGACATACCGCTTGAGACCTATGTGGTGTATGCTTATAAATTGCCGGAATATGTGTTGTCCTCTGGAAGCCACGCGCTCCTTTCAGGTTTGATGGGGGACATGATCAAGGGTCAGCAGCCCCAACATTTGGACCTGCTGTTAGCCTCGAAAAACGGTGATCAGGATGCAGCCCTGCGCCTGGCTACCCAGCCTTACCTAAAGGACGGGCTGACCTATGAGCAGGCCCTCTGGTATGCCTACCCCACGCCCAAGCCCACCGCAGCCCCTTGGGTGGACAAGGATGAGGAGGAGGTCGAGGTGGCCATGCCCAGGAGTGGCAACTAATGGCCTCCCTCTATGAGCGTTTAAACAGTATAAATCCCATTAGAAAAGCGGCACCAAGCCTTGAACTTCCGGCCGACTGCCTGATGAGGGAAACCAGAATAGAACTGGGCCAAATGGACTTGGCCCTTTTCTCGTTGAATGTCATTTCCGACATGAGCAAGGGCGGTGTGAAAGCTGGTTTTTTGCCAAAGGATCTGTTGTTTTTTGATACAGAAACAACCGGCCTCTCCCGCGGAGCCGGCACCATCGCTTTTTTGGTCGGCTACGGACGCATTGAAGAGAGCCACCTCGTGGTGACCCAGGTCTTGATGAGGGATTACCCGCAGGAAGCTTTGTTGCTCAATGATTTTATCAGCAGGTTCAATGATAGCCGCTGCCTGATCTCTTACAACGGGCAAAGTTTTGACCTGCCATTATTGCAAGGCCGCCTGACCATGAACCGCCTGCGGGCAGACCTTGACAAGATTCCCCATTTGGATTTGTTGCACATTGCCCGCCGTGTTTTCAAGCTCCGCCTGGGGCGTGTGCCCTTGACCAAGCTGGAGGAAAGCCTGTTAAACATCACCCGAGATAATGACCTGCCTGGCGCCCAGGTGCCGGCCCGTTACTTTGAGTATCTGGAAAAGCGGGATGAGGGCCTCCTTGAAGAGGTGTTGTTGCACAACTGTCAGGACATTATCTCCCTGGCCAGGTTGTATTTGCACATTGCTGGTCTTTTTATGAGCCCGGAGGCCTTGAGCCACCATCAGGACCTCTTTAGCATCGCTCGCGCCTATGAGGGCATGGGGCAAAGGGAGAGGGCCATCTCCTGTTATCGAGCCTGTTCAGACAAGACTGTGCGCGATCTGGCCAGGTTTCGTTTGGCCGAAATTTATCGAAAAAGCCGCATGGATGAGGAGGCAGAGCAGGGGTTTTTGACCCTCACCAAGGAGGGCGCTGTGAGCGCGCGGGTGTTCATCGGCCTGGCCAAAATCTATGAGCACCGCTACCGTGAGCCACGGCGCGCGCTTGAAATCACAAGGCAAGGCATGGTATATTGTCTTGAACGTTATGGGGAAACGGCCAACCAGCTTGCGGATTTTCAGGATTTAGAAGGCAGGGTGAAGCGCTTGATGAGAAAGGTTGAAAACGAACGATGAGCTTTATGGATAAACTCAAGGTCAGGTCTGCCCTGATCAAACATCAAAAGGGCCAGAAGGAAGAAGCCCTGAAAATGTATGAAGAATTATATCAAAACGGCCTGGTGCAGGCCTCCTATATGCTGCCCTACAGCGTGCTCCTGCTGCGTTCCGGGGAGGAAGGCGCCTTCGCCAAAGTCCGTGAAATCATGGTCAAGGCGCAAAAGGCGCCGGATTTGACGGATGAGAGGCGTAGCCAGCTGTTG
>CAYOOZ010000008.1:0-7434 GCA_964405705.1 uncultured Christensenella sp.
AAGAAGCCCTGTCCAACTACCTGGGCTGGGATGTCTACCACCACCAGGCGTAAGCCTTGAACAACACCGGCCTGACCAAAGGGGGGAGGCCGGTGTCTTTTTTAGGAGGCTAAATTGAAACAAAAAGTGCTTCTCATTGGCGGCCCCGGCAATATCTCCAGCCACACCATCAGAGCCCTGCTTCAAAAAGGCAGCCAGGTAGGGGTCTATACCCGCTCCTTGAACCGGGATGATGAGGGTTTAGCCCGTGAAACAGAGGTCTTTCTGGGGGACAGGATGGACAGCGCCGCACTCAAAAAGGCTCTGGCCGCCTTTTCGCCGGATGCCATTGTGGATTTTTGTTGCTTTAGCCCGGATCAGCTGCTGCCGCTGTTTCATATGCTGCCAGAATCCTTGACCCAGTATATCTTTATCAGCACAGTGGATGTCTATGGCTATCCGCTCTCTACCCTGCCCATGCCGGAGGATGGGGTCAAAAGCGCTCCCAACTGCCGCTATGCCGCGGACAAAAGGGCCTGTGAAACCCTGCTGCGGCAAAGCCCGCTCAGCCCAAAAATCACCATTGCCCGCCCGGCCTATTCCATGGGCCCGCGCTTTGCGCTCACCGCCCTGTCAAGGAGCGGGGGAAAAACCCTGGTGCCCCGCTTGCGCGCCGGACTGCCGATCCTAAGCCCGGGGGATGGCCAGGGCCTTTTGCACGCCGGCACAGCCAGGGATGCGGGCCGCATGGCCGCGCAATTGGTGCTGACGCCCCAGGCTTATGGGCAGGATTATACCTTGGCAGCAGCGCAAGCCAGCCGTTATGACGACTATATCCGCCTGTTTGCAAAGGCCCTTGATGTCAAGGCCGATTTGGTCCATATCCCGGTTTTGGACATCTACCGCTTGGCTGATTACACCATCTATGAGGAGAACCTGCTTTATGACCTGACCGCCCACGATGTGGCCTTCAGCATGGACAAGTTCAAGCGAGATTTCCCTGATTTTAACAATGAATACCCCTTGTATGACGGTATTCTGGAATACATCGCATATCAGGAAAAAATGGGCGGCTTTCAAGCACCCCATGATGACCTGGAAAGTCTGATCATCAGCCGTTGGCAGCAGGAACAAGGGCTTTATTAAGATATCAACGATTTTGGAGGTTTTTATGTCCAATCACTTGAAAAACAATGTAAAACACTCAAACACGGTGGAGCGCTGGGGTGTGTTTGAGATCAGTGTTATGGCTAAGGTTTTGGGCAATCCTTTTACGGATCACTGGTTTTCTGGTACTTTTATAGGCCGCGATGAGAAAAAGACTGTATCTGGCTTTTATGACGGCGAGGGGGTTTTCCGCCTGCGCTTCATGCCTTCCTTTGAAGGGGAATACACCTTTTCCACAGCGGGTAGCTTTGAAGGTGCTGCGGGAGTGGGCAGCTTCATTGTCACCGCTCCAAGCCCCTGCAACCATGGCCAGGTGCGCACGCGGGACTTTCATTTTGAGTATGAAGACGGCACGCCCTTTTATCCGATGGGCACTACCTGCTATGTCTGGAACCTGCAGGAAGAGCGCTTGCGTGAGCAGACGCTCAGGACCCTGTCAAAAGGGCAGTTCAACAAGGTTCGCTTTTGTGTTTTCCCCAAACACTACCTCTACAATGTGCATGAGCCCATGACCTATCCTTTTTCAGGCACGCCCTGCAACTTCACCTGGTCCGGTGAGGGCAGTTTTTATCGCCAGATGTCCGTACAGCCCGGCAACGATTGGGACTTTACCCGTATAAACCCCGCGCATTTTCAGCTCCTGGAGGCCTGTGTCAAGGACTTGCAAACCCTGGGTATCCAGGCGGATCTGATCCTCTTTCACCCCTATGACCGCTGGGGCTTTTCCACCATGACGCCAGAGCAGGACGCCTTTTACCTGAAATATGTGATGGCCCGCCTGTCCTCCTATGCCAACATCTGGTGGTCTCTGGCCAATGAATATGACCTGATGCGGACAAAGACTATCAGGGACTGGGAGAACATCGCGCAGGTTATCCTGGATCATGATCCCTATTCCCACCTGCGCTCCATCCACAACTGCATGCCCATGTATGACCACTCCAGGCCCTGGATCACCCATTGCAGCATACAGCGGCAGGATCTCTACAAGTGTGCGGAGTTTACCCAGGATTACCGTGTCCGCTGGGGAAAACCCATCGTTCTGGACGAAATAGCCTATGAAGGCGACATTGACATGGGCTGGGGCAATATTTCAGGTGAAGAGATGGTGCGTAGGTTTTGGGAGGCCTCTCTGCGGGGCGGTTATGCCACCCATGGGGAAACCTACGAGCGTGGGGATGACATCCTCTGGTGGAGCCATGGCGGCAAGCTGCATGGGGACAGCCCTGAGCGGCTTAAGTTCCTGCGCAGCATTTTGCAACAGACCCCGGGTCGGGGCCTGAAAATGGCGCCAGGCATGTTTGATGAGGTGGTGGGCACTGCTGAGGGCCTGATGGACAGCGGGTATTTCATCCACTACTATGGCTTTAATCGGCCCTACCGCCGCCTGTTCAGCCTGCCCGCGAATCAACACTACCAGGTGGAGGTGATTGACACCTGGGACATGACCATCCAGGACGCGGGCATCAACAGCGGGGACTTTGAAATCAAGTTGCCCAGAAAGCCCTACATGGCTATCCGGCTGAAACGGCTTTTGGGCTGAGCTGATCTATCAAAAATACAATGACCGCGCAAGTGGTCATTGTCATCCCTTTTTTCGGTAATTGAGCGGCGTTTTACCAGTTTTACGCTTGAATTGGCTGATGAAATAGGACTCATTTTGAAAACCGCTGGCAAAGGCGATCTCACGGATGCTTTTTCGCGTGGTCAATAGCAATTCCCTGGCTTTGTCCAGGCGCTGCTCTAAAATATAGGCGGACAGGGATAGGCCTTTTTGTTGGCGGAAGAGGTGGGAGAGGTGGTCAGGGCTCACAAACACCAGGGCAGACAAGTGATCCCGTTCCAGGGGCTCATCCAGATGTTCCTTGATGTAATGGATGGTGTCTGCCACGGCGTCATTGACCGGGCTGTTGCCACGGACGCTGGTTTGAAAGTCATCCAGGGTCTTCTTGATCCATTGCTGCATGTCCGATATGCTTCCACAGGCGTTGTCAACGCAATCCTGATAGATGTATCCATCCATCATCTGGCTGGGGCTGGCCTTGTAAGTCTCCATAGCGGCATACAAGACTTGCAGATAATCATGATAAAACAGCACCAAGTCATTTCGGGTGAAGTGGGGGGACTGCCTGAAACCATCTAAAAAATCTGAGACCTCCCTCAGCAATTGATCACTCTGCCCCCTGTGAATCAATTCAGACCAGTGGGCTAGTGGAAGGGTACTGGCGCTTAAAGTTTTCACGCCGGGCTTCACCTGGCCCTCCAGATCGCCCTTTGGGCTGAAACGATTTTTTATCTGCCAGAACAGGTGATCAAAGGTTTCAGCAAACGAGTGGGCATTCACCGCTTCTGAGGCGCAAATGTAGGTGATAAACTGGTTTTCACGTAGGGATCGCTCGCTGATTCCCTGGATGACCTGTTGGATGTAGGGCTTGGAAAGACGCGCCTCCAGCATCAGTAAGCAAGTGGCATCTTCCAACTCTAGGATCAACACATCATTATGCTCCTTGTGAGGAAAGATGGCCTGCACCTCCTTTTTGAGGTTTTCCAAGGCTATCAGCGTTGATGTGGCGAAGTCCGTTTGGTTCCAGAAGCGGATCATCAGGAGCAGGTACTGGTTTTCCATGAACGTCAAAGGCAGGTTTGCCTGTATGAGCCTGTCCTTGATGTCCTGATCATTTGACTGGATTACTTTTCTACCCAGGTCCAACCAAAACTTCTCTATCAATTTGGGGTAGGCTTGGTGCCAGTAATCAGCCTGGGCTTGTTTGGCTTTGTGTTCCTTGATCTCCTGGGCTTTGTTGATGGCTTTTTGGACGCAATCGACCAGTTTGTCCTCAAAGACTGGTTTTAGCAGGTAATCAAACCCATGCAATTCCACAGCTCTTTTGGCGTAGTCAAAGGAGGCGAAGGCGGTTAAGAATATGCAAACTAGTTCATTATCATGCTCCTTGCACCAGGCCACCAATTCCAGGCCGTCGCCCTTGGGCATCTGAATGTCGGTGATTAGGATGTCATAGCCTTCCTTCAGGAGTCGTTTCTTGGCCTGGGCCAAAGAAAAAGCGCAGTCCGCCACGCTCAGCTGAAGGTCAGAGTTTAACAGCTGTTTTTGAATGCCCATGGCGCTGTAATATTCATCATCTACAATCAAGATCTTCATTTTTTCACCATCTCAGCCTTGGCTTTTAAGGGAAAGATAACTTCAATTTGTGCGCCTGCCTTCTCCCTGTTGGAAAAATGAAACTGGATGCCCGGATTGACAAGCCGGGCGCGCGCAATCACATTGGCGATCCCAATGTGCTCATTGCGGTGTCGGCTGAGGTAAGCTGGCAGATCCTTGATGTCCTCCAAAAAGTTCTGGCTGTATCCCTCGCCGGTGTCCCAGATGCTCAGACGCACTTTATCCTCAATCAGTTTGGCTTCCAAATGGATGGCCAGCGACTTGCCCAGCTCGGCTTCAAACTTGATGGCATTTTCAATGAAGTTCAGAACCAACAGCGGCACCACCTTCGCCTCCTGCACAGCTTCATCTATCTGTGAAAAAAAGGCGATGCTGTCTGGATAGCGGATTTTGGAAATCTGAACATAGTTTTCCGCGTAAAACAGTTCTTCCTTCAGGCTGACCCACTGGTCTGCCCTTAAGGTATAGCGCAGGTGGTCACTCAACGCGCGGATCAATTCCCTGGTCAGGTCCAAGCGGTCAAACGCTGTTAACTGGTAAATGGTGTTTAAACAATTGAGCAAGAAATGGGGCGGCATCTGCAGCTGTAAGTACTGCAGGTGAATATGCTGGTTTCTCAGCCTGTCTTCATACAGGTCAATTTTCATGTCTTCAATCTGCTCTACCGCCTCATTAAACGCCGCGTTGACCTCCATGAACTCCTGGATTTCTGCCTCCGGCAAGGAGATGGAGTAATCTCCGCTTTGCAGCGCACGGATGGAGTTGGTCAATGTGGATACTGGCTTTAGGATCCCCCTTGCAAGGGAGGCGGAAACCAGAAAGATCACCAAAAATCCTGCAAGGGAAGCGGCTAGAATAATAAGGGTCAAGCGGTTTAGACTGGAGGTGACAGTCGCGTCCCGCATCAGCGCCAGCAGGTAAAAATCACCAAAACCTGCCTTTGTGACAGCGGCCAACCAACGCTCCCCGCCAATGCTCATCAGGTGCTGCGCGGGGGAGGAGAGGTCATATCCGGGTAAAATGGGCCCGCTCTCCTTGTCCAATACCTCCCCTCCTCCAGAGAGCAAGTAGACATGGCTGCCGGCTAATTGGTCGGCTTGTACGATCCGCAACGCGTAAGGGATGCTGATCCAGGCGCCGATATAACTGCTCGAGACTTTGACCGCGCGCAGGAGGTAGCGCTCCTTTTGAGCAGGCACAGCAATAAAGCCGCGCGTCGCTTGCCGCCATTTTTCCGGGCTTAAATCCCTAATCATCTTCCCCAGAGGATGGTTGATGGTATTGAGGTTCGCGAAGTACACGCCGGTGTATGGGTTGAAATAAAAGAAGCTGTCCACTGTGTAAATGGGCAAAGAATTGGCAAACTTTCGCCTCACTCTTTCAAGAGAAGTATGGAAGGAGGTGGTGTGGATGCTGTTGTCTTCCAAGGATTTGATATCGACATTTTCAAAGATAAAGGTGCTCAAAAAAGTGAAGCTGCGCGTTAAACCATCGTTTAAACGCTTTTGGGACTGGCTCAGCCCTTCGCTGGCCGTTTCGTATAGCCTGGACCTCAGGATTCTGGTGGCATGGTAGTTGTTGTAGAACAGAAGGAGACCAAGGGATAAAAAAAGCGCCAGAATAAAAGCCCAGATTCTGGACCTGAAAGAACCCAGCCACTTGCGCTTTCGCATCGTTTCACCCCTGTCTGAGGCTGAGGTTATCATGTCACCATCCTTCTGTAAATGGACCAAAGGCGGCCAATTTTCACAAATCACGGAATAATGATATTTTTTCACGGAATCCTTGTTGGGATCCCCTGGAAGTTTTTGTAATATATGGGCAAAGGCTGACCTGAACAAGCCAAAAAAGAATACGGAGGTAACAGCGTGAAAAGAAAGATGATTGCCCTACTGGTTGTGATGATGATGCTCGCGGGCTTTGCGGGCACTGGCTTTGCCACATCCCAACCGACCCGCCTGGTCATGATGTTCATGACCTTTACCGGCGCGCCAGTGGACACCAAGCTGGTTGAAGAAGCTATGAACAAAATCCTGGTTGAAAAGCTGAACCTTGAGGTGGAACTGCAGATTACGGACATCGCTTCTTATCGGCAAAACCTGACCCTTGCGTTGTCTGGCGGTGAACAGGTGGATATCGCGGGCACCGTCGCAGCTGGGTTCCCCCAGTTGGCAGCCCAGGGATATTTCATGGATCTGGAAGAAAATGACTTGATGTCCAAGTCTGGCGCAGGCATCGTTGAGCAAGTGGGCTTTGAATACATCAATGCCTGCCGTATCGGCGGCGTGCTTTATGGCGTGCCCAACAACCGTGACATGGCCCAGGGCCGTGGCTGTGCCGCCATCGCTACAGAATACCTGGAAGGCATTGGCTATGTGGCCCCCGAAAACGCGGGTGAAATCATCCCCATCACCCAGGAAGAGCTAGATGATATTTATGCGCGCCTGCATGAGAAATATCCCGAATTGGAAGTCTACCGCCCAGTGGCAGGCTCCATGGCTCAATTCTCCAATGTGGACTTCCTGGGCGGCTCCCCCTATGGCGTGTTGACTGATTATGGCGTCAACCTGGAGGTGACAAACCTCTTTGAAAGCGATTTTTACAAGGCCTACTGCGAGCGCATGTATGGCTACAACCAAAAGGGCTACATCAGCCCCGACGCAGCCACCGACACCACTACGGTGACTGAGCTGGTTAAAGCCGGTACCCTCATGGGCTATACCACCGGCGGCAAGCCGGGCATCAAGCAGCAGGAGACCAACCTCTGCGGCCGTCCCATGACCATCTTCCAGACCCTGGAAGACTACATTCGCTCTGACGCCGTCGCTGCCTTCCCCTGGACCATCCCGATCAACACCGTGGACGCGGAAAAAGCCATGTTACTGCTCAATGAGTTTTATACCAACAAGGACCTGGCCAACCTCTTAAGCTGGGGCATTGAGGGCGTACATTACAAGGTGCTTGAAAATGGGCTGATTGACTACATGGACGGCGTGGATGCCACCACTTCCGGCTGGAACCACAATGTGGCCTGGCAGATGCCCAACCAGTTCATCACCTATGTCTGGAATGGCAATAACCCGGCGCTCTGGCAGAACATTAAGGAT
>CAYOOZ010000008.1:7444-27234 GCA_964405705.1 uncultured Christensenella sp.
ATTTCAACAACAACGCAAAGAAATCCGCTGCCATGGGCTTTACCTACAACAACGCCAACACCTTAACAGAGATGACTGCTGTTCAAAATAGCTATGAAGAGTTCCAAAAGAGCCTGGAGTTTGGCTTTGTGGATCCTGCTGTGGGCATTCCGGAGCTCATCAGCAAGCTGGAGGCGGCAGGCTTGAATAAAATCATTGAGGACAAGACCGCCCAATTGGCTGTCTGGTCTGAAAGTAACAAGTAATTCAACTTTGTGGGAAGGGGCTTGATTGCTCCTTCCCACTTTATTGATTTGTGATGAAGGAGGACAGTGATGACCGTCAGAAACCTGCCAATCCAGGGCAAGAAATCCAAGCTCAAGCAAACCCTGGGAGAAATGAAACGCTATTGGGCGGTTTATCTCATAATGCTCCCTGGGCTGATCTATCTGTTCATCAACAACTACATGCCCATGCCGGGTGTCGTTGTCGCATTTAAGCAATACCATGCCAAGCTGGGCATTTGGGGCAGCAAATGGCTGGGATTTAAGAATTTTGAGTATCTCTTTGCCACCAGCGACGCCTTCATCATCACCCGCAACACCATCCTCTATAACCTGGCCTTTATCCTGACCAACACCATCCTGGCCATCCTTATTGCGGTTTTGCTCAATGAGCTCACAGGCAAGCGGAAAAAGGTCTACCAAAGTGTCATTCTCTTGCCCAACCTGATTTCCACCGTCATCATCAGCTACCTGGTGTTTGCTTTCTTTAGTTCCGCTAATGGCTTTGTCAACAACACTATCCTGCCGGCTTTGGGTAAAAGCGCTGTCAATTGGTACAGCGAGCCACGTCACTGGCCTTTCATCATCGTGTTTGTCTACCTATGGAAAACCATCGGCTACAGCTGCATCCTGTACTATGCCACCTTGCTGGGTATTGACCGATCCTATTATGAATCTGCCATGATCGACGGCGCGGGCAAGATCAAGCAGTTTCTCTACATCACCCTGCCCTTACTCAAACCGACCATCATCATGCTGACCTTGATGGCGGTGGGACGCATATTCTATTCGGATTTCGGCTTGTTTTATCAGGTGCCCATGAACCAAGGTGCGCTATATTCGACTACAAACACCATCGACACCTATGTATATAGGGGGCTTTTGCAATTGGGCAACATCTCCATGGCATCAGCGGCGGGCTTGTATCAGTCCACTGTGGGCTTTGTCCTGGTGTTGAGCGCCAACCTCCTGGTGCGAAAGATCGACCGCGAAAGCGCGCTGTTTTAGAAAGGGGCAGAAAATGAAAACAAGAGAAGATAAAGTTTTCAATGTGTTTGGCCATGTGGTCATGAGCCTGCTGTCCCTTTTGGCAGTCATCCCCATTGTTTTAATGCTGGTATCCTCCTTTGCGGATAACACGGTGCTCTTGCAAAAAGGGTATACTTTTTTTCCGAACAAGTGGAGCAATTATGCCTATGAGTGGCTGTTCCAAACCAATGGAAGCATCGTCACACGCGCCTACGCTATCTCATTCATCTTGACCGCCGTGGGCACGGTATGCAGCCTGCTCATCACTACGCCTCTGGCCTATGGCTTGTCAAAATCCAGCTTGCCCTTTCGCAAGGTGCTGATGTTTTATGTCTTTTTCACCATGCTGTTTAATGGTGGCTTGGTACCAACTTACATCAATTACACCAATGTGTTCCGCCTGAAAGATACCTTCTTTGGCCTCTTGGTGCCTGGGCTTTTGATGAACGCCTTTAATGTGTTGTTAATGAAAAGCTACTTCACCTCCTCAGTCCCCAATGAGATTTTGGAGGCGGCTTATATTGACGGCGCCAACGAGTTTGCGACCATGATCCGCATTGCCATCCCCATGGCCAAACCCATGATTGCCACCATCGGCATGTTTGTGGGCATCGCCTATTGGAATGACTGGAACAACGGCTATATCTACCTGCTCAAGCGCACCGATTTATTCAGTATCCAAAACCTCTTAAACCGCCTCATGCAAAACATTCAGATGCTGACCATGAACGCCCAGCAGCTCAGCAATGTCAATGAAGGCCTGGCCAAGATTCCCCAGGCTTCTGTGCGTATGGCCATGGCAACCCTGGGCATCCTGCCCATTGTACTGGTCTATCCCTTCATTCAGAAAAACTTTGTCAAAGGCATCACCCTGGGTGGCGTCAAAGGCTAAAATCCAAGCAAGAGGAGTCAGCGATGATTAAAAAAATAGAACTTATCCCGACCACTCCCTTCTCCCACCCCTTTGCCCGGGCAGAATTGGCTTGCGGCCTTTCTGAAAAGGGCTATCTGGAGGAGGAGTATTTTATCACCGGCACCGCCAATGTCTATGAGGAGGATGAGGCGGGACAAGCCAAGGTGTTGTTTACGGACGCACCTTATATCAACCGGATGATGATCCGTAAACCCGGGGACCTTTGCCGATTTAGCGGCAATGTGGTTGTGGAGATATTAAACCCCTCCGCCCGCATTGACATTGACCGTGTATGGGTGGAAACCTGGAGTTATATGGTCAGAAATGGCGACATCTATATCGGCATCACTTCCAAGAGCGATGTGCTCAAGGCCTTGTACACGGTTGACCCAAAACGCTATGACCGGATCAGTTGGAAAAACCCCCTGCCCGGTCGGCCCTTGCCCAAACCAGGGCTCTTTCCAGTCCTCTCGGAGTATGAAAATGGCTTGTTCTGGGACATGTTAAGCGACTTGGCCGTTCTTCTAAAGACTGGTGGGGAAAGGAGCCCCCTGTCCCAATATGGCAAGTTGACGCTGTACTTGGCCGGTTGGAGCCAGTGTGGCGGCTTTATCACCCGCTACCGAGAGACTTTTGCGGACAAGGTGTCCTCTGAGCTGGGGGCGCCAGTGTTTGATGGGTACTATCATTCCGGCGCTGGCAGTTCCAGGGCGCCCATCAACTCTTTTGCAGATAGTGAGCCCTTCTGGGAAAGCCGGAAAAACTTTGCGGGCTATATCAAATCCAGTGAGCCCTTCATGGTGATCAACACGGAGACGGAGACCCCGCATACCCGCTGGGGCGGTGATATGGACCTGCCCTGGGCCAAGTTCCGCGTCTATGAAATCGCCGGCTCCAGCCATGATAGCAAGTACAACCTGATGGACTACTATGAAACGGATACCGACCTCATCAAGCTGGGGCTTAACCAGCCCTACTACGGAATGGAGCCCTATCCGCTGGATTATCCATATGAATACCTGTTTTCAGCGGCCCTTCGCAACCTGTATGCCTGGGTGAGGGAAGGAGTACCACCGCCTCCCTCGCAAAAGGTTGACAGGTTGCAAAATGGTGAAAGTGCCAAGGACACCTTTGGCAATACCAAAGGCGGACTGCGCTCCCCTTTCATTGACTTACCCACCTGCTTATATTCCAAGTATTGCACCTGAGGTGCCCTTTGAACCTGATTTCCTCAAAACGCTGTACGGATCCCTGGATCATTATCAGGCGCTGGTTATTCAGCATACAGATGATCAAATCGCAAAGGGTTACCTGCTGGCCATGGACCGGGAGGACCTTATCAAAGACGCAGTGAGCCGCGCGCTTGAAAGGGGTCTGAAATGAGCGAAAACAGAACAGCCCTACAATGGCAGGTTACAGAGTTTGAGCTTCTGGACACAAAGGCCAAGGCGGGCATTGATTGCGGCATATCCATGAGCTTTACCTCGCCCTCTGGCCGGGTCATCTGGCGAGACGCCTTCTGGGACGGGGGTGAGCGCTTCAAGGTGCGCTTTTCCCCCACTGAGCAGGGCACCTGGTCTTACAGCGCAAAAGGCACGGAGCATGCCTTGGAAGGCCAGCTGATCTGCCTCCCCTACCAGGGAAAAGTGTCGCTTTACCGTCATGGCTTTTTAAAGGTGGGCCCAAAGGGCCGCTATCTTTGCCATGAGGATAACACGCCTTTCTTCTGGTTGGGAGACACCCATTGGCATTTCGCCATCAAAGAATCCTTTGACACCTCCAATGACGCACGCTATGACAGCCAGTTCAAGGCCATCGTGGATAGGAGGGTGGAGCAGGGCTTCAATATCTATCAGTGCAATTTTCACAGCGAGATCAAGCCCTATCCGGGTTGCCCGGCTTATTTTGAACTCAAGGACGGGGAATGGACGCCCAATTTGGATTTTTTTCAAAACAACCTGGATCTGAAAATGGACTACTTGGCGCAAAAAGGTTTTACCATCGCAGTTGGCTTATCCTGGTGCTTCTCCATCATGCAGGAGGGCGCTGTTGATTTTTATAAGATGACCGTGCGCTACCTCACTGCCCGCTATGGCGCGCACCCGCTCATCTGGACACTGGCGGGGGAGGCAGGTGGTTATTCAGACGCCATCCGGCCTAAAATGCTGGAAGGCTGGGGAGAAGTGGCAAAAGAGATTGATCGCCTCAATTCCTACAAACACTTGATGACCGTGCACTACACCAATGAGCGCCCTTTTGCCACCTACATGAGCGAGGAGCCTTGGTTTGATTTCACCTTGAACCAGGCAGGGCATGGGGATTACCCCATTGACAGCCGACATTTCCGCTCCCATCGCAAGGCGGTGCCCAACAAACCCTTTGTTGAATCTGAATCCCTGTATGAAAATGTCCTGACCTTGGAAAGCCTGGGCCGCAGGCGGGCAACGCCTGCCATGCTGCGCCGGGTGGCCTACCTGGCCATTCAAAACGGCGGCTGTGGCTATACTTATGGCGCACAGGGTCTCTGGCACATCCAGTGGGACGAGCCGGAACAAGGCCAGACAGGCCTGGGCTTTGGCAGCTTTGACCCCTGGTATCACGCCATTGATTTTGAAGGCGCTTGGCAGATGAAAATCATGAAGGATTTTTATGAAGGTATTGGTTGGTCTGACTTAAATCCGCTGGATCCTGGGCTGTACGCCGCGGGCACAAAAGGCGCTTTTATGCTCACCTTCTCAGCGGAGGACTTGCAGGCCCTCTTCATGCCCAGTGTCACCGCTAAGGATGACCTCAGTCTCTTGGTGGCTTATTACGCTGAGACCAACCGCTTTCAGATCGGCTTTAAAACCTTGCCCTACACGCAGTACACCGCCCGCTGGTTCCTTCCAGAAACAGGGGAATACCATGTGATCAATGAGGGAGCCTGCCCTGAAAACGGTGTGTGGTTCGCCCCAGTCAAGCCTTTTGACGGGGATGCGATCCTCTTGCTAGAAGCCAAAATATAACGCACTGGAAGGATGCCGTGGATCAAGCGAAGGAAGACCTCCTGGAAGCCAAGCGGCAGATCGCTTCCCTGCTGCACAAGCTCCATGAGGTGTCAAAAACCCTGGAAGGCAAGGAGAATGCCGACAGACTTGGATCGCAAATCACCTTGGTGGCCCGCAGAATCAAGGCTTTTGAGCTTGCCATGTATTTGATTGATAATGAACTTGAAAAAAAGGGCTGAGCCTGTGTGCTCAACTCTTTTTCCTGTTTTCCAAATTGATTCTCTTTTGTTTTTTTGTTGGTTTTCCCGGGCCGGGTTAAGAAGGGCGCTAACAAATGCTCGTGATGAGGCGCTTCTCTCGCCCAAAAGGATAGCCTGTTCATGAACCAGGCGCACTCGTTGTCTGCAAATGTTGCTACATCATCCGGCGTTTTCTCATACACCAGCGCGGTCAGCCCATACAAGACCAGGCCCAGGGCGTGAGTTTCCACATGAATGCTGGCGCAGGCGTGGCAGACAGCTCGGGCCGCGGCCTGGGCAGCGGGGAAGTCAGCCGCCTGGGTGGCAGCGCGGTGCGCTTGCAGAATGGTTTGTTTGGCCAACGGCATTTTGATCTCCCCAACCTTCCATTGGTGGCAAAGGGTAAGCATCTCCCTTGGGCGCAAATCGCCCGGACATGATTTTTCAAATATCCATAAGAACCGCTCCGCGCAGTCCAGCGCCCATAACACCAGGGTGCTGTGCGCCTGTTCCTCAATCATTTCGCGCAGGGGGAGCAGGCAGGGGCTGTCCCGATTGAACAACAATTTCCTCGTACGCAAGTGCTTCTGATCCTTTCAAAGCGCGGCCAGTTTGCGAAAATGGCTTATTGAGACTATAATCCAAACATTGCTGTCCTTATAATCTAGCAAAATTTCCTTGTTTTGACCATGCCGGGGGAACGAGATTTGATCAGATACGGCTTTGTTCTGAAGTGGCCTGATGCCATCACAATGAAAAAATCGCGTTGATGGTGTGTTTATGCGGCTATTTTACCCTGGCTTTCAAAGGTAACGGCAAGGGGATAATAATTGGCGCGGACCATCCCTTAAAAAACGGAGCAAGAGTGAGATGAGACTAAGAAAATCCCTGTATTTGCGCCTGGCGCTGATTTTTCTCTTGGTGATGTCGCCCATCTATATCATTGGCATCTCCATTTACAACTGGGGGGGTCAGCGCGGTGCGCCATCAGCTGGAAGGCGCGATGACCGACCAAGCGCAGGCTTATCTGGGCGGCTTGGAAGCAGATGTCCAACGCATCCGTCTGCTCCAGTTTGATGCGCTCAATGACGAGGGTTTGAGCGACCTGGCCTATGCATCCGTGCTGATGGACCCCTACACGCGCGTGAAAACCATCCTTCAATTGCAGCGCCGCTTGTTTACCATCCAAAACAGCAGCCGTTTAATCCAGGAGGTCATTGCAACCATCCCGGCTCTTGACATGTCCATTTCCTCCGTGTCCGGTTTATCCTCTGCCGGGAAAAGCCTGGGCTTAAACACCTTAAGCTATCCGGCGCTCCCGGGCCGCTCAACCATCCGCAAGGGCGATCGCTGGCTGTACCTGCATGTAGCCAACCTCTACACCTCAAGGTCTGAACAAGGCTTTAATTATCTTTTGACCATCAAGCTCAACCCCCAGGTCATAGCGGGAGACCTGCGCGCCTTGCTGCACCAGGAACGCCGGATGCTCCTGACGGATAGCACAGGAATCTTTAGGTTATTCGAGGGTCTGACTGGCCAACAGGCGGATGCTTTGGGCCCTGTGCTGATCCTAAACGCGGCCTCACCTGACAATGCTGCCTTTACTCAGCGCATCGATGGGGAAAACTGGGTGGCAGCCAGCGCGTCCAACTCAAACCTTGGCTTTCATTTGGCGCTGTATACGCCTGAACGCGTCATGCTCAGCAACATTCGCCACTATCAGGGATGGTTCTGGGGTTTTTCGCTGGCCGCGGCAAGCATTTTTCTGGTCTATCTAGCCCTGATCTACCGCGTTTTGCACAAGCCCCTGCGCAGATTGGTAGGCGCGTTTGAGCGTGTACAGACAGGGGATATGAGCGTGCGGGTGGACACTGCGCGCACGGATGAGTTTCGCTTTTTGTACCTGGGGTTTAATGACATGACCGAGCGCCTGGAGCATTTGATCGGGCAGGTGTATCAACAAAGAATCCTCATGCAAAACGCCCAGCTCAAGCAATTGCAGGCTCAGATCAACCCGCATTTTCTGTACAACAGCTTTTTTGTTCTCTACAGCATGCTGCAAAGTGAGGACTATGCCTCTGCTGAAACCATGCTGCTCAAGCTGGGGCAGTATTTCCGTTATATCACCCGGGATGGCGGGGATGAGGTGCCCATGTCCCAGGAGGTGGAGCACGCCAGGACTTATGCCGCCATCCAGCAGGTGCGGTTTTCATCGCGGATTGATATTCAGTTTGATGATTTGCCCGAGGCCTGGCAAGATTTGCAGGTGCCCAGGCTGATCATCCAGCCCTTGCTGGAAAACACCTTCAAATACGCCCTGGCTGACAAGACGGACAATGGCTTGTTGCGCCTGCGGTTTGAAGACGCGGGGGATACCCTGACCCTGCGCCTGGATGACAATGGGCCGGGCATTGATGAAAACCGCCTTTTGGTGCTGCAGGAGGCTTTGGACGCGGGCGGCATCCTTCAGGAAACCACAGCCCTGATCAACATCCACAGGCGGCTGCAGCTGAAGTTTGGCGCGGGAAGCGGTTTGACACTGTATCGGAATGAATTTGGCGCCATGGGGGTCTTGTTGCGACTTAACAAAGGAGGGAAACAGGATGTACAGGCTGCTGATAGTTGATGATGAGCCCATCATAGCGGACGGGCTTTATGCTCATTTCACAGATCAAAACCTGGCCGACCTGGAGATCTACCGGGCGTATTCCGCTCCTCAAGCGCTGGAAATCCTGCGATTGCGGCGCATGGACATTGTGATTTCTGATATTCAGATGCCTGGGATGACTGGGCTGGCACTGGCTGAGTACATCCACAAAGCCTGGCCCAGGTGCCAGGTTATTTTCCTCACAGGACATGACAATTTTGACTACCTCTACCAAGCCCAAAAGCTGGGCAGCGTGCAGTACCTGCTTAAAAACGAAGGCTATCCCAATATCGTTAAAGCGTTTAACAAAGCTTTGTCAACGCTGCACCAGCAGGAACGGGACCAGCAGCTCATAGACCGTGTCCAAAAACAGGAACAATTGTTGCTGCCCCTGCTGAGGCGTGAATTGCTGCTGGACCTTTTGGAAGGGGAAACCCCGCCCCTTTTGCAAGAAAAATTGGACAGCCTGGGCATCAGGATGGACGCAAGGTCCCCTGTCTTGCTGTTGACCGCTGTTAACTGCGCGCGCAATGATGCTGTCCACATGAAGGAGCAGGAAATCCGCGTGAACATGGCCATCCAGGAGCAGCTTGGCGATGGCTTCACCCTGGTGTCTGCAACAACCCGCCTGCATTTTGTCTGGCTACTCCAGCCCCTTTATCATGATGCAGCGGAAGAGGAGGGCAGCGTGCCCTTTGTCCAGCGGGTACGTGGCTTAACAGAAAGCGTTCATCAGATTTGCTTAAACACCTTTTCCTTGCCCCTCTCCTTTGTCCTCGCGCACCAGCCCATTTCCATTGGGCAAATTGCCTATACATTTGAGCGACATCAAATGATTTTGCAAAGCTGTATGCTGCCGGGCATGGATGGCGTTGTATTGGACGGCGACGCAAAGGAGCCGGCAGAGCCCATGGGTGAAAAGTCTCAGCAAGGCGTGCAGCAGTTGCTTGGCAGGATGGAGCTGGCTTTGCAGCGCAATGAGTTTGATGAAAGCCGGGCGCTGATGGATGAATTGGAGCAAGCCCTGTCAGCCTGTACGCAAGGCGAGGCGGTGTATGCCACTGCTTTTCACCGCACTTTAGCTGCCCTGCTCCATTATGGCCATGCTTCGCCCGCCCTTCTCCCGCTGGCATCTGCCTTATCGCTGAGCACGCCAATGGCGGTTGCTTTTAGCGCCTTTCGGGAGATGCTGGCTGCCTTTTTGCAGGTTCATCAGGATGAGGCCGATACGCGATCCGGGCAGGCGGTCTTAGCTGTCAAGCAATACATCCAGGACCACCCTGAAAGCGATCTTTCGCTGTCCGCCCTGGCGGACCTTGTCTATTTCAACCCCAAGTACCTCTCTCGCCTGTTTAAGCAGAGTACTGGATTGAACCTATCGGATTATATCCTGGATATCCGCCTGACACATGCCCGCGAATTGCTTGAAAACAGCAGTAAAAAGGTCCACGAGATTGGCGCGGCTATTGGGTATTGGTCCGCGCCGGCCTTCACCCGTCTGTTTAAGTCCGCCCTGGGCATGACCCCCCAGGAATACCGGGACAGCACGCGCGTATTGCCCTCAGATGGTGGACAAATGGAAAGAAAGTGACCATTTCATACGTATTCAATCCGGGGACACTTTGATAAATTGATGATAGCGCAGTGTAATCTGCAAACTCACATCAAAATATACCAAAGAAGGAGAGAACCCGTATGAAGCGTCACACAAGGTCCCTGCTATCCCTGCTGTTGGTCCTGGCCATGCTGGTCAGCCTCGGCACAGTTTTCGCACAGGAGACAGAGGAAAACCCCAAGGCATTTGAGAAGTACGATCCCCCCATCACGGTGGGCATTGGCCGCGCCACCAACAACGCCATCAAGTTTATTGAGGGCGAATCCTGGGACAAGAACTTCTGGATTGATTCCTATAAAGAGCGCCTGGGCATCAACATCGTCAATGATTTTATTGTGGACGATACCCAGTGGGATGCCCGTGTCAACCTGATCATCGCTTCTGGCGACATGCCTGACATCCTGTATGTGTCCGGCAAACAGGCCACTATGCTGGCTGAAGCGGGCATGATCCATGACCTGACGGACATCTTCCCGGAATATGCCTCCACCATGACGGCGAGCATGCTGCCGCATGACTCCCAGACCTGGACTGCTGCCATGCTCAATGGCCGTTTGATGGGCCTCCCCATGCTCTGGGCGCTGGACTTCCAGCTGCCGGTGTTGTGGGTGCGCTCTGACTGGCTGGCCAAGGTTGGCATGGAAGCGCCCACCACGGTGGAAGAGCTCATCGCCCTGGCGGAAGCCTTTGTGACCAAGGACCCGGATGGCAACGGCCAGAATGATACCTATGGCATTGCTATCAGCAAGTCCTTAATGGGCAATGTGGGCGACGCCCGCGGCGTTTTCAATATGCTGGGCGCTTACAAGGATTTGTGGCTGCAGGGCGAGAATGGCAAGCTGGTCAACTCCAGCACCATGCCCGAAATGCGCGCCGCCCTTGAAAAAATGGCGGACCTGTACAAGCGTGGCATCCTGGACAAGGAATTTGGCGTCAAGGATGAGGGCAAGGTCGTTGAGGACGTCGTCAGCGAAAAGGTCGGTATCCTGGTTGGCCAGTTCTGGAACCCCGCCTGGCCCTTCATGGACCTAAAAACCAAGAACCCCGAGTCTGACTGGGTGGCGCTGCGCCTGCTGGGCGACAAGCCGGGCGAGTACGCCAAGTCCCAGGCGACCCTGCGCGTTGACAACTTCTTTGTCGTCAACAAGGAGTTTAAGAATCCCGAAGCCGTTATCAAAATCGCCAACGTGGACTTTGACAACCTCTATGGCAGCAGTGCCGGCAAATGGGCGGAAACGGCCATGAACGACACCTACCGCGATATCCAGACCTTTAAGTACGCTGTGCTGGGCTTTGAGTTCCCGGATCTAAACCGTGTGCTTTACCGCGAAGTACAGCAGGCCATCAAGGAAGATTCCGATGCCAACATCCAGTTGCAGGGCTCCAAGGATGAGTTCAAGCAGGCCCGCGCCTTTATGAAGGAAGGCGACCCCCAGGGCTGGCCGGCTTACAAGATTCGCGTGGATGAGAACGGCGGCATGGCGGTGGTCAATGCCATCATCGAGGAAGGCACCATCCAGTACAACCAGTTCTATGGTCTGCCTGGTCCCGTCGCCATTGAGCGCGCGGCAACCATGAACAAGTTGGAAGACGAAGTGTTCACCAAGATCATCATGGGCTCCGCTCCCATTACAGAGTTTGACAAGTTTGTCGAGCAATGGAACCAGATCGGCGGCGTGGAGTTGACACAGGAAGTCAACGAGTGGTATGACGCGCTGACCAAGTAAATCAACCTGAAGCGGGCGGGTCTTCGGGCCCGCCCGCTTTTTTCCGCAGTCAAGTGAGGTTCATCATGTCACAAAAGCCAATTGTTCAGCCAGCGCTGGCGCGCGACGGTAAACCGGGACAGCTGCGCAAGGAATTCCCCCTTCACCTGATGCTGTTGCCGGCTGTCATTCTGACCATCATCTTCGCCTATGTGCCCATCGGGGGCCTGGTGATTGGTTTTCAGCGCTACATCCCCACAAGGGGTATCTCAGGCTCGCCCTGGGTTGGTTTTGGAAACTTCCGGTATTTAATGCGCTTGCCTGGCGTCTACCAGGTGATGTACAACACCGTGTTCATCGCGTCCATGAAAATTGTTGCGGGCATCATTGTGCCGGTCACCTTTTCATTGCTGCTCAATGAAATCCGCTCAAAGCGCTTCAAGCGCGTAGCGCAGACGGTCATCTACATGCCTTATTTCCTGTCCTGGATTGTGCTCTCGGGTGTCATCATCGACATCCTCTCGCCGTCTGAAGGCATTGTGGGGCAGTTTTTGGTGTCCATGGGCATGGAGCCGGTGTTCTTCTTAGCGGATGAAGGCTGGTTTCCCTACATTATGGTCATTACCGATGTGTGGAAGAACTTTGGCTTTGCCACCATCGTTTATTTAGCTGCTTTAACCAGCATCGACCCAACCTATTATGAGGCTGCCATCATTGATGGCGCCAACCGTTGGCAGCAAACAAGGTTTGTCACCCTGCCTGGCATCGCGCCGATCGTCATGCTGATGACCACCCTGGCCCTGGGCAATGTGCTCAACGCAGGCTTTGGCCAGCATGTAGGCATTGTCCATTTCTCGTTCCTGTAGGCGGATAAAATAGGGGTTGCGCTCATCCAAATCAAAAAGAAAATAATTGGTAGAAAATATCTGGTTATCCAATTGTTGCATGGCACGCCTGACCACATGCTGCAAGGACAAAGTGGTCTGGTGCCTGACCGCCTCCGCGGCGCGCATGGAGGTCATAATTAGACCAATGTTGAGCGGCAAAATAAACAGAACCATCAGAGCAATGATTTTCACAGTGATGGAATCAAATGATTTTCGAATCAAGCCACTTGGTTTCAAGCTGCGCCCTCCCGGCATGGTCAAACAAGAAAGTTCTATTTCATCAGCATCATTTCAACTAAATTATAAGCAATGCCAGGTGTTTGCGCAAACTTCGTGATTTATTTGTAAAGACAGAATAACACGCGGCATGAAGCAATGATGTCAAGCCGCGTGTTATATGCATTTTAAGCTCTGAAAACTCTGAAGCGGTATGGTTTTCCTTAAATCATCCCTTAACGCTGCCCAGCACCAGGCCAGTCATAAAGTACTTTTGCAGGAAGGGGTAGACCGCCAGAATGGGCAGGGCGGCCAAGAAGATCTGGGCGGATTTGGTGGTGCGGTTGCTGATGAGCTTGAGCAGCTCCAAATCCTTGGTTGTCATGTTGGTCATGCGCTGGTCAATGGTGGTGACCACGGTTTGCAGGTAGCTTTGCAGCGGGTAGTGGTCCGGCCGGTTCATATAGATCAGGCCATCAAACCAAGCATTCCAATGCCCCACGGTGCAGAACATGACGATGGTGGCCAGCGCAGGCGTGCTCAGCGGCAATTGCATATACCACAGGTTAGTCAGATGGCCTGCGCCGTCCAAGAAGGCTGATTCCTCAATTTCCTTGGGCAATTGCCGCAGGAAGTTCATCAATAGCAACATGTTGTACACGGAGACCGCGCCAGGCAGCACCAGGGCCCAGATGGTATCAATCAAGCGAAGGTTGCGGATGAGCATGTAGGTGGGGATCAAGCCGCCGGAAAACAGCATGGTCACAATAAAGAACCAGGCATAATAATTGCGGGTCCGCAGCTCGGTTTTCTCCTTGGATAGCGGGTAGGCGACCAGAACAATCAACAGCATGTTTAGCGGCACGCCAATGGCCACTCGCTTGAGGGACACCAGGAGGGAGGAGATAAACTCCGGCTTTTGCATGACATAGTCATAGGAGCTCCAGGTGAAAGCTACCGGCCAGAGCTGAACCATCTTGGCGGACGCCGCCCAGGAAGCGCTAAAAGAGAGCGCCAGCACGTGCAGCAAGGGGAATAAGCAAAGGAACATGACCAGCACCATGAACAGGTAGTTTAAGACGGTGAATACGCGATACCCACGGGAAGTCTTGATGTGCATAGCTTTCTCCTCCCCCTGCTAAAACACCCGGTAACCGGACAGCCGGTATGCCAGGAGATAGGATATTGAAACGAAAACCAAGGACACGAGGGAACTGAAGATGCCCATGGCCGTGGCCACGCCAAAGTTGGCGTCAATGATGCCCATGCGGTAGATCATGGTGTCGATGATGTCGCCTGTACGATAGACCGCCGGGCTATAGAGGTTAAAGATCTGGTCAAAACCAATACGGCTGCCGAGTTTAGCCGCGCTGTTGGCACCTTGAATGCGGCGGATGCCTATTACTATATTTCTAACGGAGAACAAAGGGACGATCTGCTCACTATGCCTGGTACTTCCTTTGGTTTAAACGCGCCTGCGTTGCACGCCTTGCGCCAGGCTGTCTTTGAGATGCTGCAAAAGGAGAACGCCGATTTGCCGGCGCGCTGGCGTGTAGTGGAAGCTGGCGGATGGCAATGGCTTTTGCGCATTCACGGTGACAGCACGTTTAGCTATGGCGGCCTGATTTCGCTGGATTTATTCAAGGCGCAGGTTCTCTCCAATCTGTCTTACCAAAGCCTAAAGCTGGATTTTGGTGTCAGCGCAGAGGAACAATCCGGGCGTATCCTGGTGTCCGCGCCATCATCCCGCATCCCGCTTGAACTGTCCCTGAGCGTGTCTCTTTTGGAGGTGGAGCAGGGGCTGCCCCAGGTTCGCAGACTGAGTGTTTTTCTGGCCTTTCTATCCCTGGCGATCATCCCCTTGTTTATTTTTATCCTCAGCAGGATTTTACTTAAACCTCTCAATAAAATCCGTAGTGCCTTGCTCAGGCTCAAATCCGGGGATGATGTTTACCGGATTGGCCCACACCGTCAATATTCCGAACAATTTAGGACCATTAACCAGTCCTTTAATGAGATGGCGGACAACATCAAAAGCCTGACCATTGCCAACTATGAAAAGGAACTGGCCAATCAACGGCTGGCTTTTCGCAGTCTGCAGCTGCACATCAGGCCGCATTTTTTGCTCAACACCTTCAACCTCGTGCATTCCCTGGCACAGATTAAAGAATACCAGGGCATTCAAGCGCTGACCTTGTATCTTTCTGACTATTTTCGCTATTTGTTCCGCAGTGGCAAGGAGCTGGAGCCCTTTGAAAAGGAGCTGGCCCTGATCAGGAAATATCTGGAGGTGTCAAAAATCCGCTATCCCCAGGCTTTTGTGGAGGAGATAGAGGTGGAGCCTTCAGCCTTGGAGGCTTATTTGCCGCCGCTGTTGATTCATTCATTGGTAGAAAATATCATTACCCATGCGTTAATCAGGGGACGCTTAATCAAGATTATACTCAAGGCATATTGCCAAGACGGTCGCTTTCATTTTGTGCTCATGGACGATGGCAAAGGGATGGATGCTGATCTGCTATTGCAATTGACCTCCCCCCTGGATACCGCCGCTATGGAAGGACAAAACCACTTGGGCATCCGCAACAGCGTCCAGCGCTTGCGACATGTCTTTGGGGAGGATGTGCAGTACCTTTTTGAGTCAAGCCCGGGCCAGGGCATGAAAATCATGATTTCTATGCCCTTCATTGAAGGAAAGGAGGACCACCTTGCTGAGGATGTTGATGGTCAATGACGAGGAAATCGCGCTTTTTGGCCTGTTAAAAGGCGTGCCCTGGCAGGCGTGCGGGATCAAAGAGCCGGTGCTAACCGCCCTTGACGCCAGGCAGGCCATGGAAATCCTGGATACAAATGAGGTCGATATCCTGCTTTGTGATATCGAAATGCCTGGGGAGAGCGGCATCCAATTTCTTCGACAAATCAGGGAGAAGGGGAATGAGGTTGCCTGCATCTTCCTCACCTGCCACGCCAAGTTTGAGTACGCTCAGGAAGCCGTAAAGCTGGGCTGCCTGGATTATATTCTGGTGCCAGCGCCTTATGAGGACATTGCGCGCACTGTCACCCAGGCAGTTAGCCATATAGTGCAGGAGAGGGAGGCCAGGCAGGCACAAAAATATGGACAGCAGTGGCTTAAAGACAAGCAGGATCAGCTCAGCACCCAGCAGGGGGATTGGCGAAACCCAACCCTGGTGGCAGAGGAAACAGTGAGCCAAATTATCTCAAACCTATCCGACCAGGACCTGTCTGTTGCCTCCCTGGCAAAGCAAAGCCACCTCAACGCGGATTACTTAAACCGTATCTTCAAACGGGAAAAAGGCTTGTCCATCCGGCAATATATTATCAGGGAACGCATGGCGTTGGCGGCCAGGCTGCTTAAGGATGCCTCCTTGTCCATCACCAGCCTGGCAGAATTTTGCGGTTATGCCAATCCGTCCTATTTCATCACCTCCTTTAAGCAGCATTTTGGACAAACTCCCATGGAATATCAGGAGATGCTCAGGTCGCAAAACTGACATCCTTCGTCGGATTATTGAGTTGTTGTTTTTGTCCCCTGTTGGTACGATTTACACATCAAAAGCGGCGCAAGTCCGCAAAATAAACAACAGGAGGCATCTTTGCATGAAAAAGCGGTTCATTTTCCTGGTCGCCATCGTCATGACCCTGTCCATGCTTCTGGGTACCATCAGCGCGCTGGCCCAGGACGAACTCTATGAAGTGGTCATGCAGTACCCCACCCTGGGCTCCACTCCTCAGGACTCGAAATTGGTAGAGGACAAAATCAATGAGCGCATTGAGAAAGAAATTGGCGTCCACTTGACCCTCTACCCTGCCAGCGCCTTTACCTTGAACAGCACCACCAGCTTGATGGTTTCCTCCAATGAGAAATTGGACTTGCCTATTCTGATTGCCTTCCCCTTCTTCCAGCAATATTTCATCAAGGGGATCACCCTTGGCGGAGTCAAGGAATAAGTCTTGAAAGGATTAAATATGATTAGCCAACAAGCCAAAGATGTTATCAAGATGCTGTTTGCCTCCAAAAATACCGAGCCGGAAAAGGACATCCCGGAGGAAGTCATTGCCACGCGCAAAGGCCTGGATGAGCGCTTAGGCGCTATCCCACCAGCAAGCGGGATTCAGGTCACGCCCTTTGAAGAGAATGGAATCAAGGGAGAGTTTCACTACTACACCCTGTCAGATAAACTGGAAGGCCAGGTGCTTTTGCTACTGCATGGCGGCGGGTTCATGACAGGCTCTGTGATCTCCCGCCGTGCGCCTTTTTCCGGCATTGTCAAGGCGTCCAGGATGGATGCCCTGGCGCTGACCTATACCCAATGGCCGGAGGGCAACCATCCTGCTGCTTTACAAGACTGCCTGTGGGCTTATGAGCATCTGCTGGATAAAGGTTATCAGCCTCAAAACATCCATGTCTTTGGCGAGTCAGCCGGCGCAGTCTTGGCCTTGACCACTGTTTTGGCCCTCAAGGATCAGGGCCGTCCCTTGCCCGGGAGCGTTTGTGTGTTTTCCCCGGTCGCGGGCCCGGGGGAGCCCCTCATGTCCCACACGCAGCGCGCGGAGCGCGATCCGATGATCGTCTACCGCAAAGGGATTCCCTATTATGGAAATGCAAATCAGCAGGATTTCACCCTGGCCGCCCGCAATGGGGACTTTAGCGGTTTCCCCAGGACGCTCATTCATGTGGGCAGCGAGGAAGTCATCTATGATGACGCGGTTCTCATCTTCAACCTTTGCAAAGAGGCTGGGGTCGATGTGAGGCTGCGCGAATGGGCAGATCTGTTCCATTGCTTCCTGCTCTTTCCTATCCCGGAAGCCCAGGAGGCTTTTGATGAAATCGGTCAGTTTTTTCAGGAAGGGAGCGGGGTATGAGGGGCAAGGCATCGCGCTGGGTATGGACAAATGATTATTCCGATATTGACATAGCGCATACAAGACTGGTCTACTTCAGGAAAACGGTGTCCCTGCCTGGTCCTGCGACCAAGGCTCTGATCAAGGTGTCTGCTGATTCGCGCTATCGGCTCTATGTCAACGGCGTGTCGGTCTCCTTTGGCCCTTGCAAGGGGGATCAATATGTCTGGCATCATGAGGAGGTGGACCTGGCGCCTTATTTGATCGCCGGGGAAAACGCGCTGTGCGCGGTTGTGCTGCGCTATCCCGCGACCAACCTGGAGGGCCCTCAGGCCATCTGGCGGACAGACACCCCTGGTTTTTACCTGGAGGGCAACGCAGAACTGTCTGATTCATCCTCTATCATTCTGGATACGGACGACTCTTGGCGCTCCCTGGTCAACCGGGAGATAATGATTCGCCCCGAGGGCGGGCTCAATTTTCTTTGGATTTTGGAGGACGCAAAGGGTCGGGCTGACCTGGCTTCCTGGCAGATGCCCGGCTTTGATGACAGCGCCTGGTCATCAGTCGTCCCTTACAGCGCGTTTCAAATGTTCAAAAGCATCAGCCCTGGTTCCATCACCAAGCGGCCAATTCCGCCCATGTATGAAACACCAAGGCAGCTTCATCATACAGTCTGCACACGGCAGTCCATCTTTACCCTGGCTCAATGGGATGCCTTCCTCACAGGCAAGTCCCCCCTGACCATCCCCCTCAACACCCGGGAGGTGGTTGAATTGGATGCCGGGGAATTGACCACGGGCTTTTTGCAGCTTCTGCTTGCAGGGGGTGAGGGCTGCGAGGTTTTGATGCTGACCTCGGAATGCTATGCCTACCCACCAAAGGACCAAGGAAATGGACCTGCTTTCCCGCGCAAGGGCGATAGGACAGATCATGTCAAGGGCAAGCTGTATGGCTTTACAGATCATTATTGGCTCAGCGGGCATGGTCAGCCTGAGGTGCCGGAGCACTATGAGCCTTTCTGGTTTCGCACTTTCCGCTTTATCCGCCTTGAAATCACGACCCAAAAAGCGCCTTTGACCCTGTGTTCCTTCACCTACAGGGAAACTGGCTACCCGCTTGAAGCCAAAAGCTGGGTGTCCACTTCCGACCCACAGATGCAGGGCATCTGGGACATCAGCCTGCGCTCGCTCAAGCGGTGCATGCACGAAACCTATGAAGACTGCCCCTTTTATGAACAATTGCAGTATGCCATGGACACCCGATCCCAGATTTTGTTCACCTACATGGTTTCCATGGATGACCGCCTGGCGCGCCGATGCATCGATGATTTTCACCGCTCCCTCCGCCCGGACGGCCTGACCAATTGTTCCTATCCAGCCTTTGGCCCCAATGTCATCCCCGGCTTCTCGCTCTTCTGCATTTTGATGTTATATGACCACATGATGTATTTTGGCGACAAGGCTTTCTTGAGGAAGTATCTCCCCACCATGGATGCCATCCTGGACTTTTTTGACCGGAGCTTGATGGATAACGGCCTGGTGGGCAAGGTGGGCGGCCCCCTGGGGGAGAAGTTCTGGTCCTTTGTGGATTGGGCGCCTCAGTGGTCACACACCTTCGGACATCCAACCGCCGGCCTCAAAGGCCCCCTGACGGTTGAAAGCCTGCTGTATGCCCATGTTCTAAAGGCAGCGGCTCAGATATTGGAGTATGTGGACAAACCGGCCACCGCGTCAGACTATCAAATGCGGGCAGACAGCGTTATCAGCTCGGTGAACGCCCTGTGCATTGGCAGGGATGGCCTGTATCAGGATGGCCCAGGTGTGGAGGAATACAGCCAACATGCTCAGGTCTGGGCGGTTTTGTCAAATGCCGTCAAAGGAGAGGAAGCCAGACAGCTGATGAATCTCGCCCTAACAGACGCCTCCTTGACCCGGTGTACAGTGGCCATGGCCTTTTACCTTTTTCGCGCCGTGGAACAAACCGGCCTGTATCATAAAACCCAGGCGCTCTGGCAACCTTGGCGTGAGATGCTGAAGAACAACCTGACCACCTGTGTGGAATCCCCCGGGGAGGACGCCCGAAGCGATTGCCACGCCTGGGGCGCCCTGGCTTTGTATGAATTGCCTGCGGTCACCCTAGGGATTAGGCCCGCCAAGCCCGGCTATGCGGCAGTGGCGTTTAGCCCCTTGCCCGGGTATTTCCAATGGGCTAAAGGTGAGGTCATCACGCCTAAAGGGCTGGTTTCTGTCAGCTGGGAGATGAAAGAGGGACAACTGATGAAAAATATTCAATTGCCGGAAGGCTTGCCCCTATTGCAGGTAAATGAGCATCAATAAAGTCAGAGTATATGAAAAGTCGGCTATCAACAATTTGAAAGCCGAACTTTGGCGTTCCCGTCGGGATTCGAACCCAAGGCCTTTCG
>CAYOOZ010000009.1:0-4510 GCA_964405705.1 uncultured Christensenella sp.
GTCGGCATCCCCGCGGGCGGCACCATCCTGTCAAAGAGCACTGTGCAAACCAGCGTCCTGGCAAGCTTTGAAAAGTCCAATCGTGCCATTGCCAGCTATGAAGCCCTGGCTTTTGTGGATATCAACGAATAGTTCTTTTGAACAGGCCTTGAAAAAGGCGGATAGCATAAGGGCCGTAGTCAATCAAGATTGCTACGGCCTTATTCTATGCTTTAAAAGACGGGGCTTGCATGCTATGATATCGCCATCACAATCAAGGGGATCGTTGATGCAAACGCTGAAAAAAAGGCCGGAGATGCTGCTGTTTTTTGTGATGATTGCCGCCGCTGCCCTGGGCAATGGCTTGAGCGACTCGGTCTATTCCAATTATTTCAAAGAGGTTTTTCATGTCAACGCCACCCAGCGGGCGTTTATTGAGTTTCCCCGGGAGTTGCCCGGCCTGCTCTGCGCGCTCATCATCGCCTCTATGTCCATGCTGGGGGATTTGAAGGCCAGCTTGATTGCCCAGGTATTAGCCTGTGTCGGGCTGACCGCCCTGGGCTTGTTCACGCCCTCCTTTTCAGTGATGCTGATCTTTTTGTTCATCAACTCCCTGGGCATGCATCTGTTCATGCCCCTCTCAGATGGGATTGGCATGTCCTTGGCGGAGCCTGGGCAGGTGGGGCGGCGCATGGGTCAGTACGCCAGCGTCAAGATGGGCGCGGGTTTTGCGGCGGGGCTTTTGGTCTTCTTTGGCTTTCGCCTGGAATGGTTTTCCTTCCAGACGCCGGTCAATCTGTTGTTTTTAATCGGCGCTGGCGCTTTTGTTGTGGCCATATTGGCCGCCCTGCTGCTGGTGCGCAGGGAAGGCCAGGTATCGCCGGTCAAACGCCAGCGGGTCAAGTTGGTCTTCCGTAAACAATACCGCTGGTATTATCTGCTGACCATGCTCCACGGCGTGCAAAAGCAAATCGCCTATGTCTTTGGCGCTTGGGTGATTGTGGACTTGCTGCAAAAGGGCGCTGATGTGATGAGCCTGCTGCTCATCGCCTCCAGCTTCATCAGCATCTTTTTTATGCGCGTGATTGGCCGGTGGATAGATCGCCTGGGCATCGCGCGGATGCTGTTTGTGAATGCCTTTGCCTTTATCTTCATCTACCTGATCTATGGCTTTGTGGTCTGGGGCATCACCACCAGGCTGATTCCGGATGCCGGATGGCCGGTCATTGTGGTTTACGCGCTCTTTGTGACCGACAGGCTGAGCATGCAACTGGGTGTGGTCAAGTCCATCTACCTGCGCCAGATCGCTGTGAATGATGAGGAGGTCACCCAGGTGCTGTCCACCGGCATCAGCCTGGACCACCTGGTATCCATCCTGGCTGCCCAGCTCTCCGGCCTGGTGTGGACCCATCTGGGCCCGCAGTGGGTGTTCTTTATGGCCGCCTTCTTTTCCCTGGGCAATGTGCTGGCTGCTAAAAAAGCAGAGCAGGAAGGCAGGCAGCTGGCCGCCTGTGAGGGGCAGGCCTGACCAGCGCTTATAGGATATTAGGTTCTTTCTGTTTTGGGAATCTGCCGAAGGAGGGTTTCAACCTCCTTTTTTTGTTGCGCTTCAACAAGGGGCGGGCTTGTGAAAAAGCAAACCGTGCGGACCGCTTCGCTCAGGATGCCTTCTTTTAGATCGGTATAGGACAGGCGCTTGACGCGTTCTTTGGGCATATAGGACCAAGCCATCATGTTAACAAAGGCCAGCCGCTTGTCAGTGGATAAGCTCATGTGGATAAAGCAGTTGTCCTCCTCCGGATTGATCTGGCTGCCCCCTGCCCATTTGCAGCCCAATCCCTTGGCAAAGTTTAAGAAGTGCTGGTAGTCCGTGGGGTCGACCTCAAAGTACAGGCGCTTGTTCTCTGGATTGACCTTCCGCATAAAGTCTTCAAAGCTGTCAAAGGTGGTGGGGATGCGCTGGTTGTTCATCTGTTCCTCCATAATATTGCCCCTGAGGGCTTATTCCATAAAGAGGACAAAAAAACAACCCATCGCGGATGGGTTGAATTAGAAGCATCTTTCCCATCCTTCAGCCTTTAGCACCTTGCCATTTGGCAGGTTGCTGTGTGGTCACAGGGGCTGTCCCTCGCACACTCTTTATGGTACCAACAATATAACGGATCGAAAGGCGGGCTGTCAAGCGGAACAAAAAACCGGCCCCTCAAGCAGGGCCGGTACTTGTATCAGTTTACTTCAACTCCACCATCACCACCGTGTCGGCCTCATCCGGCAGCCGGGGATCGGGCCCAAAGCTGGTGAAGCAGATATCCGGGTAGTTGTCTGTGATCCAGTTCTTTTCAATGGCCATTTCAGCACCTGTTGAAAGCAAGCGGATGCGCTTGATTTCCTCCGGCTTCACGCCGGGCAGGGGCAGGTAGCCAATGGGGTTATCAAAGACGTGGAAATAAAGCTTCTTGCCGTTTTTGGTTACCCGGCCAAAGTCCGGCTTTTCCATCCCGGCATAGCCGCAGCCATAGATGCTCTCGCCGTTGCGGCGCATCCAGCGGCCAATTTCTGAAAGGGCATCCAGGGATTCCTTTGGAATCAGCCCGCGCGCGTCCGGCCCCACGTTTAAAAGCAGGTTGCCGTCCTTGGACACGCATTCTGCAAGCTTGCGGATGAGCATCGGGGCGGGCTTATAGAAGTTGTCCTTTACCGCGTAGCCCCAGTTGCCATTCATGGTGATGCAGGCTTCCCAAGGCACCGGCCTGCCCTTGACGTCCAGGATGCCCTTGGGCGGGATGATCTGTTCAGGGCTGACAAAGTCACCGGAGTAGACGGAAGGATTGGCAGAGACCAGGCCGCCAAAGCCCTCTCCGGAGGCTTCCAGGCGGTTGTCCATGATCACATCCGGCTGGTGCTTGCGGATCATTTCAATCAGCTCGCTTGCGCGCCAAGCCTCACCCTTGAGGTTGTCGTAGGAGAAGTCAAACCACAAAAGGTCAATCTTGCCGTAGTTGGTGACCAGCTCCTCAACCTGGCCGTGCATGTATTTTAAGTAATTGTCAAAATCATGCTGGACGCCCTTGAAGGCCTCGTTGTCGCGTTCCGGATGCTGGCGATCGCCATAATGCGGATAATCCTGATGATGCCAGTCAATGATGGAGTAATACAGGCCCACCTTCAGCCCTTCCGCGCGGAAGGCATCCACAAACTCGCGCACCAGGTCGCGCTTGGCCTTGGTATTGGTGGCCTTGTAATCAGTCAGCTTGCTGTCAAACAGGCAAAAGCCGTCGTGGTGCTTGGCAGTTAGAACGGCATAGCGCATCCCGGCGTCACGGGCTGCCCTGGCCCAGGCCTTGGGGTCATAGTCCTTGGGGTCAAACTCATCAAAATAGGTCTGGTAGTCTTCATTGCTGATTCTCTCGTGGCTCCTGATCCACTCGCCCCGGGCGGGGATGGCGTACAATCCCCAGTGGATGAACATGCCAAAGCGGTCCTTCTGGAACCATTTTACGCGCTGCATATGCGCGTCGCGGTCATACATGGGCAGCTCCTTTCGTCAAAAACGGGCGCCGTCCACCACTGGGGCAGACGGCGCCTCTAAATGATTAATTATTTGTACTGGGCGTCGTAGGCAGTCTGATAGATTTCAAGGAGCTTGGTCAGGCCCAGGTCATTGGCTTCCTTCAGCCAGGACTCATAGTCCTCCACGTTGTTGTTGCCGGTCATGAAGGCCGTGATGCCTTCCTTGACGAAGCTGGACAGCTCGGTGGTCAAAAGGCCCAGTTCTTCCAGGGTGGCAGAGTCAAACTTCAACGGCCCCAAAGGCTTGGTCTTGTCAGCAACGGCTTCGTATTCCTTGGTTGCTTCAGCCAGCCAGATTTCAAGGCCGGCGCCGGATTTCTTATCGGTGTTGGCCAGGTCGGTCTGCTCGCCGTTGCGGAACTTGGCGTCGCGCAGGGAAATGGTGTACTGCAGCACGCTGTTGTTCTGGACGTTCACATCCTGCCAGGGGGTCAAAACCTTGTACAGGGCGGGTTCGCCGTTTAAGCCCACAGCGCCTTCGTCCGCATCGGTCCAGTCCTCGCCGTACACGCCGTGGTAGCCGCGGATGGTGGCGTCAAAGGTGTACATGAGGTCAGCCAGCTTCAGGGCTGCGACGGGGTTTTCGGATTTGGCAGAGATGACAAAGCGGTGGCCGCCCACGCCCTCATGGGGGAAGGAGGTCTGGTTGCGCTGTCCCTCAGGCCCGGTCAGGGGGAGGAGGTAGTCGTAATTGTGGTACACTTCGCCGCCGGTCTGGGCAAACTGCAGGTAGCCGCCCGCAGCGCCGCCCACCAGGCCGCCTTCGCCCTGAATCATGTCAGCAGCGGTGTTCTGGGAGAAGGAGCCCTCGTAGAACAGGCCTTCAGAAACCAGCTTGTTGATAAAGGCCAGGCCGGCTTTCATGCCCGCTACGTCGTTTAAGCAGGTCACGATATTGCCATTGTCCACATACAGGCCAAAGCCCTCAGCGCCGGAGGTGATGGCCTTGCGCAGGTTCAGG
>CAYOOZ010000009.1:4520-26556 GCA_964405705.1 uncultured Christensenella sp.
GAGGGGGTAGTAGGTGAAGGCATTCATGATAAAGGAGTCAGAGTTGGTGTGCCAGCCATCGTCATAGTTGGCGATCATGGGCAATTCGTCCTTTTCGCCGTTGCCGTTGGGATCATTATCGCGGAAGGCGACCAGGACATTGTAGAACTCATCAATGGTGGTGGGCTTTTCCAGGCCCAGCTTTTCCAGCCAGGAGGAATTGATCCAGTATTTCTGGCGGAACTGGCAGTGGTAGCAGATGTTGACATCCGGCAGGGAGTAGATTTCGCCGTCCAATTGGGTCATGCGCTCGCGGGAGCCGGGGTTTTGCTCAAACATCGTCTTGATGTTGACGCCGTGCTCATCAATCAAAGCGCCCAGGGGCAGGAAGAGCTTTTCTTCGATGCCGTACTTGGTGATGTTGGAGTCAGAGATGCCAACGGACAGGAAGACGTCCGGATAATCGCCGGAGGCCAGGATCAGGCCCAGCTTTTCCGCGGCGCCTTCTTCAGGAATCACTTCAAAGCTCAGGTCGATGTTGGTCTTTTCTTCCAGCCATTTGACATAGGCGTTGGTCTCCCAGTCCTCAATGGCCGGGTCGCCAATGACGGCCACGCGCAGCTTGATGTCGCCAAAGTTTTCGGCAACGGGCAGCTCCGCCATAGCGCTGGTCAGGGAGAGCAGCAGGATAAGGGAGAGCAGCAGGGAAACGAGTTTCTTGTTCATCTGATAACCTCCATATTTTTTAATGGCATCTGCCATTTGGGTACGGTTTTTAATCAGCCCTTGACTGAGCCGATCATGACGCCCTTGACGAAGTGCTTTTGCACAAAGGGGTAGAGAATGAGGAGGGGGGCGGAGCTGACAACGATGATGGCGTACTTGAGCAAATTGGTCATGCCCTGGCGGGTGGCCATGTTCCGAAGATCCGCCACCTGGCCAATGTCCATGCTGTTTAAGATGAGGATGTTGCGCAGCACCACCTGCAGCGGGTACATCTCGGGCTTGGACAGGTAGATAAAGGCGTCAAAATAGCTGTTCCAGTTGCCCACCGCGCAGTACAGGGCCACCACGGCCAGGATGGCGCCGGAGAGCGGCAGGGTGATGTACCAGAGCATCCCATAGACCGAGCAGCCGTCCAGGTTGGCGGATTCAAACAATTCCTCCGGGATGGAGTTGGCCATGTAGGTGCGCGCTAAGATAATAAACCAGGGCCAGACCGAGTTGGGCAGGATGAGCGGCCAGATGGTGTTGAGCATGTTCAAATCGCGGATCAACAGGTAGGTGGGGATCAAGCCGCCGGAGAAGAACATGGTGAACAAAATCAGGCCGGAGAAGGCGTTGCGGCCAAAGAAGTCCTTGCGGGAGAGGGCAAAGCCGCACAGGACGGTCATGATGAGGGTGAGCAGGGTGGCGCCGCCTGTGTAGATAAAGGCGTTTTTGTAGCCGGTTAAGATGCTCGCGTTGCTAAAGACCGCCTTGTAGGCCTCCACGCTGGGCTCCACCGGCAAGAGCCAGACACGGCCCGCGATGACGGCGTCAGTGGAGGAGAAGGAGGCGCTGACCACATAGATCAAGGGATAGGCCACAATGACGGCAAAGAGCAGCAGGAGGCCCACGGAGATGAAATCAAACACCCGGTCCCCGGTGCTTTGGCGCAGCTTGTTGCGGCGGCTTTTGAACAAGGTTTTTTGCATGCTCATCCTCCTTACCACAAGCCCACATCGCTGACCTTGCGGGCGATGGAGTTGCACAAGACCAGCATCAGGGCGTTGACCAGGGCGTTGAACAAGCCCACGGCCGTTGAATAGCTGTAGTTCTGGTTGACCAGGCCCATGCGGTAGACATAGGTGGAGATGACTTCAGAAACCGAGAGGTTGGTGTTGTTCTGCATCAGGTAGATTTTTTCAAAGCCTACAGAGAGGATGGAGCCGGTGTTTAGGATAAAGAGGATGATGATGGTGGGGGCGATGCTGGGGATATCGATGTGTAAAATGCGCTTGATTTTGCTGGCCCCGTCCACCACCGCCGCGTCATATAAATCCTGGCTGACACCCGAGAGGGCGGCTAAATAGACAACCGCGCTGTAGCCCGTGGCCTGCCAGACGCCGGTCCAGACATAGATGTGCCGGAAATAATCCTTCTTGCCCATGAAGTTGATGGGCTGCCCACCCAAGGACTTGATGGCCTGGTTGATAAAGCCGTAGGAGATATCGGTAAACTGGATGATCATGGAGACCAGGACCACGGTGGAGATAAAATAAGGCATATAGGTGACCATCTGAATGGTCTTTCGCATCCTTTGGCTTTTCAGCTCGTTTAAGGAGATGGCCAGCAGGATGGGGATGGGGAAGCTGGCCAGGATGGAGTAGAGGCTGATGGTCAGGGTATTGGTGATGACGCGCACGGCCGAGGGCGCGGTCAAAAAGCGCTCAAAATGGCGGAACAGGGGCGTGGTCCAGGGGCTGCCCGCGATGCCGGCAGAGACCTTGTAATCCTTAAAGGCCAGGGTGATGCCATACATCGGGTAGTACTTGAACACCAATAGGACAATCAAGGGGACCAGAATCAACACATAATAGGGGATGCTGCGTTTGAACTTCCGGCTAAAGTCGCTTTGCGCCCGGTAGGGCTTGATGGCAGGCTTGCTGCTGGCGCTCATATGTGGGCTCCTTTCCTGGTATCAGGCAAAACCCTTGCTCTCACAATGGGCAGGGATGACAGGGTGGCGCTTACCTTGGTATTCTCTGTATCTAATATAGCTTGCCTGCTCCCCGGGGTCAATGATACAATTTATAGAAAGGATGTGATTTATTGACAAGCCGGCCCTATACCCTGCGTTTGGTGCAAGCGGTGAGCTATGAAAACGACCAGCGGTGGAACTATCCCTTTAACCTCTACCCCTTCCATACCCTCTACCTGGTGGAAGAAGGGGATGGTTTTGTCAAGGCTGGAGATGAGGTGATTCCCCTAAAACCGGGCAGCGCTTGTCTGATTCCCGCGTTTACCCTGTTTTCCTGCTGGTGTGAGAGCCGAATCAAAAAAATCTATGTGGAGTTCTTTTTGGACAGCGTGCCGGAGAATCATGTAATTTTTGAACAAGGCAGGGTGCAAACCCGCCTTCTGCCGGTAGCTGCGTTCCAGGATTTTATGCATCTAAAACCCGCCACCAGCTTAAAGGACAGCATGCGCTTTGAAGGGGAGCTGCTATGCGTTTTGTCCCTGTTCATGGATGAATACAGCCCCAGGGCGAAAAAGGACATCAGCCGGCTTCAGCCACTGTTAACCGAAATCCACTTAAAGCTGGGTTGTGACCTGCAGTTGGGGGAGCTGGCCAGGCGGCATGGCTATTCCCCCTCCTCCCTCTCCCATGCCTTTAAGAGGGCCTTTTCCGTCACGCCCAAGCAGTATGTCCAGCAATTATTGGCCAATGTCATCAAGCACCAATTGCTGCATACGGATAAACCAGTAAGCCAACTGGCTCAGGAATATCGCTTTTGCGACGCCTATTATTTGTCTAATTTTTATAAGCGCTTAATGGGCATCTCCCCCAGCCACTACCGGGAGCGGGTAAAGGAATCCACCGAGAGTGTCTGGCGGCTGTTGCCCTAAAACCAATGACAAAAAAACCCGGCGCGTTTCGCGCCGGGTTCATGCTTGAGGGAAGGTTTACATTCCCCAGAACAGCCACACCAGGATGTAACCGGAGAGCACGGCGGTCAGGGTGAAGGGGATGGAAATTTTCATGAAGTCCCAGTTTTTAACCTCATGCCCGTTCTTCCTGAGGATGCCAATGCCGGTGATGTTGGCGGACGCGCCAATGGGGGTCAGGTTGCCACCCAAGGTAGCGCCCACCAGCAGGCCAAAGTACAAGACGGTGGGGTGAACGCCCAGGTGGGCGGCGATGCCCGCGCAAACCGGCAGCATGGTGAGGACATAGGGGATGTTGTCAATGAAGGCGGAGAGGATGACAGAGGCCCAGACAATCAGCGTGTAGGCGATAAAGAGGTTGCCGCCGGAGAGGGAGGCAAAGGTCTTGCCGATTTCATCCACCAATCCGGCCTCGGTGATGCCGGCGATGACCACAAACAGGCTGGCCAAGAGCAGAAGGGTAAAGAAGTCCAATTCCTTGGCTACTTCCTTAATGGACTGCAGCGGGTTCTTTTCCTTGATGATTTCACGGATTAAGCCGATGAGCATGACCACCATGCAGATGAGGCCGTTCCTCAAATCAAAGAGGGTGGTGAGCAAGGCCTGGTCTTCCGCGGGCTTGGGAATGAAGGAGGCCAGGATCAACAGCACCACGGTGCCCACCAGCATGAAGGTGGGGAAATAGTCCGTCACCTTGGTCTTCTCTTCCATGTTGATTTCTTGCTTGTACTGCCGGAACACCACCCACAGGGTGATGGCGGAGAGAATGGCGCCAATCTGCACGATGAAGAAGAGGCCGGGGCGGCCCTCATACCAGAAGAAGTCCACAAAGTTCATGCCTGCCTGTTTGCCCAGGAGGATGCTTGTGGTGTCGCCCACCAGGGTGGCGGCGCCCTGCAGGTTGGAGGAAATGGCGATGGAAATGATGACCGGCACCGGTGAAATCTTGAGCTTGTTGCTCACCACCAGGGCGACCGGCGCCACCATCAGGACGGTGGCCACGTTATCCACAAAGGCGGAAATGAGGCCGGCAAACAGCGACAAAGCGATGATGACCCATTTGACATTGGGCATCTTGTCGATGATGTGGTCAGCCATGAGGGCGGGCATATTGGACTTAATGAAGAAATACACCGTGCCCATGGTGCCGGCAATCATCATGATGACGTTCCAGTCAATCGCGCCAAAGACCTTGCCAAGGGGCAGGATGCCCAGGAGGACAAAGATGATGGCAGAGCAAAGGGCGATGTAGGCGCGGTAGTTGGAGAAGACCAAGAGGCCTACATAGGTAATCAGGAAGAGACCCAGGGCTACGATCATTGGATTTAAGCCAAATAGCATAGAAAACCCTCCAAACGCAAAAATCGGCTTATTTTAACACAAGCAACCGCGTTTTGACAGGGTTTTCTCCAGCGAAAACAAGGAAATGACAAAGAAATATTATAGAAAAACGAGCTTGGGTTGGTTATTTGATTTCCGGGCTGGCTCTTGTAGGCAGACACATGCAAACTTATGATGGTCTCCTTTCAAGGCTCCTTGATGAAAAGGAAGTTTTTTTGCGTGACCAATGCCAAGAGACGCAAGGGATGGTCAATGAAACGGCCTAATCAAACCTGCGAAAGTCCTCTTTTGTCAACTCATAATCAACCGAGGACTGAAGTTTTCCCAGCTGATCTGTCCAGGAATCTATGTTCACCCTGACTTTCTGAAAACCAAGCTTCTCATAGGTTCTTTGCGCCCGGATGTTTTGAAGGTTGGTGTCCAGCACGATTTTGTGATAGCCCATCTCAAACAGCCTGGAGATAAGCAGGGACAGGATGATCTTGCCCAAGCCCTTGTTTTGATGCGCGGGTGAGCAGATTTTGATGCCGATTTCAACGCTGTCATCGTCTTTTTTTCTGTAGTTCATCTCCCCAAGCGGAAGATCGTCCATCAGGATGATCAGCGTTCTTCTCTCCTCATTTTCCTTGCGGATGCGCTCAATGATTTCGCAGGGCGCTATACCAAGGCCTTGGGGGAAGCCGGCATGCGCCATCACAAATTCGTCATTCCACCAGGCGGCTAACTGCTCCGCGTCTGCTGGTTTTGCGTTCCTGATGATAAGGTTCTTATGTTCTATTTTCATCTGCCCTGCCCCCAATTAATTGCAATTCGCCGGTCGCGACCTTGTTGATGAAGGCGCGCTCATGCTCAATAAAAATCATGGAAGCGCCGGTTAAGAGCAGCAGGTCTTCCAATTGGTCGCGGCTTTCCGGGTCGATGTCGTTGAGCGGCTCGTCCCAAAGGTAGAGCTGGGCAGATTGGGCCAGGGAGAGGGAGAGCAGCGTCTTTTTCTTCTGGCCCAGGGAAAACCCGGAGAACTCCCGGTCAAAGGCCTCTTGGGGCAGGTCAAACTTGCGCATCAGGGTGAAAAACAGGGTCAAATCCAGACCGGATTGCAGAGCCAAGTCCCGGGGCGTGCCGGAAATGCCCTGGCCGGTCTGCTTTAGATGGGAGATGACAAGGCCTTTTGGCGTAAAGACACGGCCGGCGCTCGGCGCAAGCTCGCCCAAAATCAGCTTGAACAAGGTGGACTTGCCGGCGCCGTTTTTGCCGGTGAGCGCCAGGCGCTCCCCCTTTAGCAGGGTGAAATTAAGGTTGTCAATCAAGGGGCTGTCGTCATAGGAGAAGGAGACGTTTTCAAAGCGCACCAGGACCTTGTGTGGGCTTTGCATGGGGGTGATTTTCAGCGGCGCGGTATATTCCAGGTTTTTCAGCAGGCTTTCTGTTTCCTCCAGTTGCTTGTTCACCCGCTTTTCAATCACCTTGGCCCTTTTCATCATCTTGGCGGACTTGGCGCCGATGAAGCCCTTATCAAGCGCACCGGTGCCGTACTTGGTGCTTTCCACCTGGTCGCTCCAGTTGGCCTTCTCCCGGGAGGAGGATTTTAGCCTGGCGACGTCTTGCAGGACGCGCTCATTCTGGGTGTGCTCATAATCATCCTTTAGCTGCTTGTTCTCCCGGTAGGTGGAGTAATTGCCGGAAACCACCCGCGCCCCCTGCTTTTCCAGGGCCAGGATGTGGTCGCAAACGGCATCCAAAAAGTCCCGGTCGTGGGAGACGGCCAAAAAGCCCGTCTTTTGCAGGAGGTAGTCGGTTACCAGCTTTCGCCCGGCCTCGTCCAAATGATTGGTGGGCTCATCTATGAGCAGGAAATGCCCCTTTTTCAGGAAGAGGGCAGCCAGTTTGAGCCTGGTTTGTTCGCCCGGGCTGAAGGTGGCAAGCGGCCTTTCAAGGAGCTCTGGCTCAAAGCCCAAGAGGGCGGCCTCCCGCGTTAGCTGCTCGCGGATTGAATAGCCCTCTGCCTCCTTGTAGGCTTCCTCAATCTCCCCATAGCGGGCGATGGCGTAAAGGTCGGCGCTGGCCAGGCAGCTGTCCATCTCCCCTTCCCAAACGGTATAGGGATTGATGGTGTCAATCAGGGCCAGGATGGCCGGGCGTTCCATGTCCGCCTCATAGGGAAACAAGTCAAAGGGCAGGGCGGATACAATCTGTCCTTCGCCTTTTAGCTGCCCTGACATGAGTTTTAACAGCGTGGTCTTGCCCCGGCCGTTGCGGCCCACCAGGCCCAGCCGCCAGGAGCTGTCCATATGAAAATTAAGCCCGGAAAACACGGGCAAAGCGCTGCCTTCATAGGTGAAGGACAGATTATGAATCTGTATGATGGCCATGAAAATCCCTCCGCGCACACGTAAAAAAGCCCTGGGCTTCCTGCAGGAATCAGTGTCAGCAGCGGGTATTCTTCAAGCGTCCATCCTCCTTTTGTTCTTTTTATGATTATAAATACGGGCAGGGGCGCTTGTCAAGCGCAGTTGACCAGGCCTTGAAAACAACCTAAAATAAACAGGAAAACGGCAGTCCCTTTTGCCAAACAAAGAGAGGCGTGCAATGAGCTTGAACAATCAGGAAACCTACGAAAGCCCCTTCTCCACCCGCTATGCGAGCGCCAATATGCAGGCCCTGTTTTCCCAGGCGCACAGGGCACGGCTTTTTAGAAGGCTCTGGCACATCCTGGCGCAAAGCCAGATGGAATTGGGCCTGCCCATTACGCAATCCCAGGTGGATGAACTGGATGGACAAACAGAGGATGTTGATTTTTCTGTGATTGCTGGCTTTGAAAAGGAATTGCGCCATGACGTCATGGCCCACCTGAAGGCCTATGCCGCGGCCTGTCCTATGGCTGCGCCCATTATTCACCTGGGGGCGACCAGCTGCTATGTGACGGACAACGCGGACATCCTGATTTTAAGGGAGGCGATGGAACTTATCAAAAGGCGGCTCTTGGGCACAGCGCGCGCGCTGTATCATGCCGCTGAACAATACCAGGGCCTGCCCATGCTGGCCTATACGCACTTTCAAGCCGCCCAACCCACCACCCTGGGCAAGCGCGCCTGCCTGTGGCTGTCTGACCTGCTGATGGACTTGCAATCCCTGGAGGGGTTCATAGAGAACCTGCGCCCCCTGGGCAGCAAGGGGGCCACCGGCACCCAGGCTTCCTTTTTGGCCTTGTTTGAGGGCAGTCATGAGAAGGTCCGGCAGCTGGACACCTTGGTGGCGCAAAAGATGGGCTTTGAAAAGCCTGTTGCGGTCTCCGGCCAGACCTATTCCAGAAAGACGGACAGCCAGGCCCTTAATGTGCTCTCGGGCATTGCGCAAAGCGCTTACAAGTTTTCAAACGACCTGCGACTGCTCCAGCATGAGAAGGAGGTGGAAGAGCCCTTTGAGTCAGCCCAGGTTGGCTCCTCCGCCATGCCCTACAAGCGCAACCCCATGCGTTCAGAGCGCATGGCGGCCCTCTCCCGCTTTATCATTGGCAATGCGGCCAACGCCGACCACACCGCGGCCGCCCAGTGGCTGGAGCGCACCCTGGATGATTCTGCCAACCGCCGCCTTTCGCTGTCTGAAGGCTTTTTGGCGGCGGATGGGCTTTTGACCCTGTATGAGAACATCGTCAGCGGCCTTTTGGTCTACCCCAAGATGATGGAAAAGCACCTGATGGAAGAACTGCCCTTCATGGCGACTGAGAATATTTTGATGAAGGCTGTTGTCCTGGGCGGGGATCGCCAGGAATTGCATGAAAAAATCCGGGCGCATGCCATGGCCGCCGGGCGGCGGGTGAAGGAAGAAGGCTTGCAAAACGACCTGCTCACCCGCATTGCCGCGGACCCGGCCTTTGGGCTTGATGAAAAGGACCTTAAGGCCATGCTCAACCCCTTTTTATATGTGGGGCGAGCGCAGGAGCAGGTCCATGAGTTTTTGGAGGAGGAAGCAAGGCCTGTCCTCAAGTCCTATGAGGCGCTGTCTGGCCTGGGCGCTGACATCCACCTGTGAAAGGAGCGCTGATGGAAACCATTTTAGAATACTTGGACAGCATCAAAGACGAGGGCCAGCGCCAAAGGACGCAAGAGGTTGCGGACTGGATCCTGGCCACCTTTCCCCAGCTCATCCCGCGCATTGCCTGGGGCAGCCCGCATTTCACCTTTGAGGATACCTTTATCATCTCCCTGAGCGCCAGCAAGCAAAACCTGGCCATCTCCCCGGAATACAAGGGCTTGAAGCAGTTTGCCAAGCGCTTTGATGAGGCAGGCCTCATCCACAGCAAGATGATCGTCCGCTTCCCTTGGAACAAGCCCATGGATTACGACCTGCTGCGCGACATGATTGCCTTCAACTTAAAGGACAAGAAGGGCTCTACAACCTACTGGCGCAAGAAAGAGGACTGGGAATAAGGGGCTTCATGCCTTCTCCCGGCTTGACAGGGCATCGGGGCTTTTTTATACTGAATTCTCATTATAGTCTGAAACGGAAAGGCGGGTGCGGCATGCGGATTGTAACCATCAAGGATGTGGCCAAGGCGGCTGGTGTCAGCATCTCCACCGTCTCCCGCGTGCTCAATGGCCGCCAGGACGTGGACGCGGGCACCCGCGCGCGCGTTTTGGCCATGGTCAAGAAGCTCAACTACATCAGAAACCAGAACGCCAGCAATTTAAAGCAGCAGGGCAAGGCGACCATTGGCGTGATCCTGGCCGGGCGGAGCAACAGTTTTTTAATCAGCCTGGCAGAGGACATCATGGAAGCCGGGCGTGGCACGGGCTTTCAGTTCATCATGGAAATCATTGATGAAAAGGCCAACCAGTTCTTAGCCGCGCGCAAGCTGTACATGGAGCACCGCCTCTCTGGCGTGATTTTCCTGGGCGCCAACCTGGAAGGCCAGGAAGGCGAGGTCAAGCGCCTGGAATTGCCCCAGGTCTATGCCACCATTGAGGCCAACCACATTGATAGCCCGCACGTCTCCTCCATCAGCATTGACAACCGTGAGGCCGGGAAAATGGCTGTCAAAAAGCTGATCGCGCTGGGGCACACGCGCATTGCCCTTCTGGGTTATTTTGCCAAGGCGGATGATTCCACTGGCCAGCGCCTGCACGGCGCGGTGGATGCCATGAAGGAAGCCGGGATAAGCTATGACCCTGCTTTGTTTGCGGAGGTGGATTTCACCCTGGAATCCGCCCATGAAGGTGTCCTGCGGCTTTTGAAGCACGGCGGGCAATTTACCGCCCTGTTTGCCGCAAGCGATGTCATGGCCATGGGCGCCATCCGCGCGCTGCACGAGAATGGGCTAAAAGTGCCGGATGATGTCTCCGTCATCGGCTTTGACGGCATCAAGCTCACCCGCTTTTTGGTGCCCGCTCTGGCCACCATCAGCCAACCCCGTCAACAAATCGCGTCAGAGGCAGTGCGCCTTTTGCGGGCGATGATAGAAGGCGGGGAGAACAGCCATGTCCTTCTGCCGTGCGAGCTTATATCGGGCGAATCCATCGCCAGGGCCAAAATGGGCGGCTGAGCAAACCAATCTTTCCAAGGGTTTCATTCCCTTTTTTATTTGATAAGAAGGCAGGTGGCACTCATGACCCGTGAAGCGGTTATCACCCTCATCAAAGAAAAGAACATTCGCTTTATTCGCCTGCAGTTTACCGACATCTTCGGCCAGCTCAAAAACATCGCTGTCACCGCCTCCCAGATTGAGCGGGCGCTGAAGAATCAGGTAACCATTGACGGCAGCTCCATCCAGGGCTTTTTGCGCCTGGAGGAGTCGGATATGATGCTCCACCCGGACTTGAACACCTTTGCCCTCCTGCCCTGGCACAAGGAGGATGACCAGGTGGCCCGGATGATTTGCGATGTACACACGCCCGATGGCCAGCCCTTCCCCGGGGACCCACGCAATATTTTAAAGCAGGTCATCAAGGAGGCGGAGGCCCTGGGCTATACCTTCAATGTGGGGCCGGAGTGCGAGTTTTTCCTCTTTCACACCGATGAAAACGGCCACCCCACCACCCACACCAATGACGAGGCCGGGTATTTTGACCTGGGCCCCATTGACCGGGGCGAGGTGGCCAGGCGGGACATCTGCTTGGCGCTGGAGGACATGGGCTTTGAAATAGAGGCCTCCCACCACGAATCCGCCCAGGGCCAGCATGAGATCGATTTTAAGTACGCGGATGCCTTAAAGACCGCGGACAACATCATGACCTTTAAGCTGGCGGTCAAAATCATCGCCCAGCAGCATAGCCTGCACGCAACCTTCATGCCCAAGCCCATCTATGGCATCAATGGCTCTGGCATGCATACCAACATGTCCCTGTTTAAGGACGGCAAGAACATCTTCCACGACCCGCAGGGCGAAAAGGAGCTCTCAAAAGAAGCGTACAGCTTTATCGCGGGGCTTTTAAACCATGTTTCCGGCATGACGGCGGTCTTAAACCCCCTGGTCAATTCCTATAAGCGCCTGGTGCCCGGCTATGAGGCGCCTTGCTACAAGTCCTGGTCGGCCCGGAACCGCTCCGTCTTGGTGCGCATTCCCTCAGCCCGTGGCCGTGGCACGCGCCTGGAACTGCGCAGCCCGGACCCCTCCTGCAACCCCTACCTGGCCTTGGCTCTCTTGCTCAAGGCAGGCTTGGAAGGCATCAAGCAAAAGGCCACGCCGCCCCCTGAGGTGGCAGAGAACATCTATGTCATGTCCGCTACCCAGCGCAAAAACCGGGGGATTGAGCCCCTGCCCGCCAACCTCTTTGAGGCTGTCCAGCAAATGAAGCAGGACACCCTAGTTGAAAAGACCCTGGGCAGCCACATCATGTCCCACTACGTCCTGGGCAAGGAAAAGGAGTGGGAGGAGTACCGCCTGCAGGTCAACCAGTGGGAATTGGACCGCTACCTGGTGCTGTATTGATGAAGGAGCCAATCAACGAGGTTCGCCAGTTTTATGATGAATCGCCTGAAATGGAATGGGCGCGCCTGGGCGAGCACCCCTTTGAGTTTCTTCTGACCACCTCTATGCTGGACAGGTACATCAATCCTGGCCACAGCATCCTGGACATTGGCGGTGGCCCTGGACGATATGCCATTTACTACGCGGCAAAAGGCAATGCTGTCACGTTGCTGGATTTATCCCCTGGCAACATTGCCTTGGCTAAGGAAAAAGCAAGCGAAGCCGGCGTTGGCCTAACAGCCCTCCCCGCCAATTGCCTGGATGTGGATGAGCTCAACTTGCCCATGTATGACATTGTGTTGCTGATGGGCCCGCTCTACCACCTGCAAACACAGGGGGAGCGCGTGAGGGCGGTTGAAATCGCACTTCGTCGCCTAAAGCCCGGCGGCATCCTGGCCTGTTCCTTCATCCTGGATTTTGCGGACATCATCTTCAGGATGCGCAATATCCCCGGCGCCATTGGACAGGAGTATGAGGATGAATACTGGCAGCAGCTGGTATCCGGCATCATCAAAGGTGAGGGCTACACTGGCCCCGCCTTTACCCAGGCACACTTCATCAGCCAAAACCAGATTGAGCCCTTCATGGCCCAGTTTGGCCTTGAAAAACTGCACCTCTTTGGCCAGGAGGGCATCCTCGCACCCTGTGAGAACCAGATTTTACAAGCCCCGGAACAGGAGCAAGCCCAGTGGCTGGAACTGGCCAAGCGCCTTTTGGAAGTGCCCCAGCTCCTGGCGTATTCCGAGCACGCGATGTACATCGGCAGGAAGCCTCTTTAATACTTTTAATTACGCTTCATTATACGGGGAGGGGCGTTTTGAAAAACGCCCCTCCCCGCACCCCACCCCTAAAACTTTAATAGGATACAAAAGCTGATTACACCGGCTCCCGGCCGGCCTCCTTGTTCATCTCCCGGAGCCACTTGGCCAGTTTGCTGGTCATAGCGCCCGGCTTCATACGCCAGAGCCAATTGCCGCCCACCGTGCCCGGCAGGTTCATGCGCGCAGTGCCAGGCAATTGCAGGATGTCCTGCATGGGGATGATGGCGGTATCGGCCCGGCTTTTCAGGGTGGCGCGCAGGAAGGCTTCCAGCACCTCCTCATCATGGCGGATTTGAAGGGCAAAAAGGGTGTTGTTCTTTTCCTGGTGGCTGGCCTTGTCCCACCAACCTTTTAAGGTGTTGTTGTCATGGGTGCCGGTGTAGACCAGGCTGTCCTTGATATGGTACTTGGGCAGGTGCTCATTGAAGGGGTCGCCGAAGAAGGCAAAGGTCATCACCTTCATGCCCGGGTAGCCCGCGTCCTCCATCAGCTTTCTGACCTTGGGGGAGACCGCGCCCAAATCCTCTGCCACAATGCGCATGTCCGGCAATTCTTTTTTGACCGCGTCAAACAGCTCCTTGCCGGGGCCTGGCATCCATTCGCCGTTGCGGGCGGTCTTTTCCTCTGCCGGCACGGAATAATAATTGGCAAATCCGATGAAGTGATCCACCCGGGTGATATCAAAATAGCGGTTCATCGCGCCCAAGCGGTCCAGCCACCAGCGAAAGCCCGTCTTTTTCAGGTAGCGCCAGTTGTACAAGGGGTTGCCCCAGCGCTGGCCGTCGGATGAGAAATAGTCCGGCGGCACGCCCGCGATTTTAATGGGCTTGCGCTCCGCGTCCAATTGGAAGATGTCTGGGTTGGCCCAGGCATCGGCGGAGTCCTCCGCCACATAGATGGGCATGTCGCCAAAGATGGACAGGCCCTTGGCGTTGACATATTTTTTCAGGCTGAACCACTGCTCAAAAAAGAGGTACTGGATGAAGACCTGACGGTCAATGTCCTTTTGCAGTTTGTCCTGGTACCAGGCCATCGCCTTGTCCTTGCGCATGCGGATGTCCCGGTCCGGCCAGTCCTGCCAGGAGCCGCCGCCAAAGAATTGCTTGATGGCCATAAACAGGGCATAGTCCTCTATCCATAGCGCATTTTCCTTGCGGAACTTTTTGATTTTGCTGGCCAGTTTGTCAAAGGACTGCTCATAGGCTAAGGTCAGCATGCGGTTTTTGAAGGTGATGATGGGCGCGTAATCGGCCTTTTCCTCGTCCAAAACCGGGGGCAAGGCTTCATCACTTGTTAAAATGCCCTGCTTTTTTAAGGTGGCAAGGTCAATGAGCAGCGGGTTGCCCGCAAAGGTGGAAAAGCACTGGTAGGGCGATTCGGCATAGCCGGTGGGGGAGATGGGCAGCACCTGCCAGATGCGCATCCCGGCCTTGACCAGGAAATCAGCGAAATCGCGGGCTTCCTGTCCCAGGGTGCCCAGGCCTTCTGGGGAGGGGAGGGAGGTTAAGTGGAGCAGCACGCCAGATTGACGCATTCAGGATTGTCCTTTCGGGCGCGCGGGGCGCCTTGGCAAATTTTGAAGTTTTCCGCTTCCGGGAACGATTCCGGAAACAGTTTTGCATAGTATAGCACAGCACCACCTTGGTTCACAATGCCCTGTTTTTTGCGCTGTTTTACACAAAGTGAGCAAACAAACCCCGGAGGACGCTGGTTTTCGTTGTTTTCGTTGCCGGGTTGGATTGACAAAAAGGTTTTTTCTGGCTACTCTCATAGCAGAAAATGATCAAACAAAAAGCTTTGCCGCGCGAAGAAAGAGGGCTTGTGCATGAAATATCTTTTGGGCATTGATTTGGGCACTTCCGGCACCAGGAGCGTGCTGTTTAATACCTTGGGGCAGGTGGTGGCCGCCAAGTCGGCGGAGTATCCCTTAAGTCAGCCACAAAACGGCTGGGCGGAGCAGGACCCAAAGGACTGGTGGGAGGCGGCGATCGCCACCATCTCTTTTGTGGTGAGGGAGAGCGGGGTGAACCCCCGTGACATCCTCTCCCTGGGCATCTCCGGCCAGATGCACGGCCTGGTCATGCTGGATGAGAAGGGGGAGGTCTTGCGCCCCTCCATCATCTGGGCGGATCAGAGGACGGGCGAAGAATGCGCCGACATCACCCGCCTGGTGGGCCAGGAGCGCCTGATTGAGATCACAGCCAACCCGGCCTTGACCGGCTTTACGGCCTCCAAGATCATGTGGGTGAAAAAGCACCAGCCGGACATCTATGAAAAAACCAGGCACATCCTCCTGCCCAAGGATTACCTGCGCTACAAATTGACAGGCGATTTCGCAACTGAGGTGTCCGACGCCTCCGGCATGCAGCTTTTGGATGTGCCCAGGCGCAATTGGAGCGATGAAGTGCTGGGCAAACTGGGCATCGCGCGGGAGCTCTTGCCCCGGGTGTATGAATCCCCCGAGGTGACAGGCCACATCAGCGAAAAGGCGGCCAAACTGACCGGCTTGTCAGAAAACACCCTGGTGGTGGGCGGCGCTGGGGACAATGCCGCCGCCGCCGTGGGCACGGGCACGGTGCGGGACGGCCGGGCCTTTACCACCATTGGCACCTCCGGCGTGGTCTTTGCCCACACCAGCAACCTGGCCATTGACCAAAAGGGGCGGGTGCATACCTTTTGCTGCGCTGTGCCCGGCGCCTGGCATGTGATGGGCGTGTTGCAGTCCGCCGGCTTGTCCAAAAGGTGGTTAAGGGACACCTGCTGTGAAAAAGAGATGGCGGAAGCTGAAAAACTGGGGATAGACCCCTATGAGCTGCTGGACAAAATGGCCTTTACCAGCCCGCCCGGGGCCAACCGCCTCATCTACCTGCCCTATTTGATGGGCGAGCGCACCCCCCACCTGGACCCGGACTGCCGTGGCGTGTTCTTTGGCCTGTCTGCTATGCACAAGAAGGCGGACCTTATCCGCGCGGTCATGGAAGGGGTGAGCTATGGCTTAAAGGACAGCCTGGACATCTTATCGGGCATGGGCGTATCGCCCCAGGGCATGCTCCTAACCGGCGGCGGCGCCAAATCCACCTTCTGGCGGCAGCTGCTGCCCGACATCCTGGATTGCCCGGTCACCACCATCGCCTCCTCTGAGGGCCCGGCCCTGGGCGTCGCCATCTTAGCGGGCGTGGGCGCAAAAGTATATAACAGCGTGGAGGAGGCCTGTGACCTTCTGGTCAAGCCCGGGGACACCTATCAAAAGGATGAGGACAGGGCCAAGATATATCGCCAGTACCACAAGCTGTATCAGGGTCTCTACCCCGCCCTTTTTCAGTCCTTCAAGGACTTGGCAGCGTTGAGTTAAGCCTTTTCTCCGGCTTGAAAACAGGCCGGTGTATGGTATACTATCCACAAAGAAACGAAAAAAGACGACACAATAAGGAGGAGACCATGTCCCTGTTTAGCAACGTTCCCCAAATCCGCTATGAAGGCCCCAAGTCCAAGAACCCCCTGGCGTTTAAGTACTATGACGCGGAGCGCGTCATCGCCGGCAAAAAAATGAAGGACCACCTCAAATTTGCCATGGCCTGGTGGCACAACCTCTCCGCTGCCGGCGCTGATATGTTTGGCCCCGGCACTGCGGACAAATCCTTTGGCGTGAAGTCTGGCACCATGGAACACGCCAAGGCCAAGGTGGATGCCGGCTTTGAGTTCATGCAGAAATTGGGCATTGAGTATTTCTGCTTCCATGACGCGGACCTGGTGACAGAGGGAGAAACCCTGGAAGAATCCAACCGCCGACTGGACGAAATCACGGACTACATCAAATCCAAAATGGCCGGCACCAACATCCGCTGCCTCTGGGGCACAGCCAACCTCTTCTCCAACCCCCGCTACATGAACGGCGCAGGCTCCAGCAACTCCCTGGATGTGTACTGCCACGCGGCAGCGCAGCTGAAAAAGGCCATTGAGTGCACCGTTAAACTGGGCGGTGTGGGCTATGTGTTCTGGGGTGGGCGTGAGGGCTATGAAACCCTGCTCAATACCGACATCCAGTTTGAACAGGAAAACATCGCTTCCCTCATGCACATGGCGGTCAAGTATGCCCGCTCCATCGGCTTTACCGGGGACTTTTACATCGAGCCCAAGCCCAAGGAGCCCATGAAGCACCAGTACGATTTTGACGCCGCCACCTCCATTGGTATTCTGCGCCAGTACGGCCTGGACAAGGACTTTAAATTGAACATCGAGGCCAACCACGCCACCCTGGCTGGCCATACCTTCCAGCATGATTTGCGCATCGCCGCCATCAATGGCATGTTGGGCAGCGTGGACGCCAACCAGGGCGACAACCTCTTGGGCTGGGACACCGACCAATTCCCCTCCAATGTCTATGACACCACCCTGGCCATGTGTGAAATCCTGAAAGCCGGCGGGCTGACCGGCGGGCTGAACTTTGACGCCAAAAACCGCCGCCCCTCCCACACCCCGGAGGATATGTTCCTGGGCTTCATCCTGGGCATGGATAGCTTTGCCCTGGGCCTCATCAAGGCGGTGGAACTGCAGGAGGACGGCCGCATTGACAGCTTTGTGAAGGAGCGCTATGCCTCCTTTTCCTCTGAATTGGGCCAGAAAATCCGCGCCGGCTCTGCTTCCCTGGAGGAATTGGCGGAGAAGGCTATCAGCAAGGGCGAGGCGCCCCTGCCCGCCTCCGGCATGCAGGAATACCTGGAGAGCGTGATGAACCAAGTCCTCTTTGGCTAAAAGGGGGTTTGACACGGCCGCCAGGGCGTAATTCGGCCTTGGCGGCCTTTATGTGAGTTTGGATGAATAGACAGCGCAACGATTTACCCTTGGAATATCAGGGGCTGCCCCTCAAGGCTGAGTGGAAGGCCATCCAGAAGGTTGAAAAAGGCTGGTCCCGGGAAATGAAGTACCGTGTTGTGTATCAGGATGGGGACCATTTGCTGCGCGTGCGCCCGGGCGGCAGCCTAAAAATGCACCAGGAGGAGTTTGGCTTCATCGACCACCTGCACAAGGCTGGCCTGGCCGTGCCCAAGCCCTTTTTTGTCGGGCTGTCAGAGGACGGGCTGTTTAGCTATATGCTCCTGGAGTGGGTAAAAGGCCAGGATTTGTCTGAAGTGCTGGGCAAACAAAGCAAGCAGGCGCAGTATGCCCTGGGGTTAAAGGCAGGGCGCCTCTTGCGCGGCATCCACCAAAGCCACCTGCCCCAAGGGAAAGCAATGGGCCAGTGCGCCAAAAAGTATGAAAACAAGCTGCGCAAGGTGCGGGAGATGGGCCTTTTTGACAGCGCGGTTGAACAAACCCTGGCCTTTGCGCAGCGGCATCTGCAGGACTTGGACGAGGGGCTGCCTGTTTGCCAGCACGGGGATTATCACCCGGGCAACCTGGTGTTGGGCGAGGACGGCGGCTTAAACGCCATTGACTTTAATCGCTTTGACGTAGGGGAACGGGCGGAGGAGTTTATGAAGCTCCAATCCTTCACAGTGGAATTGTCCGTGCCCTTTGCCATTGGTCAGGTGCATGCCTATTTTGAGGGCGACCCGCTTGAAAGCTTCTGGCGCGCGCTTGCTGTGCACGTGGCGGGCAGCACCCTGTACTCCATCCGCTGGGCCCGCCCCTTTGGCCCAAGCGAGGTGGAGGGCATGGTCCAGCGCTTCCATCAGGCTTTTTTGGACTATGATGGCTTTACACGCCTGATTCCAAGGTGGTATCAACCCTATACCAGCGCGTCTTTTGACTGGAAAAATGAGACCAAGAATCATTATTGAAGGAGGCTTATATGAAAATCGCTTACACCGGATGGACCTGGCTGGTCAACCACAAGGACAATTACACTTGGGAGTTTGAGCAGTTTCTGCGCGAGGTCAGCGACCTGGGCTATGAGGAGGTGGAGAACTTTGCCTTCATCATGGATTATTTTGAGGGAGACGCGAAGAAGGTCAAGGCCCTGCTGGATCAATACAAGTTAAGGATGGTCAACCTCTATCAGCACTACCACGATGATGAGGAAAAGGACTATGAGAACGCCATCAAGTTCATCGGCTTCATGAAAGAAATCGGCGCCACGCACTTAAACCTCCAGGCTTCCATGTGGCAGGACGAGCCGCTTTTGCGCCCCCTGGATCAGGAAAAGGTGCTGTTTTATGCCCGGCTGTCCAACCGCATTGGCTGCCTGGCAAAGGACAATGGCATCACCGCCTGCTTCCACCCCCATGCGCAGACGGCCATTTATACCCAGGAAGAGATTCAGCTCTTCCTGGACAACACGGACCCGGACCTGGTCAGCCTCTGCTTGGACACTGCCCACACCAAAATCGCGGGCATGGACGTGGTGGAAGCCTTCAAGCGCTGGGCAAAGCGGATTGCCTATGTGCACCTAAAGGACGTGGACCCAGATTTGGAAAAATACCAAAACCCCATGCACGCCTTTTGCGAACTGGGCATCGGCACGGTGGATTTTCGGGGCGTGTACAAGGCGCTCAAAAGCGCGGGCTATGAGGGCACGCTGTGCGTGGAACTGGACTCCCGCCCGGTATGCAACTATAAATCCGCCATGATTTCAAGGCAGTACCTGCACAACGCGCTGGGTCTGTAAGCCTGCCCCTCACCAGACAAAAAAGGCCCGGAGCAATCGCTCCGGGCTTTCGTATTGTGGCTGTGTAGGCTTACTCAGCAACCGTGATCTCAACCGCGTACTGCTTGTCCAGGCTGTCGCTCAGGGCACCCAGGATGTTGCCGTGGGAATCATTTAAGGACATCGTGGCGCTGGTTACGACATCGGCCAAAAGGGCCTTGTCTTCCTCGCTCAACGCGTCATACTTGGCCTTGTCTTCCTCATTGGTGCTGCCATCCTTCAAGGGGCGGCCATTGCGGGAGGAGAACACGCGGGTGAACAGCTCATTGAGCTCTTCCAGGCTCTTGCCGGCAAAGAACACTTCATAGGCGTCCATTTCACTGGCCCAGGTGCCAGCGCCCATCTTGTAGTCATTTCCGCGCTCGCGCTTGGTGGCCCAACCGGAAACCTCAGACTGGAAGCCGGCGTCATTGGTGATCAGGCGGCCGTCCACCACTTCGTCATGGTTGAAGTCATAGTTGTAGCCGCCCTGGCCGGGGAAGCCGGAGAAATGGGGCATGCCGGCGCCGTCATAGTTGGGGGTGGCCACTTCAACCTGGTCCACCAGGGACTGGACGACCTTGTTTTCCCCGTCAAAGAGGGTGAAGGCGACCACCTGGTTGATGGAGTAAACGGGGGTTTCGGTGTTGTCCTTGCCAGGCCCTAAGCGGCCGGAGAAGTCAAAGCCCAGGCCAACGGCCTTGGCAGAGGCGGAAAGGGGAACGCGGGCCTCATAGGCGGACTTGAGGGCGGCTAAGATGTTGCCGTGGGAATCATTTAAGGACATGGTGGCGCCGGTTGTGACATCGGCCAAGAGGGCCTTGTCTTCTTCGCTCAGCGCGTCATACTTGGCCTTGTCCTCCTCATTGGTGCTGCCGTCCTTCAAGGGGCGGCCATTGCGGTCAGAGAAGACGCGGGTGAACAGCTCATTGAGCTCTTCAACGGTCTTGCCCACAAAGAAGGCTTCATAGGCGTTCATCTGGCTTTCCCAGGTGCCGGTGCCCATCTTGTAGCCCTCGCCGCGCTCGCGCTTGGTTTCCCAGCCGGCGATGGTGGACTGGAACAATTCGTCGTTGGTCTCCAGCACGGCGTCAATCTTGCCGTCGTGGTCAGAGTCATACAGGTAGGGCAATTGGCCGGGGAAGCCGGCGAAATGCGGCATGCCATCGCCATCATAGTTGGGGGAGGCGACTTCCAGCTGGTCCAATTTGGCATAGACAATTTTGCCGTCTGCGTCAAAGATCACGCCGGCAAAGACCTGGTTGAAGGAATAGACCTGGACTTCTTTGTCATCCTTGCCCGGGCCAATGCGGCCGGAGCTGTTGATGCCAAGGCCCACGGTCAGGCCGGCGCCTTCAATCACAACAGGCTCAGCTTCCACTTCCTCAACCGCGGGGGCGCCAATGCCGGCAGCTTCCAAGGCAGCCTTGACGGCATCCATTAAGCCCTTGGAGGTCCAGGTGGCGCCGGCCACGGCGTCCACTTCGGCGCTGTTTGTCTCCACCATCTTGGCGGGGATTTCTTCCAGCGCGGTCACGACGGCCGGGATCTTGTCGATGGACTCGGCATGCTCATCCACCTTGACCTCGGTGATCTTGCCATCCACCAGGGTGATAGAAACCTTGATTTTGCTTTCAGTGGAGAAGCCTTCCGCTTCGCCGGTGAAGGTGCCGGAAACGGCGGCAGGGGCCTCAACCGCTGGGGCAGCTTCTTCAGCGGGGGCAGCTTCCTCAGCCGGGGCTGGGGCAATGCCGGCGGCGTCCAGGGCAGCCTTGACAGCATCCATCAGGCCTTTGGAGGTCCAGGTGGCGCCGGCCACGGCGTCCACTTCGGCGCTGTTTGTCTCCACCATCTTGGCGGGGACTTCTTCCAGCGCTGTCACGACAGCGTCAATCTTGTCGATGGATTCCGCGTGCTCCACCACCTTGACCTCGGTGATTTTGCCTTCTTCCAAGGTCACGGAGACCTTGATGTGGGTTTCGCTGGAAAAGCCCTCAGCGCTGCCCTCAAAAGTGCCTGAAACCGGCGCGGCTTCAGCCAGGACAGCCAGGGAACCCATCAGCAGGGCCAGGCTCAACACCAGGGAAAGTATCCGTTTGAACATTGGTTTTCCTCCTATACATGATTATCCTTGCAACAGTTCAATTATACAAAAATCCGTCCCGGCCTGCCAGAGGTGGGCACAAACTGTCCCAGCAACTTCAGGCCAGATTTGTCCCGGGACAGCAGCGACCCCAGGACATCACACCCTGGGCAGGGCCTCCTGGTCCAAGGGGTTGTCCTTGGCCGTCTCATAGGGCGAGGTTTCGGCAAACGCGGCCACCGCCTTGCCTGCGCGGTTGATGACGGACAGGGTGCCAGGCCCACCCACACAGCCGCCCGGGCAGGCCATGCCCTCCAGGAGGTGCCCGCGCGCGCGGCCCGCCTTGGCCAGGGCCAGCATCTTGCGGCACTCAAACAGCCCGTCCGCCTTCATCACCGGCACCTCGCGGCCCGGCTCCAATTTTTGAATCACATTGACCACCGCTGTGGCCACCCCGCCGGCCATGGCGTAATTGCGCCCGTCCCTGGAGGCATAGGACATCAGTGGCGTTTCTTCCATCTCGTTGAGCTCAATCTGCTTGGCGGCAAACAGGCCCATCAGTTCCTCAAAGG